>JAFIEG010000081.1 GCA_020832665.1 Pararhodobacter sp. | reverse complement strand
CCCGCCCGCTTGAGCCGCGCGGTAGCGCGGGGGCAGTGCCCCGCCCGGGCGCCAGCCGGGGCAGCGCCGACCGCCCCCCCGGGCGGGCGCTTCGCTTCCGCCCGGGGTCGGTCGCCGCCCGTGCTTGCCGAAGTGATCAAACGGAAACCGTATCAGTCGAACACGCTCATGATCTCGCCCAGAGGCTTCTTGCTCTTGGCCGCCGCCGGCACCACGGCATCGGCGGCCGGGTAACCCACCGGCAGTATCATCACCGGCTTCTCCTGCGCCGGGCGCGCGCACAGCGTGTTGAGAAACTTCATCGGGTTGGGCGTATGCGTCAGGCAGACCAGCCCGGCATGGTGCAGCGCCGCGATCAGAAAACCGGTGGCGATGCCCACGCTTTCGGGCACATAGTAGTGCTTGTTGCGCGCGCCGCTCGCATCGATGCCGTAACGCTGCGCGAAAACCACTATCAGCCAGGGCGCCACGGTCAGATGCGGTTTCGCGGCGCCGGTGCCGATCGGCTCCAGCGCGCGCAGCCATGCATCGCCCGCGCCGCCGGCATAGAACGCCTCTTCCTCGGCCTCGGCCGCTTCGCGGATGCGCGCCTTCATCGCCTTGTCGGCGATGGCCGCGAAATGCCAGGGCTGCTGATTGGCCCCCGATGGCGCCGTCCCGGCAGCGGCGATGCACGCTTCAATGAGCGCGCGCGGCACCGGGTCGGGCGCGAAATCGCGCACCGAATGGCGCTTGCGCATGTAGCGCAGGAAATCCTGGGCCGCCGCCTGCGCGCTTTCGGGGGGCAACTGCACGCGATCGGGCAGCGGAAGGGGCTCGTAGTGCCCGGGCCCTTGCGCGGTTTCATCAATCATCGCTTTCTACTCCTTTCGCCTCGCGGAAAGGCAGGCTAGGTCGGTGCCGGTTCCGCCACTGTCTTCGCCGCGCCCCGCCCCTTGCCATTTCCCGCCAAAACCCGCAGAAAATAATCATGAACGCGTTAAGTTCTTCGGTCCCGGCAACCGAAAACCGCCCCCTTGCCGGGGTGTTGTGGATGGTCCTCACCGGATTCATGTTCGTGGGCATGACCGCGGTGGTCAAGCATATGGGCGATGCCGTCCCGCCGGCGCAATCGGCCTTTCTGCGCTATCTGCTGGGTCTGGTCTTCCTGCTGCCGATGCTGCCGGCGATGCGCGCCGCGCGCCCCGACCGGCAGGGCTGGGTGCTTTTCGGGCTGCGCGGGGCGGTGCATACCGTCGCCGTTATACTGTGGTTCTATGCCATGACGAAAATCACCCTGGCCGAAGTCACGGCGATGAACTACCTCACACCGGTCTATGTCGCCCTCGGGGCGGCCATGTTTCTGGGCGAGCGGCTGCGGCTGCGTCGCATTGCCGCCATCGCCGCGGCCGTGATCGGCGCAATGATCATGCTGCGCCCTGGCTTTCGCGAACTCTCGCCGGGGCATATGGCCATGCTGGCCGTGGCGCTGATGATGGGCGTTTCCTACCTGCTGACCAAGCAGATGACCGGCCGCTACAGCCCGCCGATGATCGTGGGCATGCTGTCGATCACCGTCACCATCGGCCTGGCGCCCTTTGCCTGGGCGGTTTGGGTGCCGGTTACGGGCTCGCAGCTTGCATGGCTGCTTCTGGTCGCCTTCTTCGCCACCGCGGGGCATTATACGATGACGCTGGCCTTTGCCGCAGCACCGGTTTCGGTGACCCAGCCGGTAACGGCGCTACAACTTATCTGGGCGGTAATTCTGGGGGCAATGTTGTTTGGCGAAGCGGTTGATCTGTTCGTGGTGCTGGGCGGGGCGGTAATCGCTTCGGCCGTGATCTTCATCGCGCTGCGCGAGCAGGCGGTGCGCCGCGCCGAGGCGCGGGCGACGGCTGCCGATGCGCGCGCGGTGCAAGACCCGCGCGGCGGGGTCTAGCGGCCATGGAAGCGTGGCGCATGCGATGGCTGAATGCATTTGTGGCGGCGCTGTTTCTGGCGCTGGTGCCGGCCGCGCCGGCGCTGGCGCAGCTTTGCGACACGCCTGCCGATCTGGCCGCGCTGCGCGACAGCGTGCTGCGGCAGGTCAATGACGAGCGCGCACGGGCCGGGCTGCCGGCGCTGGCGGCATCGCGCCGGCTGACGCTGGCGGCGCAGGGCCATGCCTGCGGCCTGGCCAGCCGCGAGCGGCTTACCCATCGCGGCCGGCTTGGCGGCAGCCTGCGCCTGCGGCTGCGGCGGCTGGGCTACTGGTATTCGATGGCGAACGAGAACCTCGCGCTGGGCCAGAACACGCCGGCGCAGGCCGTCGCCGGCTGGATGGGCTCGCCCGGGCACCGCGCCAATGTGCTGGCGGCGGGGGTGCAGGATTTCGGCCTTGGCGTGGCCGTTGCCGGCGACGGGCGGCTGGTCTGGGTGATGGTCAGCGCCCGCCCGCGCTGAGCGCAGGGCCCGGTCGCGCCGGCATGCCAAGTGATATCCGTTCCGAACGGGTTGAATACTTCAGCCCGTATTTCTGCCCGTGCCTGCCCCGGTGCAATCACATGGAGCGCAGATCAATGCTCGCGCGCGACCAGCGCCCGCACTGCGCCGGCATCGGTCAGCATGCCGGTCACCTGCCCGCCCTCGGTCAGCAGCACCGGGCCGCGCGCACGCACCAGCACCGCCATCGCCTCGCGCAGCGGGGTGCTGGCCGGCAGCGTCTCGCCCGCGGGCACCGGATGCGGCGCCGGCACCGCGGCATCGGCGGCGCGCAGCACGCCCAGCGGGTTCATATGCGCCACGAAGTCGGCCACATACTCATTCGCCGGGTTGGTGTAGATCTCGGCCGGCGTGCCGCACTGGATGATGCGCCCGCCCTCCATGATGGCGATGCGGTTGCCCAGCTTGAAGGCCTCGTCAAGATCGTGGCTGACGAAGATGATGGTTCGTTGCAGCCGCTTCTGCAAATCGAGCAATTCATCCTGCAGCCTTGAGCGGATCAGCGGGTCGAGCGCCGAGAAGGGCTCGTCCATCAGCAGAATCGGCGCTTGCGTTGCGAAGGCGCGCGCCAGCCCCACGCGCTGCTGCATGCCCCCCGAAAGCTCGCTTACCTTGCGATCGGCCCATTGCGACAGCCCGACCAGCTCGAGCTGTTCCTCGATGCGCTTGTGGCGCGCTCGCCGGCCCATGCCCGCCAGTTCCAGCCCCAGCCCCACATTCTGGCGCACCGAGCGCCAGGGCAGCAGGCCGAATTGCTGGAACACCATCGCCACATGGCGCGTGCGCAGCCGGCGCAGCGTGCGTGGCCCCGCCTTGGGCACGCTCACCATTTCCGTGCCGTCATTGACCAGCACATCGCCCTGCACGATCGGATTGAGCCCGTTCACGGCGCGCAAGAGCGTCGATTTGCCCGAACCCGACAGCCCCATCAGCACCACGATCTCGCCGGCGGCCACATCGAGCGAGCAGTCATGCACGCCCAGAACCTGCCCGGTTTCGCGCTGGATGTCGGCGCGGCTCTGGCCCGTTTCCATCAGCGGGATCGCCTTCCACGGATTGTCGCCAAAGACGATCGAGACATTGCGGAAGGATACCGTGGGCTGCACCCCGGCGGGGTTGCCCTCGCCCGCATCCGGGGCGGCCGCCGCGGGCGGCGTCTTCACATCGGCCTGGCTCATGTCCTGCGCTCCACCCTGAGCATGCGGTCCAGCATGATCGCCACCGCCACGATCACCGCGCCCGATTCGAACCCCAGCGAAGCGTTGACCTGGTTGAGCGCGCGCACCACCGGCACGCCCAGCCCCGGCGCCCCCACCAGACCGGCAATCACCACCATCGACAGCGACAGCATGATGGTCTGGTTGAGCCCGGTCATGATCTGCGGAAAGGCCCAGGGCAGCTCGACCTTCCAGATGCGCTGAAAGCCGGTGGCGCCAAAGGCGGTGGCGGCCTCGGTCAGCGCCGTGGGGGTCGAGCGGATGCCCAACTCGGTCAGCCTGATCGCCGCGGGCAGTGCGAAGATGACAGTCGCCACCAGCCCCGGCACCATGCCCAGCCCGAACACCACCAGCACCGGGATCAGATAGACGAAGGTGGGCAGCGTCTGCATCAGATCCAGCACCGGGGTCAGCCAGCGGTAGAAACGCGGGTGATGCGCCGAGAAGATACCCAGCGGCACGCCGATGGCCATGCACAGAAAGCACGAGCCCAGCACCAGTGTCAGCGTCTGCATGGTCAGCAGCCAGTAGCCCTGATTGAGTGCGAAAAGTGCGCACAGCGTGACGATCAGCACCGGCACCCAGTTTCGCTGCAATGCCCAGGTGATGACGGCGAAGATGGCGATGATGATCAACGGGTGTGGCGTGGTCAGCGCCGCCAGCAGCGTGTTCACGCCCTGCCGCATCCCGTGTTCGACATTGTCGAAAAAGGTGACGAAATTGTCCTGCATCCACAGGAAGACATCGGCAACCGAGCGCCCGACCGGGATTTTCGCATCGGTGACGAGGCTGGAAAGCCAGTCAAGCATGGGGGACTTGCCTCAAGCTGCGGCCGGGCCGCGCGCTGGCGCGGCCCGGCGTATCGTTGCGCTGTAACGTCAGTCGAGCGAAGCGGTCAGCGCGGCCATGGCATCGCCGCCCTCGCGCGTTGTTACGCCCTCGAGCCAGGGGCCAAGATCGTCGATATTCGCGGCCAGCCAGGCGCGCGCGGCGTCGCCCGGGTCCTGGCCATCGTCAAGGATGGCGGCCATGATCTGGTTCTCGGCTTCCAGCGTGAACTCCAGGTTCTGCAGGAACTGGCCGACATTCGGGCATTCCTCGACATAGCCGGCGCGGGTGTTCGTATAGACCTCGGCGCCGCCATAATCGGGGCCGAACCAATCGTCACCGCCGGCAAGATAGGTCAGCTCGAAATTGGCGTTCATCGGGTGGGGCTCCCAACCCAGGAAGATCACAGGCTCGCCACGCCGTTCGGCGCGCGCCACCTGGCTCAGCATTCCCTGCTCGGAGCTTTCCACCAGCTGGAATTCACCCAGCCCGAAGGCATCGTCCTCGATCATGTCGATGATCAGGCGGTTGCCGTCATTGCCCGGCTCGATGCCGTAGATGCGGTTGTTCAGCGCATCGGCATGCGCGGCGATATCGGCGAAATCACCGATGCCCAGCCCGGCGGCATGGGAATTGGCGGCCAGCGTGTATTTCGCCCCGGTCAGGTTGCGGCGCACGGTGTCGACGGTGCCGGCCTCGCGATAGGGGGCGATATCGGCCTCCATGGTGGGCATCCAGTTGCCCAGGAATACGTCGATATCGCCATTGGCCATCGAGGTGTAGGTTACCGGCACCGACAGGACCAGCGTCTGGGTGTGGTAGCCCAGCGCCTCGAGAACGGTGCTGGCTACGGCGGTGGTGGCGGTGATGTCGGTCCAGCCGACATCGGAAAAGCGCACCGTGTCGCAATTGGCCAGCGCGGGCGCGGCGGCCAGCGTGGCAGCGGCGGTTGCAGCGGCGAGGGTGATACGACGCATGGTCATCTCCTGTTGGTTGACGCGGTTGTTGATTGACTGGTCAATAAACAATCGTCTAGCAAAGTGCAAAGCCCTTATTCCCGGCCCGGCATTACCCGGCCCCGTAGCGGAGCAACGAAAATGCCCAAGCTTGGTATGGAGCCTATACGACGCGCCTCGCTGATCAAGGCCACAATCAGCGAGATCGGCGCCGCCGGCTCGCTGGAGGTGACGGTAAGCCGAATCGCCAAGCGCGCGGGCATGTCCTCGGCGCTGGCGCATCACTATTTCGGCTCGAAGGAAGCGATGTTTCTCGCCGCCATGCGCCATGTGCTCTCGCTCTACAGTGCCGAAGTGCGCGGCGCGCTGGCGGCGGCGCGCAGCCCCGGCGAGCGCGCACAGGCAGTGATTCGCGCTTCGTTCACACCGACGAGCTTTCGGCGCGAGGTGGTGGCGGCCTGGCTGAACTTCTATGTGCTCGCCCAGTCGCAGGAACAGGCCAGGCGTCTACTGACCGTCTATCAACGCCGGCTGACCTCGAATCTGCGCCACGCGCTGCGCCCGCTCGTCGGGGCGCGGGCCGAAACCGTGGCGCTGGGCATCGCGGCTATGATCGACGGGGTGTATCTGCATGCCGCGCTGGGCAGTGGCAGCACCGACGGCGCGGCGGCGGCGGCCCAGGTCGAGGCCTATCTGGATGCCGAACTGGAGCGCGCGAAATGACCGAACGCCCCAATATCCTGGTGCTGATGGTCGATCAGCTCAACGGCACGCTGTTTCCCGACGGCCCCGCCGACTGGCTGTACGCGCCCAACCTCAAGCGCCTGGCCGAGCGCTCGGCGCGCTTTGCCAATGCTTATACCGCCAGCCCGCTATGCGCGCCGGGGCGGGCCAGTTTCATGTCCGGCCAGCTGCCCAGCCGCACCGGGGTCTATGACAATGCCGCCGAGTTTGCATCGAGCATACCCTGCTTCACGCATCATCTGCGCCGCGCGGGGTATCGCACCACGCTTTCGGGCAAGATGCATTTCGTCGGCCCCGACCAGCTGCACGGGTTCGAAGAGCGCCTGACCACCGATATCTACCCCGCCGATTTCGGCTGGACACCGGATTGGCGCAAACCCGGCGAGCGCATCGACTGGTGGTATCACAATTTGGGCTCGGTCACCGGCGCGGGCGTGGCCGAGATCACCAACCAGATGGAATATGACGACGAGGTGGCCCATCACGCCATGGCCCGGCTCTACGACCTGGCGCGCGGGCATGATGCGCGGCCCTGGTGCCTGACCGTCAGCTTCACCCATCCGCACGACCCCTATGTGGCGCGACGGCGGTTCTGGGATCTGTATGAAGACTGCCCGCATCTGCTGCCGACGGTGCCCGACCCCGGCTATGAAGCCCAGGACGCGCATTCCAAACGCCTCTTCAATGCCAATGACTGGCGCAGCTACACCATCACCGAAGACCACATCACCCACGCCCGGCGCGGCTATTTCGCCAATATCTCGTATCTCGACGACAAGATCGGCGCGATCCTGCAGGTGCTGGAAGACACGCGGCAGGAGGCGGTGATCGTATTCGTATCCGATCACGGCGACATGCTGGGCGAGCGGGGGCTTTGGTTCAAGATGAGCTTTCGCGAGGGCTCGGCGCGCGTGCCGCTGATGATCGCCGCGCCGGGGCTGGGCGCGGGGCTTGTGGAGACCCCGGTTTCCACCCTCGATGTGCTGCCGACGCTGGCGGAACTGGCCGGCGTGTCGCTCGATGAGGTGGCCCCCTGGGCCGATGGCGAAAGCCTGCTGCCGGTGGCGGGCGGGGCCGGGCGCGGCACGGTGGCGATGGAATACGCCGCCGAAGGCTCGATCGCGCCGATGGTGGCGCTGCGCCGGGGGCGCTGGAAATACACCGCCTGCCCTGCCGACCCCGAACAGCTTTTCGATCTGCAAGCCGACCCGCAGGAAACCCGCAACCTGGCCGCCGACCCGGCCCATGCCGACACGCTGGAAAGCTTTCGCGCCGAGGCCGCCGCGCGCTGGGACATGCCAGCCTATGACGCCGCCGTGCGCGAAAGCCAGGCGCGGCGGCTGGTGGTTTACGAGGCGCTGCGCAATGGCGCCTATTTCCCCTGGGATTACCAGCCGCTGCAGCGCGCCAGCGAACGCTACATGCGCAACCACATGGACCTGAACGTGCTGGAAGATGGCCAGCGCTTTCCACGCGGAGAATGACAAGGATGAACGCCATGAAGGCACAGCCCACAGCCAGCCACTACATCGACGGGAAGTATGTCGAGGACACGGCCGGCGAAGCAATCGAGGTGATCCACCCCGCCGATGCAAGCGTGATCGCGCGCGTGCACGAGGCCACGCCGGCGCTGATTGACCGCGCGCTGAACGCCGCCAGACGGGCGCAGGGTGAATGGGCGGCGCTTAAACCCGTCGAGCGCGGGCGCATCTTGCGCCGCGCTGCCGATCGGATGCGCGAACGCAATCGCGATCTGTCAATGATCGAAACGCTCGATACCGGCAAGCCCTTGCAGGAAACGCTGGTCGCCGACGCGGCATCAGGCGCCGATGCGCTGGAATATTTCGGCGGGCTGGCCCCCACAGTGACGGGCGAGAGCATCCCGCTGGGCGGCGATTTCGCCTATACCATCCGCGAGCCGCTGGGCGTCTGCGCCGGGATCGGGGCGTGGAACTACCCCATCCAGATTGCCTGCTGGAAGGCCGCGCCGGCGCTGGCCTTCGGCAATGCCATGGTCTTCAAACCATCAGAGATGACCCCGCTTTCGGCGCTGAAACTGGCCGAGATCCTGACCGAGGCGGGCCTGCCCGCAGGGCTGTTCAACGTGCTGCAGGGGCGCGGCGCGGTGGGCGCGGCGCTGGCCACCGATGCGCGCGTGGCCAAGGTCTCGCTTACCGGGTCGGTGCCCACCGGGCGCAAGGTCTATACGGCGGCGGCCGAAGGCATTCGCCATGTCACGATGGAGCTTGGCGGCAAGTCGCCGCTGATCGTCTTTGACGATGCCGATATCGAGGATGCGATCGGCGGCGCGATGCTGGGCAATTTCTATTCCTCGGGGCAGATCTGCTCGAACGGCACGCGGGTTTTCGTGCAGCGCGGGCTGAAGGAGCGGTTTCTGGAACGGCTCAAGGCGCGAACCGAGGCCATTGTCATGGGCGACCCGATGGATGAGGCCACGCAGATGGGCCCGCTGATCAGCGCCGAGCAGATGGAAAAGGTGCTGGGCTATATCGAGGGGGCCAAGGCCGAAGGCGCAAGGCTGCTCACTGGCGGCGCGCGGCTCAACGGGCCGGGCCATTATGTGCAGCCCACCGTCTTTGCCGATGTCACCGACGACATGACCATCGCCCGCGAGGAAGTCTTCGGGCCCGTGATGTCGGTGCTGGATTTCGAGAGCGAGGGCGAGGTCATAACCCGCGCCAACGACACCGAGTTCGGCCTCGCCGCCGGGGTCTTCACGCACGACATGGCGCGCGCGCACCGGGTGGTGGCGCGTCTGCAGGCCGGCACCTGCTGGATCAACAGCTACAATCTGACGCCGGTGGAAATGCCGTTCGGCGGGGTCAAGCAATCGGGCGTGGGCCGCGAGAACGGGCGCGCAGCGGTGGAATACTACACGCAGATCAAGACGGTGCATGTGGGCATGGGGCCGGTGGATTCGCCTTACTGAAGGCCGGGAAAAGGTGATGGCAATGGAAGCGGATTTCGTGGTGGTCGGCGCGGGCTCGGGCGGCTCGGCGGTGGCGTACCGGCTGGCCGAGGCCGGGCATTCGGTGATCGTGGTCGAATATGGCGGCTCCGATGCCGGGCCCTTCATCCAGATGCCCGGCGCACTGAGCTATCCGATGAACATGTCACTCTATGACTGGGGCATGCAAAGCGAGCCAGAGCCGCACCTGGGCGGGCGGCGGCTGGCCTGCCCGCGCGGCAAGGTGGTGGGCGGGTCCAGCAGCATCAACGGCATGGTCTATGTGCGCGGCCACGCCCATGACTTCGATCACTGGGCCGATGAGGGCGCAGATGGCTGGGCCTTTGCCGATGTACTGCCCTATTTCCGGCGCATGGAAAACTGGCACGGCGCCGACGATGCCGAGGGCGCGGAATCCACCGCCGGAATCGCGCCCAACGGCCCCACCGGCGGGGGCTGGCGCGGCACCGCCGGCCCGCTGCACATCACCCGCGGCAAGCGCGAAAACCCCCTCTTCAACGCCTTCATCGAGGCAGGCGGGCAGGCCGGCTATCCGCTCACGCGCGACTATAACGGCGCCCAGCAAGAGGGTTTCGGTGCCATGGAGGCCACGATCTGGCGTGGCGAGCGCTGGTCGGCGGCGAAGGCCTATCTGCGCCCGGCGCTGCGTACCGGCCGAGTGACGCTCGCGCGCGGGCTGGCCGCGCGCATCGTCTTTCACGCGGGCTGGGCAGAAGGCGTGGAACTGACCGATGGCCGTGTGGTGAGCGCCCGGCGCGAGGTGGTGCTGGCCGCAAGCGCGCTCAACACGCCCAAGCTTCTGATGCTCTCGGGCATTGGCCCGGCCGATCATCTGGCCGAGCACGGCATCGAGGTGCTGGCCGATCGCCCCGGTGTGGGCGCCAATTTGCAGGATCATCTTGAGCTTTACCTGCAATATGCCAGCACCGAGCCGGTGACGCTCTATCGCTACTGGAGCCTGCCGGGCAAGGCCTGGGTGGGCGCGCGGTGGCTGTTCACCGGCACCGGGCCCGGCGCCTCGAACCAGTTCGAGGCCTGCGCCTTCATTCGCTCGCGCGAGGGCATCGATTATCCCGACATCCAGTATCATTTCCTGCCCATCGCCGTGCGCTATGACGGCCAGGCAGTAGCCGAGGGGCACGGCTTTCAGGCACATGTCGGGCCGATGCGCTCGAAAAGCCGCGGCACCGTGCGGCTGCGCTCGGCCGACCCCGCGGAAAACCCCGTGATTTGCTTCAACTACATGTCGCACCCCGATGACTGGGACGAGTTCCGCCGCTGCATCCGGCTGACGCGCGAGATCATGGAACAGCCGGCGATGGCGCGCTATGTGAAGAACGAGTTGCAGCCCGGCGATGATGCGCAGGACGATGCCACGCTCGATGCGTTCATCCGCGAGCATGTGGAAAGCGCCTATCACCCCTGCGGCACGGCGCGCATGGGCCGGGAAAGCGACCCCATGGCAGTGGTTGACCCCGAGGGCCGCGTTATCGGTGTGAAGGGGCTGCGTGTGGCCGACAGCTCGGTCTTTCCGCGTATCACCAATGGCAATCTCAACGCGCCTTCGATCATGGTGGGCGAAAAGATTGCCGATCACATACTAGGGCGCACCCCGCTGCCGCGCGCCAATCTCGAACCCTGGATCAATCCGAACTGGCCCACGGCGCAGCGATAAGAAAAAAGCGATCTATCCACTGCGCAATGGCCGGGCAAACCGCATGGTTTGATCACTTTCGGGATTTCCCCGGAGAGAACATGTCGGGCGCCCCGGCTCCCTTCGCGGCGGGGGCAGAGGTGCCAAGCGGCATTGCCATTGCCCCTTGCGGGAATAAGTGTCGCCAGCGGCAGGGGTCGACGGCAGCACCGGGGGCAGACATGGATGATCTGGAAGGCCGCAGCGGATTGCCCGACGCGCTCAGGGTGCTGCTGCGCGACTATCCGCGCGAGAGCTGGGAAAGCCACGCCCATTTCGACGGGCTGACCCGGTTCTGGCTCGAGCGGCACCTGATGTTTCGCAGCCTGCATTCGCGCCTGCTCATGGCATCGCGCGATCTACTCGACAGGCGCTCGGACCCCGTCGCCTTTGCTCCGCGGGCCGCCCGGCTGGGCGGCTTTCTGATCGAGCAATTGCACGGCCACCACCAGATCGAGGATCTGCATTACTTCCCAGTCCTTGCCGGCGCCGAGCCCCGTCTGGAACGCGGCTTTGCCCTGCTCGACGCCGACCATAACGCGCTTGACGGGCATCTGCACGAGTTGACGCAGGGGCTGAACGCCACCCTGCGAGCGTTGCATGCCGGCACCCACGGTGCTGGCGAGGCCGGTGAGTTGGAGAAGCAGCTGGCCCTCTTCGGGCGCTTTCTCGATCGTCACCTCACCGACGAGGAAGAGCTGGTTGTGCCGGTCATCCTGCACCACGCCTTGCGCATGTGACCCAGATCAAGGGCACTGCCGGGCAAGCGCATTACCCTGCCTGCGGAAGTTGAAACAGGGTGCCCCCATGACCCATACCCCCCACGAACTGGCCGCCGATTTTCCCGATCAGGCCGACCGTATTCACGAGATGAAGATCTCTGATCGTCATTTCGCCCGGCTGGCCGATGAATATCATGATCTCAACCGCACCATTCACCGCGCCGAAACCGGGGTCGAGCCCGTTTCCGAAGAGCATGAACGCGTGATGCGGCACCGGCGCGTGGTGCTCAAGGACGAAATCGCGCGCATGCTGCGCGAGGACTGAGCGCGGCGGCAGCGCTGTCAGCCCTGCTCCTGTTCGATGGCATAGGGCAACAACCCGCGGCGGTTCGGATCAATACGCAGCGCCTGTTCCAGCGGCGGCACCGATCGCTGGTGGCAGTCGCGCCTTGCGCAGATGCGGCAGGAAATACCAATCGGCTCGAAGGCGTGCGGGTTGGCCAGGTCCAGATCGTCGGCATAGGTCAGCGCGCCGGCATGACGGATCTCGCAGCCCAGCCCAATGGCATAGCGCCGAACCGGCGCGCGAAACGAGCCGCCGGGCTTGGACACCTCACGGGCAAGGCAGAAATAGCGCACGCCATCGGGGGTTTCGGCAAGCTGGCGCAGGAACTGCCCGGGCGTTTCGAAGGCTCGGTGCACATTCCAAAGCGGGCATGCGCCACCATAGCGGGCGAATTGCAGCCGCGTGGCCGAATGGCGCTTGGTGATGGTGCCGGCCTGATCGACGCGCACAAAGAAGAACGGCACCCCCTTGGCGCCGGGACGTTGCAGCGTTGACAGCCGGTGCGCCACCTGCTCGATCGAGGCGCCAAAGGCATCGGCAAGCTCTTCGAGATCGTGGCGCGTTTCCCGCGCCGCGGTCAGAAACCGGGAATAGGGCATCAGCGCCGCGCCGGCGAAATAGTTCGCCAGTCCGATCTTGGCGATGGCGCGCGCCTCAATGGATTGAAAGCGCGCCAGGTCGAGCGTCGCCTCCAGCAGTTCGTCGCGGGTGAGCAGCGCCAGCTGATGCAGAACCTGGAAGCGCCTTGTCGATGGCGCCTGCCGGGTTGACAAAGTGAGTGTTCGTGCCTCCGGATCGAAATATCTCACTGTGGGCAGATCGGATAACTGCAAGCGAATGCCCAGCGCCTCCAGCCGCTCGGCGGCCCGCATGTCGATATCGTCGGCGTCTTGCGCGAAATACTCGGCGGCGCGATCCACGGCATCGATGTAGTTGTCGCAGTAATGGAAGAAGTCGCGCACCTCTTCCCATGGCGACGGGCGCAAGGTTGAGTCGCCGCGCCCCAGCGCCTCGTCGAGCGAGGCCAGGCGCTCATGGCTTTGCCGATAGGCGCGGTGCAGGGCAAGAAGCGCGCGCGCCACCCCGGGCGCATTCGAGGCAACCAGGCGCAGTTCGGCAAGCGTCGGGGGTGGCGCGGGAAATACCGGATCGGCCAGCGCCTCGCGCAGATCGCTGACCATGCGCTCGCCGTCACCGGTGGCCAGCTCGGTGACATCGGTGCCGAATTCGCGCGCCAGTGCCAGCACCGCCGCGGTGCTGACCGGGCGGTTGTTGTTTTCCATCTGGTTCAGATAGGGCAGCGAGATGCCCAGCCGCGCCGCGAATTCCTTCTGGGTCAATTGCAACCGCGTGCGGATCTCGCGCAGCTTTGCCCCGGCGTAAAGCTTGGTTGCGGCCATTCCCCCTCCGCATTCCGGCACCCTGGACCCGGCCAGACCGTGGCAGCAGTTTACAGTAGCAAAGCATAGCTTTGCAAACCCGGCACGCCAAGCCCGTCACATACCCAGCCGGCGCGCGCGGTGAATGACATAAAGCGCGGCAAGCACCGACAGCGTCGAACTGACCAGCATGATCAGCAAGAGCGGCATCGGGCCGCTGCCGGGCTTGAGCAATACCCCCGCAATGGCCGAAAGTGCCGCGCCTAGCCCGATCATGAAGGCCGCCCCCACCCCCGAGGCTGTGCCCGCCAGATGGGGACGCACCGAAAGCATCCCGGCGGTGGCGTTGGGCAAGAGCAACCCATTGCCGATACCCACGAAAAGGAACATGCCGAAGAAGACCTCGGCCGACACCACACCGGCAAATTCCATCACGCAGAGAAGGGCCACGGTGGCCGCCGGCAGAAGGGAGCCCCAAAACACCATCTTGTGCGTTCCCACATGCACCGAATACCGCCCCGAAAGGAAATTGCCGAACCCGTAACCGAGTGCCGTCAGTCCGAAATACAAACCCACACCGCTGGCCGACAGGCCGAAATGCTCGCTGCCGACAAAGGGCCCGCCACCGAGATAGGCAAAGAAGACACCCGAGCCGAAGCCGGCGATGGCGACATAGCCCCAAAAGCGTGGCGAGGAGAACAACTCCGGATACTCGCGAAACTGCTGCGCCAGGCTGGTTGGCCGGCGCTTGGAGGTTTCGCCCAGATCGAACCATAACAGGGCAAACATCAAGACGCCGAGAATCAGCAGGAAATGAAAGCTCGCCTGCCAGCCGAAGGCCTCTTCCAGAAAGCCACCGATCATCGGCCCCAGCATCGGCGCCACCGACATGCCCATGGTGACATAGCCGATCATCGAGGCCGCGCGCGCCTCGTCAACCATATCGCGGGCGATGGCGCGGCTAAGCGCCATGCCGGTGGCCACCACCGCCTGCGCGGTGCGAAAGAACAGGAAGCTTTCTGCCGTCGGTGCCAGCAAAGTGCCCAGGGTCGCGAGCGTGAACAGCGCGATCGACCACAAGATCAGCGTCCGGCGCCCGAAGCGGTCTGACAAGGGGCCAATCACCACCTGCAACAGCGCGCTAGCCCCAAGATACAGCGACACCGACAACTGCATCACCGCGTAATCGACCCCGAAATGCTCTGCCATTCGGGGCAGCGAGGGCAGGAATATGTTCATCGACAGCGCCGACAGCCCGGCAAGCAGGATCAGCGTGGCGATATGCGGCGGGGTGGAGCGGTCAAGAAACCGCACGGTGGGAGGGGTCATAGCTTCACAGGTGTAGTTTCGCCGCTGAGCGAAGTCCAGACCACAACATGCGGCCACTGTGATTTTGCGAGCGGGTCATACTCGATAGTTTGCAGATTTGCTTTTTGCAATCAATCTGTGCAACAGTATTTGCAAATTTTCCGTTTTCCACTTCCCCCAAACCCTCCACGCCGTTTATACCCGGCGCAGTGGCAAGGAGGGGCGCGATGAAGGACATTCTTCTGGAACTCGAGAACCGCCGCGAGCAGGCGCGCCTTGGCGGAGGTCAGCGCCGTATCGACGCGCAGCACGCCAAGGGCAAGCTGACCGCGCGCGAACGTATCGATCTGTTGCTCGACGAAGGTTCGTTCGAGGAATTCGACATGTTCAAGGCCCATCGCTGCACCGATTTCGACATGCAGCAGGACCGGCCCTATGGCGACGGGGTGATCACCGGCTGGGGCACGATCAACGGTCGACAGGTCTATGTTTTCAGCCAGGATTTCACTGTCTTCGGCGGCTCGCTTTCGGAAACCCACGCCGAAAAGATCTGCAAGATCATGGACATGGCCATCCAGAACGGGGCGCCGGTGATCGGCATCAACGATTCGGGCGGCGCGCGCATCCAGGAGGGCGTGGCCAGCCTGGCCGGCTATGCCGATGTCTTTCAGCGCAATATCATGGCCTCGGGGGTTATTCCGCAGATATCGCTGATCATGGGCCCCTGCGCAGGCGGCGCCGTCTATTCGCCGGCGATGACCGATTTCATCTTCATGGTGCGCGACAGCTCCTACATGTTCGTCACCGGCCCCGACGTGGTGAAAACCGTTACCAACGAAGTCGTCACCGCCGAAGAGCTGGGCGGGGCCTCGACCCACACGAAGAAAAGCTCGGTCGCCGACGCGGCATTCGAAAACGATGTCGAGGCGCTGATCGAGGTGCGCCGGCTGGTCGATTACCTGCCGCTCAACAATCAGGCCAAGCCGCCGGTACGCCCCTTCTTCGACGATCCGGCGCGGCTGGAAATGAGCCTGGATTCGCTGATCCCAGACAACCCCAACACCCCCTATGACATGAAAGAGCTGATCCTGAAGGTTGGCGACGAGGGTGATTTCTACGAGATCCAGGCCGATTTCGCGCGCAACATCATCACCGGCTTCATCCGGCTGGAGGGGCGCACGGTGGGGGTGGTGGCCAATCAGCCGATGGTGCTGGCGGGCTGTCTTGATATTGACAGCTCGCGCAAGGCCGCGCGCTTCGTTCGTTTTTGCGATGCCTTCGAGATTCCGATCCTGACCTTTGTCGATGTGCCGGGCTTCCTGCCCGGCACGGGGCAGGAATATGGCGGCATCATCAAGCACGGCGCCAAGCTCCTCTTCGCCTTTGGCGAAGCCACGGTGCCCAAGGTGACGGTAATCACCCGCAAGGCCTATGGCGGCGCCTATGACGTGATGAGCTCGAAGCATCTGCGCGGTGATTTCAACTATGCATGGCCCACCGCCGAGGTGGCAGTGATGGGTGCAAAGGGGGCGGTGGAAATCCTCTATCGTTCGGAACTGGGCGATGCTGACAAGATCGCGGCGCGCACCAGGGATTACGAAGACCGCTTCGCCAACCCCTTCGTCGCCGCCGAGCGGGGCTTCATCGACGAGGTGATCATGCCCCACTCCACCCGCAAGCGGATCTGCCGCGCCTTTGCATCGCTGCGCAACAAGAAGCTGACGAACCCGTGGAAGAAGCACGACAACATTCCGCTGTAACCGCACCAACCGGCCACCCCGATGCGCGCGGCTTCGCCGCCGACCGGTTGCTGGAAAGCGAACGCATGGCGCTGGCGGTGGCCGGCGCGCCGCTGGCGCTGCTCATGACACAGATCGCCACCATCGGCGCGTCTGCCGATTGGGTGCGGGCGCTGGCGTCAATTGCCATTCTGTGCTTTGTCTATTGCTGCATGTGGCAGGTGCATATCGTGACCTATGCCACCTACTGGCTTGCCGCCGAGCGCCTGGGCGACGACCGGCCAGAGAGCGGCGCGGCACTTGCCGGGCGTGGGTTGCTCCGCGCCTTTCGGGTGCGCGAATCCTATACCGAAGATGGGCTGATCCTGCTTATCCGGCGCTCGCGGCTGCACTACAGCATCGCCTACTGGCTGGGCGGCGGGGCCGGGCTGGCGGCGGCAATGGGGGTAATCTGGGAATGAAAACAAAACCATATTCGATGCTGACCGGGTTTTGTGCTACCGCCATGCTGGCGCTGGTGGCGGGCATGGCAACACCGCTTTCTGCCGATGGCACCCCCGAATCGCGATGGCTCGAACTGCCCTCGGGCATGAGCGCCGAGCTGATCGAAATCATCTGGGATGAGGATGACCGGATCGGGCGCTTTCGCTTTGTGGCCCCCGCGCTGAGCGATGATGGCACCGATGACGAGGCCGTTTCCGCCGACATGCACGCCCTGTGCCGCGAATTCGCGTTGCCCGTCCAGCGCGGGTTGCGGCCGGGCTGGGAGGCGATCGTGATCGCCCTTGCCGAAGCGCCCCTGCCATTTGGCGAATACGACCCGGCGGTGCTGCAATTGTTCGGCGGCTTCACCGCCGAGGGTGCCGATTGCCACTGGGATGACTTCTGATGCGCCGCGCCCGCAGGATATATCAGGGCCAACGATGGCCGCGCCAATCACGCGCAAGTCAAATCTGGCCACAAAGTCGTTTTTGTATTAGCATCGCCTGCGGCGCGGCCCTTGCCGGTTGTGTCATTAACCCCAGAAGCCTGCGTTGTAGCAGGAAAAACGGAACGAGCAGGAGAAAAGTATGTCACGCGCTTTCCGCTTTGCGTTGGTTGGATTGTTTACATTGCCGGTGCTGTCGGCATGCGATCACTTCCACCGTCACCACGCGCCCGAGCCCGAGGTCATCGTGCCGGTGGAACCGATCATCGAGGAACGCCCCCACCGCAAGTATCGCTGATCCAGTCGCCGGGCGAAGCAACCACGCCCGGCCTGCAACAGCGCCGCCCCCGGGCCCCCTGGCGCGCGCTCCTCCTGGCCTCCGCGACCCTCGCCCTCGCCGCCTGCGGGGGAGACGACAACGGCAACGGCTCCGCCACGCCGACCGAACCCGGACCCGGCGAGACCGCGACCACCCCCGAACCGACCGAAACGTCGCTGCCTCCCGCCGACGTGCCCGTGACCCTCTCCTTCTCCCGTGAGGCCCGCGTCGCCTCCG
>JAFIEG010000080.1 GCA_020832665.1 Pararhodobacter sp. | reverse complement strand
GCCAACTACCTCAAGAACGCAGGCTATGCTTCCGTCTAAACCTGAAACGCTTTAAACGCGACGCGCCCCAATAAAGGAGAAAACCGGCGATGCGCGCCATGCAAGCGCACCACCGGTCGGTGAGACCCGCGCCGTGCCGGTTGGCGGTGCGGCGCGGGCTCGGTTGCTACTCCACCACCAGCGGGATCGTGGCCAGTACCTCGCCGCTGTCGCTTGCCCGGTAGCGGATCTCGTAATCACCCGCCGTGGTCGGCGCGAAGAGCTGCGCCGGGCTGCCCTGCGAGGCGCGCGCGCGCTGGATCGCGTCGTCGCCGGCATCGGCGCCGGCTGCCGTGATCTCGATCAGATCCTCGAAACGGCCGGGGCCGGTGAAGACCACCTCGACCACCCCGCCAGCGGCAACCGGGTCGTCAACCTCCAGCGTGACACCGCCACGGCTGACGGTGACCGGCTGCGCGGCAAGCGTGCGCCCCGACTCGCCGATCACATAGCGCACCTCGAATTCGCCCTCGGCGTCGGGGGCGGTCAGCCGCTCGCTGCCGCTGCCACCCGACACGCCGCTGCGGGCGTGGCGGCTGTGGCCGCGATCGCCTTGCGATGCTCCCTGTTCGGTGATCACTACATAATCGCCGCGGCTGGACGGGCCTTGCCAATGCACCTCGAAATTGGCGCCGGGCAATACGCTTTCCGGGGCCTCGACCGAAGCGGTAATCGGCGTCAGCGTGACCTCCTGCGAGGCCAGTGTCCGCCCGCTCTGGCCGACCACATAGCGCACCTCGTAGAGGCCCAGCGCGTCGGGGGCCGTGATCTGCACCGGGCTGCC
This sequence comes from Pararhodobacter sp., assembly GCA_020832665.1. Classification (GTDB taxonomy): domain Bacteria; phylum Pseudomonadota; class Alphaproteobacteria; order Rhodobacterales; family Rhodobacteraceae; genus Pararhodobacter. The sequence continues at coordinate 17,131 of JAFIEG010000080.1, read as the reverse complement.
ATCGTCTGAGACGCCGGAACGCGCATGGCGCGAATGCCCGCGATTGCCCTCGGGTGCGCCCGCCTCGACGATCACGATATAGTCGCCGCGATTGACCGGCCCGCTCCATTCGACGGTGAAGCTTTCCGAGGCGCCGATTTCCTCCGGGGCCGAGACCGAGGCCCCGACGGGTGCCAGCGTAACCTCATGCGAGGCAAGGGTGCGCCCGCTCTGGCCCATGACGTAGCGTACCTCGTGGCGGCCCAACGTGTCGGGCGCCAGAAGCTGCACCGGGCTGCCATCGTCGGAAACGCCGGAACGCGCATGGCGCGAATGGCCGCGATTGCCATCGGGCGCGCCGGCCTCGACGATCACGACATAATCGCCGCGGTTGACCGGCCCTTCCCATTCGACGGTGAAGCGCGCGCTGGCGTCGATCTCTGCAGGCGCCGAGACCGAGGCGGTCACCGGTTCCAATGTGATCTCGCGGCTGGCCAGCGTGGCGCCGCTTTCGCCATCGACATAGCGCAATTCATGCACGCCCAGCGCATCGGGCAGCAGGATCGAGACCGGGCTGTCACTGGCGCCTGAACGTGCGTGGCGGCTATGGCCGCGATTGCCCTCGGGCGCGCCCGCCTCGACGACGACGACGTAGTCGCGCCGCAGGCCGGGGCCTTGCCAGGCGACCTCGATGGTGGCACCCGCCGGCGCCGTTTCGGGCGCAAGAAGCCGTGCCTGTTCCAGCGTGCCGGTTACCGTCAGCGGCAGTTCGGCCAGCAGGCGGCTATCGTCGCTGGCATGATAGCGCAGCAGATAATCGCCCGGCACTTCCGGTGCGCGCCGCGTGATCGTGCCCTCGTCACCATCGACGGAGTTCCGCATACGATCATAGCGCGAGACGATGTCATCGGGCGCGCGCCCGGCATCGACAATCACCACATGGCCCGAAATGCCGCCACCGATGCTGATCTCGACATTGCTGTCGGTTGCGACCTCATCGGGCGCCTCGAACACCACATCGGCGGGCAATACGCTCAACGCGTGGCGCACGGCCAGGCTGTGATCCTCAACGAGATAGTAGCGGATCTCGTAATCGCCCTCGGCGCTGGGGGCGGTGTAGCCATGCGTGCCGTCGCCGCCCACGCGGTTGCTCATGCGGCCATAGCGGCTGACCTCTTCATCGGCGCCGGTCTCGGCGATGATCAGATAGTCGCTGTCGCTCTCGGCGCCTTCGATTACCACCTCGAAGCGCGCGCCGGCCACCACCTCGGACGGGGCGGTGAGCGTGATCTCGGGCGCTTCGGGCTCGGGTGCGGCCAGCGCCACATCCAGCCGCGGGTCTTCATCGAGCGTGGCGCTGACCGAAACGGCGCCCGTCATCTCGCCCCGAACACCCTCGATGCGGTACTCGCCGGGTTCGACATAGACGGGAATATAGCCGCCGGCCGAATTATGCGCCTCGACGGCCTCTTCGGTCTCGACATTGAGCGCAAACCAGTCAACGCCCTCGAGCGTGTCGCCGGTTTCGGCATCCTCGGCGCGCAGGAACAGCGTGGCCTGCACCTTTTCCAGCTCGATCACGACCGGCTGCGCATCGCGCTCGGGCACGGTGAATTCGGCGCGGCCATCGGCAAAGCCCTCGGCGCTGACCCGCGCGATGTAGTCATCGGGCATCAGTTCCAGCGCGATCATGCCGCGGGTCCGGCCGGCATAGACGCCGTCGCCGGTGGCGGTTGTCACATCCCATTCGGCGCTGCCCAGCGCGTTGCCGTCGCGCGCGTCGATGGCGCTTACCGTCACCGATTGCGGCAGCGGCGCCGCTTCGGTGACCCGGGCCATCTCGGCCATGGCGGTTGCCAGTTCGGCGCCGGTCTGGGTGATGAAAAGCTGCCCGCCGGTCTGCTCGGGCACGCAGGAAAGCGTCTGCACCGCCTCTTCCTCGAGCGCGAAGCCCACGACATGGGCGCGCAGATTGATGCCCTCGGCGGCGAAATCGGCGGCCAGCGCGCAGGGGTCGCCGCCGCAGTTTTCCAGCCCGTCGGTGATCAGGATGATATCGGCCGATTCGGCGGTGGGCGGCAGGATCTGGCGTGCCAGCGCCATCGAATCGGTCAGCGGCGTCATGCCGCGCGGGTTCAGTGCCCTGATCGTGCCTGCCAGCGTGTCGGCGTCATACTGCCCGATGGGCAACACTGTTTCGATATCGCCGCAATCGCCGCGCCGGTTGTGGCCATAGGCCACCACGCCGATCGGCATCTCGGGGTTGCGCTCGGCGGCGAAGCGGTCGATCACCTCGCGCGCAATCTCGATGCGCGACTTGCCGTCCTCGAGTTGCGCCCACATCGAGCCAGAGGCATCGAACACGATCACGCTCGCATGCTCGCCCCCGGCCCAGGCCGCGGCGCTCAGCGATAGGGTGAGGCTGGCCGCGCAAAGCGTGGTTCTGAATGGTTTGAGCATGATCGCCCCCTGTCGAGTTGCCCGTTCAAGCGGGTCTGGTTACAAAGAGGGATGGCAGCACCTTCGCCATGTCGAACCCGTACGCAGGGCGCGGATGAAGGCCGCCTTCCCGAAATGATCGAAGTATATCTGACACAGCCGGCGGTTGTGGTTCAATGCGTGGCGGCATGGTTTTGCTGATAATTTGCCTTTCTGCGCTTCATTGCCGGCCTGATGCCGGTTTCGGTTGCGCATCTCGGCATGACGGGGTGATCCCCATGCCAACGGCGAGCGCGGAACGGTTGCTGGCTGGGTGAACCCCGCCCTAAGGCCCGTCGCACGTCCGCAGGGCGGGGTTCACCCAGCCGCAGTGGTTCGTTCGGGCAAGGGCAGATCCCGGGCCTTGCCAGCGCGATTCGGCACTGCCCCGGCCCGGGTCGCCTTTCCCGCAGCCCCGCCCCCCGGTGCCTCAACGCGGCAGGTTGAACCAGTCAACCAGCCACAAGGCGAGGGCGGGAAAGGCGATCACCAGCACCAGACGCACGACATCGGCCACAAGGAAAGGGGTGATGCCGGCATAGATGGTGCGAAGCGTGGTACGCGGCAGCATTGCCTTCATCACGAACACATTCATGCCGATGGGCGGCGTGATCATGCCGATCTCGATCACCATCACGGTGAGAATGCCCCACCAGATCGGATCAAACCCATAGCCCAGGATAAGCGGAAAGACGAAGGGAATGGTGATGACCATCGACGAGATCGTGTCGAAGATCGAGCCGAGGATGATGTACATCACCATCAGCAGCACCACCACCCAGATGCCCGGCAGCCCGGTATCGCGTATCCCCGAGACCATCATCTCGGGCAGGCCCGACAGCGTGATCGCATAGGTGAAGATCGAGGCACCGATGATCATCAGATAGATCATCGAGGTGGTGGCGGCGGTGTCGCGCAGCGCCGACCAGAAGCGCGCCATGGTGAGCCGGCCGCGCAATAGCGCGATGAGAAACGCCATGAACGCCCCCACCGCCGCCGATTCATTTACCGAGAAGATGCCGGCATAGATACCGCCGGTGACGGTGATCATCAGCAGGATTGCCGCCCAGCCATTTGCCAACGCCGCCCATGCCTCGCGCCAGGGCGCAGCATCGCCGGGGGGCGCCAGCTCGGGGTTGCGCCACACCACCACCCAGATGGTGACAACGTAAAGCGCCACGGCCAGAAGCGCCGGGATCAGCGCGGCGACGAACAATGTCTTGACGAATTGTTCGGTTAGCACGCCGTAGAGCACCAGGATGATCGAGGGCGGGATCAGCATGCCCAGCGTGCCGCCGGCGGCGATGGAACCGGTGGACAGGCGCTCGGAATAGTTCCGCTTGCTCATCTCGGGCAGGGCGACGCGGGTCATGGTGGTGGCAGTGGCGATGGACGAGCCGCACACGGCGCCGAAACCGGCACAGCCGCCGATGGTGGCCACCGCCAGCCCGCCGCGCACATGGCCGACAAAGGCGCTGGCGATGCGGTAGAGATCGGATGATAATCCGCCCACGGTGGCAAAGGCCCCCATGAGCAGAAAGAGCGGCACCACCGCCAGCTCCATGCTGGCCACCTTGCCCACCGTCTCGGTGCCAAAGAGGGTCAGCGCCGGGCCGAAATTGCCGCGGATCATGCCGAAGGTGAAAACTCCCGCCAGCCCCATGGCCACGCCGATGGGCACGTGCAGGAAGATCATGCCCAGCATCAGAGCCAGCCCCAGCAGGCCGATGACATAGGGTTCCATCGCTCAGTCCTCTGTCTGGGCCGGGTCGTGGCCCAGCGCCTCGGCGACGACGACGAAAAGCTGCGCCGGGATGCAGGCCCAGAAACAGACGCTGGCGGCATACCACCAGGGCGCGACAGGCAGGTTCAGCACCATCGTGTATTCGGCCGATGCTGCCATGCGCTGGGCGTGCAGCGTGACGTAATAGGCGATGAAGACGAACATCACCCAGGTCAGCAGTGCGCCGAAAACCTCGAGCACGCGATTGCCCCAGCGCGGCAGGATGCTGCCCAGAAGCGCCACCTTGATCTGGCGCCGCTCCAGCAGCCCGGCGGGAAAACAGGCGGCGATGATGATGATGGTCAGAAGCCGGGCGATATCGTTGGCGCCGCGGATGGGGCGGCCCTGAAACTCGCGCACGAGGATGTCGAGCACCGAAAGCGCCGCCACCATCAGTAGAAACAGCACCCCCAGCATGGCCGCGCCGCGGGTGACGAACAGCATGCGTCGCTCGATCCAGTGCATTCCAGCCTCCCTGTGGCTTTGCGCGGGGCCGGTTCTGTGCCGGCCTCCGCGACTGGTTGTGGCGCGATCAGCGGTTGCGGATGTCTTCCAGCCGCTCGACATAGGCCTCGATCAGCCCCGGCGAGGCGGCCTCGGCCACGCGGTCGATAACTGGTTGCACGGCGGCGGCGATGCGCGCGCGCTCGGCTTCATCGGGGATGACAACGGTGCGATCGGGGTCTTCCTGCCACTCGGCGATGTTGCGCTCAATGGCGGCGCCGTAATGCTCGATCTGGCGCTCGACGATGACTTCGCCGCTTTGCACGAGCAGTTCCTGCACAGGCTCGGGCAGTTCCTCATAGACGCCGCGATTCATCACGATGGCAAAGACCAGCACGCCAAGATTGGCATCATAATGATGGCTGGTGACATCGGTCACGCGGAAGGTGCGCGCCACCGAGGCATCGGTCATGGCCCCGTCGATGAGCCCGCGGTCGATGTTCTCGGCCATCTCGCCGGCACCCAGGCTTTGCGGCACGCCGCCCAGCGCCTCGATCACCGCGGTCTGGATCTGCCCGGCAACACGAAAGCGCTGGCCATCGACATCCTCGATCGAGGCGATGGGGTTGCGCGAATGCAGCATGTAGGCGCCCGAGGAATACATCGCCACGACGTGGAAATCCTCATAGCCGCGCAAGAGCCCTTCGCGCTGCATCTCCAGCGCAGCCAGCGAGCCCTCGGCGGCACTGCTGGCAAAGCCCGGCAGCTCGAAGATGTCGTAATCGGGATAAACGCCGGGGGTGTAGGAGGGCACGGTCAGGGTGATATCGGCCACCCCGTCGCGCACCATCTGCGCCTGGGCCAGCGGGTTGCGGCCCAGCGTGCCACCAGCGAACATCCTGATCGAAACACCATGATCGGCCGCTTCCTCGTTGAACCATTCGATCCAGGGCTCGTAGATCTGCTGCACCGTGGGCGATGCGGCCGGGATGAACACGGCGAAGGTCAGTTCGCGTGCCTGGGCGGTGGTGACCGATGCGGTCAGGGCGATGCCGACGGCGAGGCCGGCGAGGGTTCTCTTCAACATGGTTTCCTCCCTTGCGTTGAAGCATTTTTCCCCGCGCCCCCTCCCAGGCGACGCGGGTCTTGCTAGCCGTCGGCAGTGCCGACGACGAAGCTGGCGATGGTGGTGGTGGAGCCGCCGATATTGAGCAGGCCCGCGCGCCGCGCGCCCTCGACCTGGCAATCCCCGGCGCGGCCGGTGACCTGGCGGTAGCCGTCAAGCATCATGCGCACGCCGGTCGCGCCAACGGGGTGGCCCAGCCCGATCAGCCCGCCCGAGGGGTTGATGGGCAGCCGCCCGCCGGCGGCGATGGTGCCATCCTCGACCGCCTTCCAGCTTTCGCCCGGCTCGGTGATGCCGTAGCAATCGATGGCGGCGTATTCGGTCATCGCGAAGCAGTCATGCGTCTCGATGGCATCAAGCAGAAAGGGGCTGTCGATGCCGGCGCGGGCAAAGGCCTCGCGGATCGTCTGGTTGACCTGCGGCAGCACGAAGCGCGAATTGCGGCTTTCCTCCAGCTTCTCGGCCATAAGCATCGGCGCGGTGCGGTGGCCCCAGCCCTGGATCAGCGCCAGATCGGACAGCTTGAGCCCGCGCTTTTTGGCGTAGCCTTCCGCAAAGCGGCGCGAGGCCAGAAAGACTGCCGCCGCGCCATCGGTCACCTGCCCGCAATCGTTGCGCCGCACGCGCCCCTCAATAACGGGGTTGGCCTCGTCATCCTCGGTGAAGGACTGTTCGTTGAACTGCCATTTGCGGGTCTGTGCATAGGGGTTGCGGCGTGCGTTTTCGTAGTTGATGCGCGCGATCTCGCCCAGATGCGCATAGTCCACGCGGCCGTATTTTTCGGAATAGGCCTCGATCAGGTCGTTGAAGGCGGCGGGCCAGACATAGGTGGCATCTTGCCATTCGCGCCCGGCCCAGGCGGCGGCGCCCAGATATTCGGCGGCGCGCTGGCCGGGTACGTTGCGCATGTATTCCACGCCGAGCGCGCAGACCAGATCGTAGCGCCCGGCCTCGATCTCGGCGCTCGCGCCCAGAATCGCCATCGAGCCCGAGGCGCAGGCGGCCTCATGCCGGCTGGTGGGCACGCCGGAAAGGTCCGGGTGCATCGAGGCGACCATGCCGCCCAGCTGGCCCTGCCCGCAAAACAGCTCGGCGGTGAAATTGCCCACATGCACCGACTGGATGTCGCGATGCTCCAGCGAAGTGGCCTGCAGCCCCTCTTCGAGCGCCTCGCGCATCATGGCGTCGATGCCCAACTCATCGCGGGCCCAGTTGCGGGCGAAATCGGTCTGGGCGCCGCCCAGGATATAGACGGGTTCAGGCATGATCGACTCCTTCATGTTCGGGGGCAATGCTCGCTGCCAGTTGCCGGGCCAGAGCCTTGCGGTCAAGCTTGGCCAGCGGCGTGCGCGGCAGTGCATCGCACAATATCAGTCTTTCGGGCCATTTGAACTTGGCCAGCCCGTTGCGGTCGCAAAACGCCTGCACATCGGCCAGTGTCAGCGAATGGCCGGGTTCGGGCACCGCAAACAGGCACACCCGCTCGCCCATCTGCGCATCCGCGTAGGCGGCCACCGCCACCTCGCGCATGCCCGGCAGCGCCGAAAGAAAGCCGTCCAGCTCGACCGGCGAGATCTTCATGCCGCCGCGCACGATCAGCTCACGCGCGCGGGCGTGAAAGCGGATGAAGCGCCCGCATTCGGAAATCTCGAACAGATCGGCGCTGGGGAAATAGCCCTGATCGTCAAAGCGGCTGCGGTCGATCTGCCCGCGCCGGTAATAGCCGGGCATCATCGCCGGGCCGCGCAGATACATCTCGCCCGGTATGCCCGGCGCGGTGACGGTGGCGCCGGTGGCCGGATCGACCAGCCGGAAGCTGCCGCCATTGGCGGTGCGCCGGCCGGCGCCCTCGGGCCAGTTCTCGTCGCCGTCGCGGGGAAAGCAGCGCGCGCGGTGGCGCGGGTCTGGCATCCGGCCGGGTTCCGAGCAAAGCTGCGCGCCCTCGTTCGAGCCGAAGAAGTTCAGCACCGGAATGTCCAGCCGCTCCTGAAAGAAGGCGAACACTTCCGGGTCGGGCGGGGCCGAGCCGGTGCCGATGGCGCGCAGCCGGTGCAGCGCCGGGGCCAGCGCCGGGTCATTCGCGCGCTCGCGCAGATAGACCAAGAGCGTGGGCGCGACCATGGTATAGGCGATATCCTCGCCGGCCAGTTGCTGCAGGAAGGTGGGTGTGTCGAAAGGGTGGTGCAGGATCAGCGCGCCGGCGGTGCGCATCCAGCACATCATCAGCCCGCCCATGGCGGCGGCGTTGACGAAGGGAAAGGGCGCCAGGATGTTGGCCCCGTCGGGCAGGCCAAGAATGCGCCAGGCGCCCAGCGAACTGGCCATCATGTTGTTGTGGGTCTTTGGCACGGCCTTGGGCAGCCCCTCGGTGCCCGATGTCCAGAAGATGGCGAACAGTTCATCGGCCGAGCCGTCGCTTGCCCCGCCATCAGGCTGGTCGGGCTGAAGATCGTCGATGCGGCTCACCCCTTCGGGCAGCCCGTCGCCCAGCCCCAGAAGCTGCACCTCGGGCGCCAGCGCCCCGATCCGCTCGGCGTAGAATTCCTGCCCGCGCAGACGGCCCACCGAGATATAGGCATCGAACCGCGCCACCTCGCCCAGCGCACGCAGCTCGGCCGAGCGATAGGCCACCGAAATCGGGCTGAGCACCGCGCCGATGCGTGCCACCGCCAGATAGATGAGCATCATCTCGTTGATCGAGGGCAGCTGCGTGGCGATGATCGAGCCCTTCCCCAGCCCGCGCGCGCGCAAGATGGCGGCGTAGCGCGCCACCTCCTGCTGCATCTGGCGATAGCTCAGCCGGCGCGGCGCATCCTGAAAAACCTCGGCGCGGTTGGGCGGATCGACGATACCCAGCCTTTCGGGCACGCGCGCGCAGGTGGCATCGAACATGGCATTCAGCGTCAGATCGCCCCAATGCCCCTCGGCGCGAAAGCGCGCGGTGTCGGCTGCCGAAAACAGGCTCATGCGCACAGCTCCGCGGTGCGGCGGCGCGCGGCGGCGTATTCGGCCGCGAGCCGGTCGATGATGTCGGCGGCGGGCTCGACCCGTTCGATGCGGCCCACGCCTTGACCGGCCCCCCAGATGCCCGACCAGGGCTTGACGGTTTCGTTCTGGCGACCGGTGAAATTGAACTTCGCCACCTTGAATTCCACCTCGGCCGGGTCGAGCCCCTTGCGCAGCATCGAGGGCACCAGCATCGAGGCGCGCGCGCCGGTGAAGGCGCGGGTCACCATCAGGTCGGTGGGGCCGCAATCAATCAGCATCTGGCGGTATTCATCCTGCGCCAGGCTTTCCTCGGCGGGGATGAAGGCGGTGCCCAGATAGGCGTAATCGGCGCCCAGCACCTGCGCGGCAAGGATCGCATCGCCGGTATTGATGGCGCCGGCCAGCACGATATGGCCATCGAAGAAGCGACGCACCCGCTCGACGAAAACCAGCGGGCTCAGATTGCCGGTATGGCCACCCGCGCCCGAGCAGACCAGTACCAGCCCGTCGGCGCCGGCATCGGCGGCCTTGCGCGCGAACTCTTCCGAAATGACATCGGCAAACACCAGCCCGCCATAGCCGTGCACGGTAGGGATGACCGGCTTCGGGCTGCCCAGCGCGGTGATGACGATGGGCGGTCGGTGCTCGGCCACCTGTTCGAGATCCGAGGGCAGGCGCGGGCTGGTGGAATGCGTGACCATGTTCAGCGCCCAGGGCGCCACCGGCCATTCGCCGTGCGAGGGCTTTTGCACGCCCGCCGTGATCTGCGCCATCCACGCGCCCAGCTCTTCGCTGGTGCGCAGATTGGGGGCTGGAAAGCTGCCCACGATACCGGCGCGGCAGCAGGCCACCACCAGTTCGGGCGACGAGACCAGGAACATCGGCGCGGCGATGGCCGGCAGGCGCAGCTGCTTCAGGCGCGCGGCAATTCCGGCATCGCTCATGGCGCGGTCTCCTCGTGACGGGCGCATTCGGCAACAAGGCCGGCGATGGCCTCGGCCAGCGCCTTTGGCGCTTCGAGCGGCAGCAGATGCCCGGCGCAGGGGATCTCGACATGGCGCCCGCGCGGCAGGGCGGCGGCCAGGGCTCGGGCGGTTTCGGGTGGGGTGACGCTGTCCTCGCTGCCGGTCACCGCCAGCACCGGGCAGTCGATGCGAGCCAGCAATTCACTGTTGTCGGGGCGCGCGGCCAATGCCGTCTGGTGGCGCGCAAAGGTAGCGTGGCCCACCGTTTCGGCCATATCGGCGATCTGCGCACGCAGTGCAGCATCGTTGCGCCTGGCTGCGCCCAGCATCTGATCGGCGATCACCCCGGCCAGCGCCGTCATGCCGGCTTTTGCCGCCCAGGCGACGGCCTTTTGCCGCCCGGTGGCGGCTTCGGGTGTGTCGGCGCGCGGGGTGCAGGAGATCAGCGCCATCCCGGCGATTCGCTCGGGCCGGCGGCGCCAGATTTCAAGGCACAGATAGCTGCCCATCGAATGCCCGGCCAGGATGCAGCGCTCGGGCAACTGGGCTGCCAGCTTTTCGGCGATGGCGGCGAAATCGTCGGAATCGGGCAGTGCGACGGCTTCGGCGCAGGCCATTGCAAGGTGCTTGAAGGTCTGTTCGCAGGCTGCCGGGGTGCATAGCAGGCCCGGCAGAAAGACGAGTGGCGGCATTCTTTCCTCCCAGTTCAGTTAGTACTACTAGACCGAACTGGGCGCCTGCGCAAGAAAAAATCGCACTTTCAAAACGATGTTTTGTTAAATGAAACAGGGGGAACCAAATTTTCTGGGTTCTCCGCCGTTTCGAGCGATGGGGAGAGCGGCGTGACAGGCCAATGTGCGATCTTGTCTTGACTGTTGCCGCCATTCGGGGCATATCTGGTCTAGATAAATTCACATCAATTCGGGAGCCGCCACCATGTCCGCCCATGCCGCTCATCACGATTCCCATGAGGCGCCGCTAGCCGTGACGGTGGCGAATGTCCGTCAGTTCGCGCCCGACGGCACCCCGCCGCCCGACGCGCCCGACTGGATCTGGCGCTACGATCACCCCTATCTGCACGGCGCCTTCGCCCCCACCAATGTCGAATACGAGGTCGAAAATCTTGAAGTCGAGGGCGAGATCCCGGCCGATCTGTGCGGCGCCTATGTGATGAACGGGCCCTCGCAGCGCTTCGAGCCGGTGAACTCGAAATACCATTACTATGATGGCGACGCGATGCTGCGCGCGATCTACTTCCGCGACGGGCGCGCCAGCTTCCGGCAGAAATGGTTGCGCAACGGCGCCTTCATCGTCGAGGAAAAGGCAGGGCGCGCAATATGGCCGGGGCTGGCCGGGCCCTATGATTTCCGCCTGCCGGGTTCACCCATCAAGGATGTGTCGAACACCGATGTCATCTTCTACAATGGCAGCCTGCTGTCGCTGTGGTACATGGCGGGCGATCCCTATCGCGTCGATCCGCTGAGCCTGGAAACCACCGGGCGCGAGACGCTGGGCGGCAAGCTGAAGCATTCGGTCTCGGCCCATTCCAAGACCGACCCCTTCACCGGTGAGTTGTTCTTTTTCAACTATCAGGACGAGCCGCCCTATATGAGCTACGGCATGGCCGATGCGCAGGGCAATCTTTTGTTTGACATCGATATCGATCTTCCCGGCCCGCGCTCGCCCCATGACATGGGTTTGACCGAGAACTACGCGATCTTGCACGATCTTCCCTTCTACCACGATGTCGATATCCTGCGAAAGCACAAGCGCCGGGTGATGGGCTTCCACCGCGACCAGCCGGCGCGTTTCGGCCTGATCGACCGCTTCGGACGTTCGCAAAAAGTGCAGTGGTTCGAGGCCGAGCCCTGCTACATCCTGCACATTTCCAACTCCTGGGAAGATGGCGAGTGGGTGCACATGATCGGCTGCCGGCAGGAAGATCCGATGCCGGTGAAGGACCCGGCCGACCATCACCTGGCCTCGATGATGGCCTATCGGCGGCGCACGCATGTGATGTATCGCTGGTCGTTCAATACCCGCACCGGCGCGGTCAGCGAGGGCATGCTTGATGATGCCAACACCGAGTTTCCCACCGTCAACAACAACTATCTGGGCCGCAAGTCGCGCTATTCCTTCAACCAGATCATCCCGGAGCCCCGCCCGGGCTCGCTTGAAGGGCGCTGCCAGACCTTCAACGGCTTGATCCGCTACGATCTCGAAACCGGCGCCACCCAGCGCTATGATTACGGCGACGGGGTCTATGGCTCGGAAGCGCCGGTCGCCCCGGCCATGGGCGCGGATCGCGAAACCGGCGAGGGCAAGGCCTATCCGGTGATGTTCGTCACCGACAGCAACGACTGGTCCTCGGCTTGCCTGATATTCGATGCCGAGGACATCACCCGCCCCATCGCCCGCGTGAAGATCCCGCGCCGGATCAGCATCGGCTTTCACACCACCTGGGTCGATGGCAAGCATATATGGCCAGCGGGGTAACGCGCCTTGAAAGGCGTGTTCAACGGGCCTTCGATGGCCCGTTTCCCACACTTGCGCCGCCCGCGGCCCGGGTGCAGTCTTGCGCGCGCAGCACCGCCATGACCCCTCTGCCATGACCAGACAAGACAGCACCGGCCAGATCACGGAAGCCTTTCAGCCCCGCGCCACTTCGCTGCGCCGGGCGCTGGCCATTCTCGGCGATCCGTGGACGATGCTGATTCTGAAGGAGGCGTTCAACGGCCAGCGGCGCTTCGGCGGATTCCAGCGCGCGCTCAACATCCCGCGCCAGACGCTGTCGCTGCGGCTGGCGGCGCTGTGCCGCGATCAGATGCTCTACCGGCGCCATGTCAGCGCCGAGCATGCCACGCTTGAATACGCCCCCACCGCCAAGGCGCTGGATCTGGATCAGGCCATGTATGCCGTCTGGCTGTGGCATCAGGCCAATCCCGGCGATCGCGATGTGCTGCCCTTCGATATCGTGCACCGCGATTGCGGCCATGTGATCGGCGCGACCTTCAGCTGCCAGCGCTGCGGCGGCGCGGCCGGCAGCGCCTCGGTGAGCATCCGCCCCAGCGAGCCGCCGCAATTCGACACCGAGCCCCGCCCGCGGCTGTCGCGGCGCAACGATGCGGCCTTTTCCGCCGCCGGTTCGGGCGCGGGCGACCAGATGCTGGCCGCCTCGCTGGTGGGCGACATTCCCTGCAACGAAATCCTGTGGCTGCTGTTTCAGGGGCCGCGCAACCTGCTGGCCATCGCCGGCGAACTGGCGCTGGGCGTTTCGGTGGTGCGCGGGCGGCTGGACAAGCTGCGTGCGCTTGGGCTGGTGCATGAAGAGCGGCAGGGGCGGTGGCTGATCTATTCGGTTCTGCCGCGCGCCGAAGGGTTCTTTCCGCTGCTGTTGGCGATCAGCGCCTGGGGTGACCGCTGGTGCAATGCCGGCCAGCCACCGCCCGAGGTTATCGTGCATGAATGTGGCGAGCTGCTTGCGGGGCGCCATGTCTGCAATCACTGCGGCGGCTGGCTTGGGCGCGGCAATCTTGCTGTCAGGCCGCGCGCGCCGCGGCGGTGATCGGGCAGCAGGTAAGGCAGGAAAGGCCCCGAGGTTTCGGGCCATTGTGGCCCGGGATTCAAAACGCTATTCTTGCAGGCGAAACACAAGGAGCACTGCATGCGCGAAGCCGTCATCGTCTCTACCGCCCGCACCCCCATCGGCAAGGCCTTTCGCGGCGCCTTCAATGACACCCCGGCCCAGGCGCTGGCCGCGCATGTGATCCGCCACGCGGTCGACCGTGCCGGCGTCGATCCTTCCGTCATCGAGGATGTGGTGATGGGCGCGGCGCTGCAGCAGGGCGCGACGGGCATGAACATCGCCCGTCAGGCGGCGCTGCGCGCCGGGCTGCCGGTGTCGGTTGCCGGCATGAGCGTTGACCGCCAATGCGCCAGCGGGCTGATGGCCATTGCCATCGCCGCGCGCCAGATCGTGCATGAAGGCATGCAGGTAACGGTTGGCGGCGGGGTGGAATCGATCAGCCTGGTGCAGAACGAGCACATGAACCGCCATCGCGCCACTGATCCCTGGCTGATCGAGCACAAGCCGGCAATCTACATGGCGATGATCGAAACCGCCGAGATCGTCGCCGCGCGCTATGGCATTTCCCGCGAGGAGCAGGATGCCTATGCCGCGCAATCGCAGGCGCGCACCCATGAAGCGCAGCAGGCAGGGCGCTTTGATGACGAGATCGCGCCGATGACGGCGGTGATGAAGCTGCAGGATCGCGAGACCGGCACGGTATCCGAGCACGAGGTGACGCTGGCGCGCGACGAGGGCAACCGCCCCGGCACGACAGCCGAGGCGCTGGCCGGGCTGGCGCCGGTGTTCAAGGGCGGGCTCGAGATTGCGCAGGGGCGCTGCATCACCGCAGGCAATGCCAGCCAGCTTTCCGATGGTGCCTCGGCCTGCGTGCTGATGGAAGCGGACGAGGCGGCGCGGCGCGGACTGGCGCCGCTGGGGCTTTACCGGGGCATCGCCGTGGCCGGCTGCGAGCCCGACGAGATGGGCATTGGCCCGGTGCATGCGGTGCCAAGACTGCTGGAGCGGCACGGGCTGACGGTTGACGATATCGGCCTGTGGGAGCTCAATGAGGCCTTCGCCAGCCAGGTGCTCTATTGCCGCGACCGGCTGGGCATTCCCGATGAGCGGCTCAACGTCAATGGCGGCGCCATCTCGATCGGCCACCCCTACGGCATGTCGGGGGCGCGGATGGTCGGCCATGCGCTGATCGAGGGCCGTCGGCGGGGCGTGCGCCATGTCGTAGTGACGATGTGTGTCGGCGGCGGCATGGGCGCGGCCGGCCTGTTCGAAATCCAGTGACCGGCGGAGGCCGACCCATGCCCGATGAAACCCCGCCCCCCGAAGAAACCGCCGCCGAAACCGCCGCTGAAGCACGCGCAGGGGCTTCCGCCCAGTCGCGCCGCTCGCCGCTGGTCGATGCGCTGGCCGACGAATCCGCCGACCCGAAATTCGTCACCGCGCTTGCCCGGGGTCTGGCGATCCTGCGCGCCTTTCGCCGCGACGAGATCGCGCTGCCCAATCAGACCCTCGCCCAGCGGACCGGTCTGCCCAAGGCTACCGTTACCCGGCTGACCTATACGCTGTGCAAGCTGGGCTGCCTGGTGCAGGACGCCGGCGGCGATTACCGGCTGGGGCCGGGGGTTCTGGCGCTGGGTTACGGCGTGCTTGCCGGCATGGACCTGCGCAGCCGTGCCGAGGCCGAACTGGCCGAGCTGTGCCGAGGCGACAACCCCAATGTCGCCGCCGCGCTGGGTGAGCGCCACGCGCAGTCGGTGGTTTATCTGGTCACGCACCGCTCGCCCTCTTCGGTGGCGATGGCCTTCCATCTGGGCGCGCAGGTGCCGCTGTTTCATTCCTCGATCGGCCGGGCGATCCTGATGGCGCTGCCCGAGGCCGAGCAGGATTCCTTGCTCGATGACGCCCGCAGGGCCACCGCCCCCGACGAGAGCGAGCGGCTGGCGCGCGGGCTCGAACGCGCGCGCACCGATTTCGCGGCGCATGGGTATTGCACCTCGTTCGGCGAGTGGCGCAAGGAAATCAACGGCATCGCCGCGCCGGTGGTGCCGGTGCAGGAAGGCGGGCGCATCTATGCGGTCAATGTCGGCGGCTTTGCCTTTCTCAACCCCGAGGATGCCCTGATGCGCGACTATGCGCCGCGGCTTCTGCGCGCGGTTCACAATCTCAGTCTGAGGCCGATGGATGACGACTGACCCCGCCGACCCTGCATCCGATCTGGGCCCGTCCTTCGGTTTCCAGACGCTACTTGGCTATCGCAAGATTGTGCAGCAGGCCGATTATACCCGCCTTGAGCTGGAGATGCGCGCCGAGTTGACCAATCTCATCGGCCTGCCGCATGGCGGGGTACATGCCACGCTGCTGGATGCGGCGCTGGGAGGGTCGGGGTGCTATAATGGGCCGGGCAAGGACATTCGCAAGGCGGTGACGCTGAACCTGAATGTCAGCTATCTGGCGCAGCCGCGCGGTACGCGGCTGATTGCCGAGGGGCGCCGCATCGGCGGCGGGCGAAAGATCTATTTCGCCGAAGGCAGTGTGCATGACGAGACCGGGCTGGAACTGGCCCGCGCCACCGGCACCTTTCGCTTTGTCGATTGATTTGCCTTCTGCCTGATGGTGCCGCCGGCCCGGGCCGCGCCCGCGCTTTCGTCACGGGTTGGAAACGCCATCTACCGATGGAAGTGCTGCGGCGAACTGCGCAAGAAGGGCGGGCTTGCGCACCTTGCCCGCCGCGGTCATCGGCATGGCATCGACGAAAACCACATGCTGCGGCCGCTTGTAGCCGGTCAGATGCACGCGCGCCCAGTCGCGCAGCGCCGCCTCGGTAAGGCTGCCATCGCCGGTGACGAAGGCCACGATCTCTTCATTGCCGGGCACCGCGCGCCCGGCCACTGCCACCTGCACCACCCCGGGGCAGGCCGACAGCGCGGCCTCGATCTCGGGCGGATAGACGTTGAAGCCCGAGCGGATGATCAACTCCTTCGCCCGGCCGACAATGTGAATGGCCCCGTCGCCATCGATGCGCGCCAGATCGCCGGTGCACAGAAAGCCGTCACTGGTGATCGCCTGCGCCGTGGCCTGAGGGTCGCGAAAATAGCCCAGCATCACGTTCGGCCCGCGCACCTGCAATTCGCCCGCCCCGTCGGGGCCGGGATTGTCGAGCCGGATGTCGCATTGCGGATAGGCTTGGCCCACCGAGCTGTCGGAACGCGCCGGGCCAAGCAATGTCGAGGCAATGCCCGGCCCGGTTTCGGTCAGCCCGTAGCCATTGTTGAGCGTCAACTGGAAGCGCGCCTCGATCCGGCGTTTCCAGCCCGGATCGAGCGGCGCGCCGCCGGTGCCGATCTGACGCAGCTTCGGCGCATTCAGCGCCTGCCCGGTGCTGTCGAGATGGCGCAGCACGGCGTCATACATGGCCGGCACCATCGGCAGCACGGTGGCGCCCTCTGCCAGCGCGGCCAGCACCGCTTCGGGGCTGAACCGCGCCATGAGCCGCAGCCGCGCGCCCGACTTGAGCGCGGCGAGGATGACGGTGGAAAGCGCCATGATATGGGTGCAGGGCAGCACCAGCAGCAATTCGTCCGATGCGTCCAGCCCGCGCATGCGCGCGGCGATGCCGGCGTTGAAGGCAAGCGTGCGATGCGAGAGCATCACCCCCTTCGGCGCCCCGGTCGTGCCCGAGGTGTAGAGCATCGCCGCCACCTGCCCCGCCGGGTCGTCGCTCACCGGCTCGGCCAGCGCGCCCGGCCGCGCCGCCCCTTGCGCGCCCCCCCCCGGCCCCCCCC
>JAFIEG010000079.1 GCA_020832665.1 Pararhodobacter sp. | reverse complement strand
CCCCCCCCCCCCCCCCCCCCCCCCCCCCCCGCCCCGCTCAGCTTGCGATCACCTCGAAACGGTCCACATCGACCATGCCGTGATCGGTGATCTTGAGATGCGGAATCACCGGCAGCGCCAGGAAGGCCAGTTGCAGGAAGGGTTCTTCAAGCTCCACCCCCAGCCCGCGCGCCGCCGCGCGCAGGCCGACAAGCGCCGCATGCACATCCTCGAAGGGATCGAGCGCCATCAGCCCCGCCACCGGCAGCGCCAGTTCGGCGCGCACCGAGCCACCCTCGGTCACCACGAAACCGCCCTCGATCTGCCCCAGCCGCTGCACCGCCAGCGCCATGTCGGCGTAATCCACCCCCACCGCCACAACATTGTGATGGTCATGGCAGACCGTCGAGGCAATCGCCCCGCGCCGCATCGACATTCCCTGCACGAAGCCGCTGGCGATGTTGCCGTTCCTGCCGTGGCGCTCGATCACCGTGATTCGCGCCAGGTCGCGCCCCGCATCGGGCGGGCGGTCGCCATCGACCATCGCCACCGTGGCACGGCGGTGTTCGGTCAGTATCATGCCCGGCCAGATGCCGATCACTGGCTGATCGTCATTCGCGCTTTCCAGCCGGAAGCTCTCGGGCCCCACCGGCGGCAGATGCACCGAGTGCCGCGCCACCTCGGCCACCGCCGGGCGCACCGCGAAAGCCTCGTCATTGGCCACCACGCCGGCGCACAGCACCATCTCGGCGCGGCATTCGGCAGGATCGTCGATGACCACGATATCGGCGCGCTTGCCCGGTGCGATCTGCCCGCGATCCTTCAGCCCGAAGGCTTCCGCCGCCGACAGCGTTGCCGCGCGATAGACCGAGAGCGCGTCGCAGCCCTTTTCGATCAGCCGGCGGATCATGTAGTCGATATGCCCGTGCTCGGCGATATCGAGCGGGTTGCGGTCATCGGTGCACAGGCACAGATAGGGCGCGGTAAGCGGCGTCAGCAGCTCTGCCAGCGCCTCGAGATCCTTGCTCACCGATCCCTCACGGATCAGCACGCGCAGCCCCTTTTGCAGCTTCTCGCGCGCCTCCTCGGCGCTGGTGGCCTCGTGCTCGGTGCGGATGCCGGCGCTGACATAGGCGTTCAGGTCTCGCCCCGACAGAAGCGGCGCATGGCCGTCGATATGGCCGCCGGCAAAGGCTGCGAGCTTGTCGAGGCAGCCTTCATCGCGGTGGATGACGCCGGGATAGTTCATGAATTCAGCCAGCCCGATGATCTTGGGATGATCGGCCAGCGCCACCAGCTCCGCCGCCGCCAGCGCCGCGCCCGCGGTTTCCATATGCGTGGACGGCACGCAGGAGGACAGGTTGACGCGCAGATCCATCACCATCCGCTCGGCGCAATCGAGGAAATACCGAATTCCCTCGGCCCCGGCGACATTGGCAATCTCATGCGGGTCGCAGATCGCCGTGGTCACGCCGCGCGGCGCCACGCAGCGGTCGAACTCGAAAGGCGTGATGCAGGAACTTTCCACATGCAGATGCGTGTCGATGAAGCCCGGCACCAGCCGCTTGCCGGTCACGTCGATGACCTGCCTGCCCTCATAGGCCTCGCCGATACCCACCACGGTGTCGCCGCAGATCGCCACATCGCCCGCGATCTGCGCGCCGGTGACCATGCACCACACGCGCCCGCCCCTGAGCACCAGATCGGCGGGCTCGTCGCCGCGCCCCTGGGCGATGCGGCGCGCAATGGTGGCGCGTTCAGGCGTCATCGGAAAGCCTGCGCAGCCGCGCGATCAGGCTGGATGTATCCCAGCGCCCGCCGCCCATCGCCTGCACATCCTTGTAGAACTGATCGACCAGCGCCGTCACCGGCAGCGGCGCGCCGATCTCGTCGCCATGAGAAAGGCAGATGCCCAGATCCTTGCGCATCCAGTCCACGGCAAAGCCGAAATCGAACTTGCCGTCCAGCATGGTCTCATGCCGGTTGGCCATCTGCCAGCTGCCCGCCGCGCCGCCCTGGATGACCTCGATCACCGCCTTGCCATCCATCCCGGCCAGTTCGCCAAAGCGCAGCGCCTCGGAAAGGCCCTGCACCAGACCGGCGATGCAGATCTGGTTCATCATCTTGGCGATCTGCCCTGCGCCGCTCTCTCCCAGCCGCTTGACCGAGCGCCCATAGGCCGCCATCACCGGCTCGGCGCGGGCGAAATCGCTCTCGGCGCCGCCGCACATGATGCTCAGCACACCATTCTCGGCGCCCGCCTGCCCGCCCGAGACCGGCGCATCGACAAAGCCGACGCCCGCCGCGCCCGCCTCATCGGCCAGCGCGCTGGTGATCCGCGCCGAAACGGTGGTGTGATCGACAAACACCGCGCCCTTTTCCATGCCGGCGAAGGCTCCCTCATCGCCGCGGCAGATGGTGGCCAGATCATCGTCATTGCCCACGCAGGCCATGACGAATTCCGCCCCCCTTGCGGCGGCGCGGGGCGTGGCGGCCGCGGTGCCGCCATGCTCGCCGGCCCATTTTTCCGCCTTGGCCGCGGTGCGGTTATAGACCGTCACCTGATGGCCGGCCTTTGCCAGATGCCCGGCCATGGGGTAACCCATCACCCCCAGCCCCAGGAACGCCACATGCGCCATCGATGCCCCCATTCGTTTGATTTGCGCTTGCCCGCGCGAGGCCATAGGAAACGAAGCCGGGCACGAGGTCAACACGGGCGACAGGAGCGAAAGGTCACCTTGCCATGCTGAGTCTGTTTCGCTGGCTGCTGCGAATCGCCACGGTGCTGGTGGCGGTTTTCGTGATCGCGGTGGTGGGGGTTTATTACTTCCTCTCGCGCTCGCTGCCCGATTACGACACCACCTGGCGTGTGCGCGGAGTCGAGGCAAGCCTCGAGATTGCGCGCAACACCCATAACGTGCCGCATGTATTCGGCGAGAGCGACCCGGATGTGTTCTTCGGGCTCGGCTTTGCCCATGCCCAGGACAGGCTGTGGCAGATGACCATCATGCGGCGCACCGTGCAGGGAAGGCTCTCCGAGGTTTTCGGCAGCCGCACCCTGCGCACCGACGAGCTGTTGCGCCGGCTCGATCTTTACGAGCAGGCGCGCCGCTCGCTCGCCGCGCAGGATGAATACACCCGCGCCGCGCTTGAATCCTATGCGCGCGGCGTCAATGCCTGGGTGCATCTGGTCAATGACCGCGCGATGGGAAGGGGCGCACCTGAATTCTTCCTGTTCCCGGGCGAGATCGCGCAGTGGACACCCACCGATTCCATCGCGCTGCTCAAGCTGATGGGGTTGCAGCTTTCGGGCCATCTCGATGCCGAGGTGCGCCGCGCGCGCATCTCGGCGCTGCTGGGCGAAGAGCGCACCCGCGACATCCTGCCCGACGATCCCGGCCAGGGGCTGGCGGCGCTGCCCGATTTCGCCAGCCTTTTTCCCGGCCTGACCGACACGCAGCTTGCCGCGGCGCATGTGATGCCGGGTCAGGGCCGGGGCGAGGCGCTGACGCCCTTTTCCGCGCTGGAACATGCCGGCGCATCGAACGCCTGGGCGGCGGCGCCGGAGCGTTCGACCAATGGCGGCACGCTACTGGCCAACGACCCGCATCTGGGCTTCACCGCGCCCTCGGTGTGGTATCTGGCGCGGCTGGAGCTGGAATCGGGCGGCGTCATCGGCGGCACCATTCCCGGCATCCCGGCGGTGCTGGTAGGGCGCTCGGAGCGGCTGGCCTGGGGGCTGACCACGGCCTATCTCGACGATCAGGACGTGTTCATCGAAAGGCTGGACGCCGAAAACCCCACCCGCTACCGCACCCCCGACGGCTGGGCCGAATTCGAAACCCGCCGCTCGATCATCCGCGTGCGCGACGAAGAGCCGGTCACCGTTACGCTGCGCTGGTCGGAAAACGGTCCCGTCCTGCCCGGCAGCCATTTCAACCTCGCCGCCGTCACCCCGCCGGGCCATGTCGCGGCGCTGGGCTGGACACTGTTCGACGATGCCGACAGCTCGATGAGCGCAGCCACGGCGCTGATGCGCGCGGGCTCGGTGGACGAGGCGCTGACGGCAGGCGAGATGCATGTCGCGCCGGCGCAGAACCTGATGGTGATCGACCGCGACACCATCGCCTTGCAGCTCATCGGGCGCATGCCGCGCCGCGATGCCGACCATCCCACGCAAGGGCGCATGCCGGCACCGGGATGGGAGGCCGCCTCGCGCTGGCAGGGCCATCTGCCCTACAGCGCCAATCCGCGTTTCATCGACCCCGAGACCGGGCTTCTGGGCAATACCAACAACAAGCTGCTGGATCGCCCATTCCCGCTGCATGTCAGCCATTTCTGGGGCGACAGCCAGCGTATCCAGCGCTGGACGCATCTCATGCGCCAGCGTAGCGTGCATACCCGCGACAGCTTCATCGAGGCGCAGCTCGATACCGTCAGCCAGGCGGCGCGCAACCTGTTGCCGCTGGTCGGCGCCGAGTTGTGGTTTCAGGGCGAGCCGGCCGAGCCCGGCACGCCCGAGGCCATGCGCCAGCAGGCGCTGGCGCTGCTGGCCGACTGGAATGGCGAGATGAACGAGCATCTGCCCGAACCGCTGATCTATGCCGCCTGGATGCGCGAATTGCAGTTTCGCCTGATCCGCGACCGGCTGGGCCCGCTGACCGAGATATTCACCCATATGGAGCCGCTCTTCATCGAGCGCGTCTATCGCGACATCGAAGGCGCCGGCGACTGGTGCGACGTGATCCAGTCGGCGGTGGTGGAAACCTGCGAGGACATGGCGCGCATCGCGCTCGATGCCGCGCTGATCGAGCTGCGCCAGCGCTTCGGGCCGAATATCGAAAGCTGGCGCTGGGGCGATGCGCATCAGGCCACGCATGACCACACCGTGCTGGGTGAGGTGCCTGTGCTGCGCCATTTCGTCAATATCAGGCAATCGACCTCGGGCGGCGATCACACGCTTCTGCGCGGGCGCACCGCCGGCGGCCCGCCGGGCACGGAGGAGCCTTTTCTCAACGTGCATGGCGCGGGCTTTCGCGGCGTCTATGACATGGCCGACCCCGAGGCGAGCGTATTCATCACCTCTACCGGCCAGTCCGGCCACCCGCTCAGCCGCCATTACGACGATCTGGGCGTGCTCTGGCGGCGCGGCGAATACATCCCCATGACGCTCGACCCCGATCTGGCGCGCGCCGGCGGCATTGGCGTGACGCGGCTTGAACCCGCCCCCTGAGCGCGGCATAGTCCCGCGCCGGGGGCCAGCCCGGCCCCGCCAGCGCCCCGAAAGAGCCGCCATGAAGCACGCACCGCTGCTATACGAGACCGCCGAGGAATGGCACACCGCCCCGCAAAGGCGGGTGCTGCTGTTCGGCATGTCGGGGCTGGGCAAGACCCGCAGTTCGGCGCTTCTGCGCGCGGCGGGCTGGTTTCATTACTCGGTCGATTACCGCATCGGCACCCGCTACATGGGCGAGGCCATCGCCGACAATTTCAAGCGCGAGGCGATGAAGGTGCCGCTTCTGCGCGAATTGCTGCTGTCGGATTCGGTGCGCATCACCTCGAACATTACCTTCGACAATCTCGCCCCGCTCGCCACCTATCTGGGCAAACCCGGCGACCCGGCCAAGGGTGGGCTTGATTTCGAGGAATACCGCCGCCGCCAGAGCGAGCACCACGAGGCCGAAATCAGCGCGCTGATGGACACGCCGCGCTTCATCGAGCGGGCGCGCTCGCTTTACGGCTATGACCATTTCATCTGCGATTCCGGCGGCTCGATATGCGAGGTGGTGAACCCCGAACGGCCCACTGACCCGGTGCTGGCCACGCTGGCGCGGCACATGCTGCTGGTGTGGATCGAGGGCAGCGAGGCGCACACCAACGAGCTGGTGCGCCGCTTCGACCGCGCGCCCAAGCCGATGTATTACCAGCCCGCCTTTCTGCTGGAGGCCTGGCAAAGCTACCTCAAGGAAAAGGAACTGGCGCCCGAAGCCGTCGATCCCGATGAATTCGTGCGCTACACCTATGCCCGCGCGCTGGCCCACCGCCAGCCGCGCTACGCGGCGATGGCCCGCAACTGGGGGGTCACCGTCTGCGCCGACGAGGTTGCGAAACTGGCATCCGAAGGCGATTTCAACGCGCTGATCGGCAAGGCCATCGCGCGGCGTGGCGAAGATGCGCCGCCCCCCTCGACCGCCCCCCAACCCCCTGCCCCCGGCACTACCGACTGACCCCCTGAAAGACCTAAGACATGCCCATTACCCTGCCCTCTGACCTGCCCGCATTCGACGTGCTCGCGCGCGAAGGGGTGATGGTGATTTCGGACAGCCGTGCCGCGCGGCAGGATATCCGCCCGCTGAAAATCGGGCTGTTGAACCTGATGCCCAAGAAGATCCAGACCGAGAACCAGTTCGCGCGGCTGATCGGCGCCACACCGCTGCAGATCGATTTCCGGCTGATCCGCATGAGCGAGCACCAGACGAAGAACACCGCCGCCGAGCATATGGAAAACTTCTACCGCCCCTTCCAGGAGGTGAAGGAGGAAAAGCTAGACGGGCTCATCATCACCGGCGCGCCGATCGAGCATCTGCCCTTCGAGGAAGTCACCTATTGGGACGAACTGCGCGAGGTCTTCGAATGGACGCAAAGCAACGTGCATTCCACCTTTGGCGTGTGCTGGGGCGGCATGGCGATGATCCACCATTTCCACGGCGTGCCCAAGCACATGCTGGAGAAAAAGGCCTTCGGCTGCTTTCGCCACCGCAACCTCGCCCCCACCTCGCCCTATCTGCGCGGCTTTTCCGACGATGTGCTGATCCCGGTCTCGCGCTGGACCGAGATGCGCCAGGAAGAGATCGACGCGGTGCCGGGGCTGATCACGCTGCTGGGCTCTGATCAGGCGGGGCCCTGCCTGGTGGAAGACGCCGCGCATCGCGCGCTCTACATCTTCAACCATCTCGAATACGATTCGGGCACGCTGAAGGAAGAATATGACCGCGACATTGCCTCGGGCAAAGCCATCGACGTGCCAGTGAACTACTACCCCGATGACGATCCCGCGCGCATGCCCACCAATCGCTGGCGAAGCCACGCGCATCTTCTATATGGCAACTGGATAAACGAGATTTACCAAAGCACACCATATGACATTGCGCAGATCGGCGAATAGACTTGCGGGGCTGTTCATGGCCGCCCTGATGTTGACGGCTTGCGCTCTGGCGCCGGGGGACAGCATGGCGCAGGACACAAGCGCGGCAGAGGGCGGCTTTGTGAACCTGCCGCATGGGCGGATTCACGCAATCATCCGCGGGCAAGGGCCCGATCTGGTGCTCATCCACGGCGCCAACGGCAATGCGCGCGATTTCAGCTTCGAGCTGATCGACCGGCTGGCCGGCGAATTCCGCGTCATCGCCTTCGACCGGCCCGGCTTCGGCTTCTCGGATGCGTTCGACGGGCCGGAAAGCCCGGTCGCGCAGGCCGATCTGTTGCGCGATGCGGCGGCAGCGCTGGGGGTCGAGCGCCCGCTGGTGCTGGGCCATTCCTATGGCGGCGCCGTGGCGCTGGCCTGGGCCTTGCGCGCGGGCGACGCCGTGGCGGGGCTTGCGCTGCTGGCGCCGGCCACGCATCCCTGGCCGGGCGAGTTGGGGCTGTGGTACAGGCTGACCGACACGGTGCTGGGCCAGTATCTCATCCTGCCCGCCGTCGCCCGCCTGGCGCCGCGCCGCTCGGTCGAGCGCGCGCTGGCGGGCGTGTTCAGCCCCGACCCGGTGCCCGAGGGCTATCTCGATCATCTGGGGCTTGATCTGACGCTGCGCGCGGCGCAACTGGCGCTCAACGCGCAGCAGGTCAACAATCTGCGCGGCTATCTGCAGGCGATGTCGCCGGGCTATCCTGCCCTGACACTGCCCATCGAGGTGCTGCATGGCACCGAGGATACGACAGTGTGGCTGCCATACCACGCCGAAAGGCTGATCGCCGATATCGACAGCGCCCGCCTGACCTTGCTCGAAGGCACCGGCCACATGCCCCACCACGCAAGGCCCGAATCTGTTGTCGAGGCTGTTCGCCGCGCCGCCGAACGCGCTGGGCTGCGATAGGAACTGCGCGCGCGCAGCGGCGCCCTTCTTGTTCCCCGCCGGCCAATCGCCTAGAGGTTGGGGCAAACGCCCCCTGCCAAGGTGAACCAATGCGCCTTTCCCGCTATTTCCTGCCCGTTCTCAAGGAAACCCCCGCCGAGGCGCAGATCGTCAGCCACCGGCTGATGCTGCGCGCGGGCATGATCAAGCAGCAGGCCGCCGGCATCTATTCCTGGCTGCCGCTGGGCTTTCGCGTGCTGCGCCGGATCGAGCAGATCGTGCATGAGGAGCAGGCGCGCGCGGGCCATATCGCGCTGTTGATGCCCACCCTGCAACCGGCCGATCTGTGGCGCGAATCCGGGCGCTACGATGCCTATGGCCAGGAAATGCTGCGCGTCACCGACCGCCACAAGCGAGATTTGCTCTACGGGCCAACCAATGAGGAGATGATCACCGACATCTTCCGCTCGCATGTCAGCAGCTATCGCGACCTGCCGCTGACGCTCTACCACATCCAGTGGAAATTCCGCGACGAGATCCGCCCGCGTTTCGGCGTCATGCGCGGGCGCGAATTCCTGATGAAGGACGGCTACAATTTCGATGTCGACAAGCAGGCCGCGCTCGATGCCTACAACCGCCACATGGTCAGCTATCTGCGCACCTATGAGCGCATGGGGCTGACTGCGATCCCGATGCGCGCCGCCTCGGGGCCCATCGGCGGCGACAACACGCATGAATTCCTGGTCCTCGCCCAGACCGGCGAATCGGAAGTTTTCTATGATGACCGCGTGACTGGGCTGAAGCTGGGCAACCGCGCGGTGGATTATTACAACCCCGAAGCGGTGAAAGCCGTTTGCGAGGAATTCACCAGCCTTTACGCGCGCACCGACGAGACCCATGACGAGGCCGCCTTTGCCGAAGTGCCCGAGGCGCACCGCAAGGTGGGCCGCGGCATCGAGGTGGGGCAGATCTTCTACTTCGGCACCAAGTATTCCGAGCCGATGGGGGCGATGGTGGTCAATGCCGAGGGCGAGCGGGTGCCGGTGCATATGGGCTCGCACGGGATCGGGGTCAGCCGGTTGGCGGGCGCGATCATCGAGGCCAGCCATGACGAGCGCGGCATCATCTGGCCCGAGGGGGTGACGCCGTTTCATTGCGGCATCGTCAATCTGCGCCAGGGCGACAGTGCCACCGATGCCGCCTGCGAGGGGCTTTACGCGGCGTTGCAAGCGCGCGGGCTCGAGCCGCTTTACGACGACACGCAGGAACGCGCCGGGGCGAAATTCGCCACCATGGACCTGATCGGCCTGCCCTGGCGGCTGACGGTGGGGCCGCGGGGGCTGCAAAAGGGCGTGGTGGAACTGACCTGCCGGCGCAGCGGCGAGAGCGAGGAAATGAGCGCCGAGGCGGCGGTGGAGCGGCTGGGCGAAATCTACGCAGCGCATCGCTAAGGGCTAGGCGGCGTGCCTGTGGCGCGCGGGGGCTGGCGCCCCCCTTTGGCCTGCGGCCAATTCACCCCGCTTCGTCGAAAGCGTCACAGGCGACAAGACCTGACGCACCATGACGCCACGTCCCACCGGGGTTGGCGACTTGGAGACGGTGGCGCATATCTCTAGGCTTTGACCGGACAATTCATCTTTCGGACCGGATCATCATGACAACGCCATTCACCGCCCAGCGCCCCGAAGACATGCCCGACCGCGACACGGTCGCCGGCATGAGCGGCCTGGAATTCCTGCAGGCAATGCGCGACGGGCGGCTGGCCGGCCCGCCAATGGCGGCGACATTGGGATTCTCGCTGCATTCGGTCAAGGAAGGTGTGGCGGTGTTTCGCGGCGCGCCCGCCTTCGCGCATCTCAACCCGATGGGCGCGGTGCATGGCGGCTGGTACGGCGCGGTGCTGGATTCGGCCCTGGGCTGCGCCGTGGCCAGCCGATTGCCCGTCGGGCGCGGATACACCACGCTGGAATTCAAGGTGAACCTGATCCGCGCCCTACCCATCGGCATGGTGGTCGATTGTGTGGGCCGCGCCAGCCATGTCGGCCGTTCGACCGGCGTGGCCGAGGGCGAGATACGCGGCGTCGAGGATGGCCGGCTTTATGCCACCGGCTCGACGACCTGCCTGGTTTTCGGCGGCTGAAGGGAGGGCGTCGCAGCAGCGCTTGAGCCCGCTCGCGCCGCGCGTCAGCGCGGCGCCTGGGCCCCAACCCGAGGATGGGTGCGCGGGCGCACGCGCGCGCCCTGACGAGGGGCGGGAGCACCCCCTGCCCCCTTATCGCGAGGGGGCCATTGGCGGCCCATGTCGGCCTCCCGTTTCATACTGTTTTCAGGTAACCGGATCGAAAGTCACGGGCGGGCATGCAGGCCACTGTGCCGGATTCGACAAACCGAATCTGCTATTGGCCATTGCGCCGGTGAACCGGCCTTCCGGCCACCCAGCTTTCCAGCACGGCGCGGTCGTCGCCCATCATGATGGTGGGAAAGAGCGCCTCCCAGATATCACCGGCGCGGCCCGCGCGCTGCGCGATCGCCGGAGTCGAGGCGAGGTCGATCACCACCAGATCGGCCTCCATCCCCTCGGCAAGATTGCCGATCCGCCCGCCCTGCCCCAGCGCCGCCGCCGAGCCCGAGGTGGCCAGCCACCAAAGCTGCGCCGGGTGCAGCGCCGCGCCGCTCAGCTGTCCGATCTCATAGGCCGCGGCCATGGTGCGCAGCATCGAAAACGACGAGCCGCCGCCGATATCGGTGGCCAGCCCCAGGCGCTGTCCCTCGGCACTCAGCCCGGCCAGATCGAACAGCCCCGAGCCGATGAAGCTGTTCGAGGTGGGGCAATGGATCAGCGCCGCGCCCACCTCGCGCAGCCGCGCGCGCTCGCGCGACTGAAGGTGGATGCAATGGCCGAAAAGCGCCCCGGCGCCCAAAAGCCCGGCGCGCTCATAGGTATCGAGATAATCGCGCGCCTCGGGGAAAAGCTGGCGCACCCAGGCGATTTCGTCGGTCTGCTCGCTCAGATGGGTCTGCATCAGGCAATCGGGGTGCTCGGCCCAGAGCGCGCCCAGCGCCGCCAACTGCTCGCGGCTGGAGGTGGGCGCGAAACGCGGTGTGATCACATAACCCAGCCGCCCGCGCCCGTGCCAGCGCGCGATCAGCGCCTTGCTGTCATCATAGGCCGATTGCACGCTGTCGCGCAGATTGTCGGGGGCGTTGCGGTCCATGCAGGTCTTGCCCGCCATGGCCCGCATGCCGCGCGCCTGGGCCGCGGTGAAGAAGGCATCCACGCTTTCGGGGTGGATGGTGGCGTAGCTGCAAACCGTGGTGGTGCCATGGGCGAGCATCAGATCAAGGCAGGTCTCGGCAGCGCTTGCGGCATGGGCCGGGTCAGCGAAACGGGCCTCTTCGGGAAAGGTGTAGCAATTCAGCCAGTCGATCAGCCGCTTGCCCCAGCTGGCGATGATGCCGGTTTGCGGATAATGGGCATGAGCATCGACGAAACCCGCCGAGATAAGCGCCGCGCCGTAATCGTGGCACTCGGCCTGCGGATGAGCGCGGCGCAGGGCGTCGGCATCACCGATTGCGGCGACGCGCCCGCCCTGCACCAGCACCCCGCCGCGCTGGCTGTGGCGCGCGGCCTCGGGCCCTTCGGTGAAGGGATCGCCGGCAAAGGAAAGCAACTGGCCGACAAGCAAGCTCGGTCTGTCTGTGCTCAATTCGGTGACTCCCTTGCCATGACAATACTGCTGTGGCGCTGGCGGATATGGCTTTATCGCCTGCGGCTTCGGGCTTAACAAGCAAGCTCGGTGAGGGAGGTGTCTATGAGCACAACACCAGGCGGAATCGACCAGGCCAAGGCCCAGGCGCGGCGCGCGGCGCTGCAAGCGCGCGCGCTGGCGCATGGTGTGGGGCTTGATGCACCGGCGCAGGCGCATCTGCGCGCGGCGCTGTCCCCGCATGCCGGCGCGGTGCTGGCCGGCTACATGCCGATGCGCAGCGAGATCGACCCGCTGCCGGTCATGGCGGCGCATGACGGGCCGGTGGCGGTGCCGGTGATCAGGGGCAAGGGGCAGGCGTTGGCGTTTCATCGCTGGCGCCCGGGCTGCGCGATGGTTGCGGGTCCTTTCGGCGCCCTGGTGCCGGAGGCGGGTGAGGAACTGGTGCCGCAGGTGCTGATCGTGCCGCTGCTGGGTTTCGACGCGCGCGGCTACCGGCTGGGCTATGGCGGGGGTTTCTACGACCGCACGCTGGCCGCGCTGCGCGCTGCCGGGCCGGTGCTGGCGCTGGGTTTCGCCTATGGCGCACAGGAGATGGCATCGCTGCCGGTGGATGAATTTGATCAGCGCCTTGATGCGGTGGTGACCGAGGCCGGCATTCGCCGCTTCACGGCGTGATGCCGGATCCGGTTGATTGCATCAGTTGCCGCGCGGGCGGGAATATAAGCCAAGGTATAGAAACCGAATGACCAGACTTTTCCAAGGCGCGCGTGAAGGGGCGGGGCGGCCGGGCAAACCCCACCCCAGGGGTGCGCCGGGGGCTTTGCGCCGGGTATGGGTTGCCCGCGGGGCGATGGCAGCGCTATCGGCGGCCTCGCGCCATTGTTTTGCCGCGCGCGAACGCGTAAGCGAAAGAAAACAGACAAGCGGAGGGACCACCCATGCGTGCAACGCGAATCGTTCAGAAGATCCTTGCAAATTACGAGGGCGAGACCCCGGGCGTGAAGGCCAATCTGTGCCGGATGCTGATGCATGGCAAGCTCGGCGGCTCTGGCAAGATGATCATCCTGCCCGTGGATCAGGGCTTCGAGCATGGCCCCGCGCGCAGCTTCGCCGCCAACCCCGAAGCCTATGACCCGCATTACCATTACCAGCTGGCCATCGATGCGGGGCTCAACGCCTATGCCGCGCCGCTGGGCATGATCGAGGCCGGCGCCGACACCTATGCCGGCCAGATCCCCACCATCTTGAAATGCAACTCGGCCAATTCGCTGATGTCGAACACGGCGGGTAAAAACCAGGCAATCACCGCAGGCGTGGATGACGCGCTGCGGCTGGGCTGCTCGGCGATCGGGTTCACCATCTATCCGGGCTCGGATTGCGCGCTGGAGATGTTCGAGGAAATCTCGGCCATGCGCGAAGAAGCCGCGGCCAAGGGCGTGGCCACCGTGATCTGGTCCTACCCGCGCGGCGAGGCACTTTCCAAGCAAGGCGAGACGGCAATCGACATCGCCGCCTATGCCGCGCAGATCGCCGCCCTTCTGGGCGCGCATGTGATCAAGATCAAGCTCTCGACCGATCATCTGGAACTGGGCGAGGCCAAGAAGGTTTACGAGGCGCAGGGCATCGACATTGCCAGCCAGGCCGCGCGCGTGCGCCATTGCATGCAGGCGGCGTTCAACGGGCGGCGGATCGTGGTATTTTCGGGCGGTGCCAAGAAGGGCGCCGATTCGGTTTATGACGATGCCCGCGCCATCCGCGATGGCGGCGGCAATGGCTCGATCATCGGGCGCAACAGCTTTCAGCGCCCGCGCGCCGAGGCGCTGGATATGCTGGGCAAGCTGGTCGATATCTATCGCGGCAAGGCCTGAAGCGGCGACGGAGACAGGGAGGGGGAGAGGGCGACATGCTGGCCTTGCATGCGGCCTGGGTGCTGCTGGTGGCATTCGGGCTGTCCTTCGTCTACGAGACCTGGCGCTTGCTCGCGCGGCGAGAGGTTTCGGTCCACGATACCCCTGCCGAATGGCGCAAGGGACTTGTGATCTACGCCATTGCGGCGGCGGTGATCCTCGCGCTCTTCGCGGGCCTGCCCGGTTCAGCCTGGGCCGGGCTGGCGCTGTCGCTGGCCTTTGTCCTTATCTCGACATTTTATTACAATCCGGTAGTGATGCGCGACCGCTCGCCCGGAGTGGTGGACTGGGTCGAGGACATCCTGTTCACCGGGCTAATTTTCGTGGCCGCGTGGATCCTCGCTTTGCACCTGCTGGGCTTTGAACTCAGCCGGGCAGGCTGAAACGCAGCGAAAAGGGGCGGCTGAGAAAGCGCGAGCCGCGCAGGCCGAAGCGCCAGAGGCGGTCGGTGGCGCGGGTGATGCCGATGCGGGGGCCGATGACGATTTCTGCCGCCGCGCCGGGCAGGAAGCCGAAATCAGCGGCATCGAAGGGGCGGTGGTTGTCGCTCATGGTTATCCCCAGCGCCTGGCCCAGCTTTCCGGGGCCCGTGGCGATGCGGCGCTCATTGTCGGTGCCCCGGCGCGCCGCCATGGCGGCAAGGCCGAATTGCGGCGCGAGGGCGCGGATGAGCACTGCCTGCCCCTCCCCGCAGGTGACGTTCAGACACAGATGGATGCCGTAGGAGCGATAGACATAGGCCCGCCCGGGAGGGCCGAACATGGGCGCATTGCGCTTCGTGGGGCCGGCAAAGCTGTGCGAGGCGGGGTCGTCCCGGGTATAGGCTTCGGTTTCGGTGACCATGCCGCCGCAGCCGCGCAGCATCAGCGTGGTGCCGATCAGCGCGCGCGCCAGATCGGAGGCGGGGCGCTGAAACCAGCTTGGCGGCAACGGTTCGGGGTTTGTCTGACCTTTCACCTTGTCAACCTGTGCGGCGGTTTATTCACCGGTTTTCAGCGCAGGACTGCGACCACCTCGCGGCGATGCGGTCGTGTGCGATGTTCGAAAGTATAAATTCCCTGCCATGTTCCCAGCATCATGCGGCCATCAATGACAGGGATCTGCAAGCTTGTGGGCAGAACAGCCGCCTTGAGATGGGCCGGCATGTCATCGGGGCCTTCAGCCCGGTGGGTGATCCAGCCCATCGAGGGGTGGTCAGCCGGCGGCGCAAGTCGCTCGAAGAAACCGGCGAGATCGCGCTGCACCGATGGGTCGGCGTTTTCCTGGATTACCAGGCTGGCCGATGTGTGCCGAATGAAGAGCGTGAGCACCCCCTCACCCTTGGGCGCGCCCTTCAGCCAGTTCTGCACCGCGTCAGTAATCTCGTATAGCCCCGGGCCATCGGTGGCGATGGTAAAGACCCGGTGCATCAGGCTGAAAGCTGTTCGAACACCGCGTCGGAGGCCTCGAAATTGGCGGTAACCGATTGCACGTCGTCGTCGTCTTCCAGCGCCTCGATCAGCTTCATCAGCTTCTGCATGCCCTCGAGATCCAGCTCGGTGGTGGTTTGCGGCCGCCACACCAGCCGGGTAGATTCGGCCTCGCCCAGCGCTGCCTCAAGCGCGCTCGACACCTCGGCCAACTCGGTGAAGTCGCACCAGATCACATGCTCGTCCTCGCCGCTTTCGACATCGGCGGCGCCGGCCTCGATGGCGGCTTCCATAACCTGCTCGGCATCGCCGGCCGTGGCCGGATAGACCACCTGCCCCATGCGGTCGAACATGAAGGCGACCGAGCCGGTCTCGCCCAGATTGCCGCCATGCTTGGTGAAGGTCGAGCGCACATTCGAGGCGGTGCGGTTGCGATTGTCGGTCATCGCCTCGACGATGATCGCCACGCCGCCGGGGCCGTAACCCTCGTAGCGGATTTCCTCGTAAGTCTCGGCATCGCCGCCCTGCGATTTCCTGATCGCGCGCTCGATGACATCCTTGGGGACCGAGCTGGCCTTGGCCTCTTTCACCGCCAGGCGCAGGCGCGGGTTCTTTTCGGGGTCAGGATCGCCCATCTTGGCGGCGACGGTGATTTCCTTGGACAGTTTCGAGAACAGCTTGGCGCGGGCTGCGTCCTGCCGGCCCTTGCGGTGCTGGATATTGGCCCATTTGGAATGGCCTGCCATGTTTCACTCCGTCACATCGTCTGCCGCTGGCTTGTCTGGGGCAGGCTATAGTGCAGGCCGGGCAGGCGTGGCAAGAGAGGGCGGGGCATGAAAAGGCCGCGCACTGGCGGGCAGGCGCGGCCAAATGATTTCTGGAACCGGGTTCAGGCGGCGCGCGCCACCAGCACCTCATCGACCTGCTTTTGCGCCAGCGCTTCGTCAACGCCCGAAACCGCCGCCACTTCGCGCGTCAGCCGCTCGAGCGCCGCCTCGTAAAGCTGGCGCTCGGAATAGGATTGCTCGCGCTGATCGTCATTGCGGTGCAGATCACGCACCACCTCGGCGATCGCCAGCAGATCGCCCGAATTGATCTTCTGCTCGTATTCCTGCGCCCGGCGCGACCACATCGCGCGCTTCACGCGCGCCTTGCCCTTGAGCGTGGCAAGCGCCTTGGAGACGATATCGGGCGAGGACAGCCCGCGCATGCCCACCTGCGTGGCCTTGTCGGTGGGCACACGAAGGGTCATCTTGTCCTTCTCGAAGGAAATCACGAAGAGTTCGAGCTCCATGCCAGCGATCTCGCGCTCTTCGATCGATACGATCTTGCCCACGCCATGCGCGGGATAGACGACGAAATCATTGGGACGGAACTCGGGCTTGCGGGCCTTGCTCATTCTGGGGCTTCCTCGCGGCTAGCCCGATTCTGGCGACAGCAAACCCACGGGAAACGGCGTTTCCCGCGCCAAGGCTTCGTCGTTGCCAAAAAAAACATCGCACAGGCGAGCAGCGCTGCGGATGCCGGGCGTTTCATACAGTAACAATTACATAACATAAAATGGCCGCGAATCAAAGCGCGGAATCGTGACCACATGCCCTGACGCCACGTATATAACGCGTTTTTTGTGCCTTCTCGTGCTTTTCGGCCTAGCTGCCCTCGCCCGGCTTTTCCGAGAAAAACTTGTCCAGCTTGCCGGCTTCGCCGTCATGCTCTTCGGCGCCGGGCATCGGATCGCGGCGTTGTGTGATCACGGGCCACATCTCAGAATACTTGCGGTTGAACTCGACCCAGGGTTCCATGTCGGGCTCGGTATCGGGGCGGATCGCATCGGCGGGGCATTCGGGTTCGCACACGCCGCAATCGATGCATTCGTCGGGGTGGATGACGAGCATGTTCTCGCCCTCGTAGAAACAGTCCACCGGACAGACTTCGACACAATCGGTGTATTTGCAGGCAATGCAGTTATCGGTCACGACATAGGTCATGGGGCGGGCTCGCGGCTTGGGCTTCGCAGCGGAATTAATCCGATGGCGCGGCTCATTCAACCCATCGCGAACGGGCTGCGTCGAAAGAGCGCCTGGCGCGGCCCTCGGGGCGACCGCCGGGCTCGCGCTTGGGGCGCGACAGATCGGGCGGCGGGGCCGGCGGCGATAGATCCTCGTACAGCGTGGCGGCTTCGCTGGCCGGCCCACGGCGGCTGCCGGGGCCGATGACACGCAGCACCCGCACCCGCTGGCCGATGGCGAAAGTGAGCACATCGCCGGCGCGCACCGGCTGCGCGGGCTTGGCCACCAGTTGGCCGTTGAGCCGCATGCGCCCCATGGCCACCGCCTGCGCGGCCAGGCTGCGCGACTTGAAGGCGCGCACATGCCACAGCCATTTGTCCAGGCGGATGGTGGCGGAGGGCTCAGCCATGACGGGTATCGGCGCCATAGGCACGTTCGACCCGCGCCACGCGCAGTTCGAAATGCTCATACC
The DNA here is from genome assembly GCA_020832665.1 of Pararhodobacter sp. Lineage (GTDB taxonomy): Bacteria > Pseudomonadota > Alphaproteobacteria > Rhodobacterales > Rhodobacteraceae > Pararhodobacter. Next base: position 519 of record JAFIEG010000079.1, on the reverse strand, counting down.
ATTCCTCGCGTCCCCGCTGGCGGGCGGCGGCATGCTCGGGGTGGTCACGCCAGCGCCTAATCGCCTCTTCCGAGTCGAAATAGGCCACTGTGATGCCAAAACCGTCATTGTCACGCGCGCTTTCGACGCCAAGAAACCCCGGCATTCCCGCAGCCAGATCGACCATTCGCGCGGCGGTTGCGGCATAACCCCTGTCCCCCGCGCTTCGCTTCGATGAAAAGATCACGGCGAAATACGGAGGGCTGGGCGTGCGGGCGAAATGCATGGCGGCTCAGGACTTGTCCTTCAGCCCCATCAGCGCGGCGGCGAAGGGGTTGTCGGGGTCAATGCGCTCGCGCTTCTTGTCGGGGGCAGCGGAAAAGCGGCGCGGGCCGTCGTCGCGGCGGGGCGGCTTGCCGGATTTGCCGGGCTTGCCCGCCTTGCCGCCCTCGGCGCGCCTGGGTGCGCGGGCGTCTGAGCCGGGCTTGTCGCCGCCCTTGCCGCCTGGCGCGCCGGCCTTGTCGCGCTGGGCGGGGCGGG
>JAFIEG010000078.1 GCA_020832665.1 Pararhodobacter sp. | reverse complement strand
GTGAAGACGCGCCGCCTGCCCGGCGTTCCCCCGGGCCCGGGGTGTGGGCGTTTGCGCGGCCCCCCGCCCCCCCCCCCGGGCTGCATTTTCGATACCGGAGAAACGATACCATGAGGATTGCCGTTGTGGGGTTGGGCTATGTGGGGCTTTCGAACGCCATCTTGCTGGCCCAGCACAATTCGGTAACGGCGCTCGATCAGGCGCAGGAGCGGGTGGAAGCGGTCAACGCCCGCAAGGCCCCGATCATGGATGCGGATTGCGCGGATTACCTGGAAAACCGCACGCTTGATCTGACGGCCACCACTGATCCTGCGGTGGCATTTCGCAACGCCGATTACGCGATCATCGCCACCCCGACCGATTACGACCCGCACACCAACCGGTTCGACACATCGAGCGTGGAAGCGGTAATCGCGCAGATCCGCGCCATCAACCCCGATGCGGTGATGGTGATCAGATCCACCGTTCCGGTGGGCTTCACCAAGCGCATCAGGCAGGCGACGGGCTGCGACAACATCCTGTTTTCCCCAGAATTCTTGCGCGAGGGGCGCGCGCTTCACGATAATCTCCACCCCTCGCGCATCGTGGTGGGCGAGCGTAGCCCGCGCGCGCAGTTCTTCGCCGAGCTTCTGTGCCAGGGGGCGATGCGCAAGGATGTGCCGGTGCTGTTTACCGATCCCACCGAGGCCGAGGCGATCAAGCTTTTCGCCAACACCTATCTCGCGCTGCGCGTGGCCTTTTTCAACGAGCTCGACAGCTACGCCCTGGGCCACGGGCTTGATCCGCGCCAGATCATCGAGGGCGTGGGGCTCGATCCGCGCATCGGCGCGCATTACAACAACCCCTCCTTCGGCTATGGCGGCTACTGCCTGCCCAAGGATTCCAAGCAGCTTCTGGCCAATTACCACGATGTGCCGCAGAATCTGATCGCTGCGGTGGTCGAGGCCAACCGCACCCGCAAGGACTTCCTCGCCGAGTGCATCATCGCCGCGCAACCGAAAATCGTGGGAGTTTACCGGCTGGTGTTGAAGCAGGGCTCGGACAACTGGCGCCAGAGCGCGGTGCAGGGGATCATGAAGCGGCTCAAGGCCAGGGGGATCGGCGTGATCGTCTACGAGCCCGCGCTGGACGAGGATCTGTTCTTCAATTCCCGCGTGATCCGCGATCTCGATGCGTTCAAGGCCGAGGCCGATCTGATCCTCTCCAACCGCCGCAGCGCCGATCTGGACGATGTCGCCGGCAAGGTCTTCACGCGCGATCTGTTCGGAACGGATTGAGCGTAACCTGTGGTATTCCCCTAGCTGTCGCTCGTACACTGCCCGGTCAATGCGGGCGTCGTGGTGATCCCTCGCAGTCGCGTCGGGTCGAACGGCACCTGCAGCCGCCACGGCTCATTTCTTCTTTGGTGCCATAGTGATAAACCCCATTTCCATGGAACTGAGCGATAGATTTCTCGCTGTCGATGCCGGAACTTTCCACAAGGATGACTGCAGCTCTTCCTGACGGCGCGCGACGCGCCGGGCGTAATCCTCGCCGGGTGACAGCTTGATGATTGTCTTGCTCACCCCTTCGCCCCTTGGCCGCGTGCATAGATATCCTCGTAGCGGATGATGTCGTCCTCACCCAGATAGCTGCCGGTCTGCACCTCGATCAATATCATGGGCAGCTTGCCGGGGTTTTCCATCCGGTGCACCGCGCCCAGAGGGATGAAAACCGACTGGTTCTCGGCTACCAGCTTCACCTCGTCATCGACTGTCACCCTTGCGGTGCCCTGCACCACGATCCAGTGTTCGGCACGGTGGTGATGGCTTTGCAGGCTCAGCGACGCGCCGGGGTGGACGACAATTCGCTTGACCTGAAAGCGCGCGCCCACGACAAGGCTTTCGAACCAGCCCCAGGGGCGGTAGTCGCGCGGCAGGGTTTCGGCCTGCGTCACGCCCTGCGCCTTGAGTTCCTTGACCGCGAGTTTCACATCCTGAGCGCGGTCCTTGTGCGCCACCAGCACCGCGTCGGGCATGGCGATGGCGACGATATCCCTGAGCCCGAGGCCGACAAGCTGCTGGTGCTCGTCCTCCGCACGCAGGAGCGAATTCTCGCAATCGATCGCGGTGGCGGGGCCATGGGTGACAACACCGGATGCGTCGGGGCCGGAGTCGCGCCACACCGCCTCCCAACCGCCCAGATCCGACCACGCGCCGCCATAGGGCACGACCGAGAGGTTCGGAGCCTTCTCCATCACCGCGTAGTCGATGGAGTTCTCCTCGATCTCCGCCCAGGGCCCGGGTGCAAGACGGGTGAAGCCCAGATCATGCTCGGCCCCCTCGAAGGCCGCGCGCACCTGCGCCAGCATCTCGGGTTCATGGGCCTCGAAGGCGGCGATCAGCGCATCGGTGGTGAACAGGAAGATGCCGGCATTCCACAGATGCCGCCCGCCGTCGAGCATGGCCTGCGCCGCCGCTACGCCGGGTTTCTCGACGAACCGCTTGAGCGGCTGCGGGACGGGGTCGAAGTCCTCGCCCGGGGCCTCGGTCAGCTCCAGCCAGCCATAGCCGGTCTCGGCCCGGTCGGGGCGGATGCCGAAGGTGACGATGCGCCCCGCCTGCGCCGCCGGGGCCGCCGCCTGCGCCGACTCGCGAAAGCGCGCGGGGTCGGGGATGACATGGTCAGACGGCGCGACCAGCATCAGCGCGCCCGGTGCCTGTGCCTCAAGTGCGAGGGCCGCGGCCAGGATCGCCGGCGCGGTGTTGCGCGCGGCCGGTTCGATCAGCACGGCGCTGGGCGCAAGTTCCACCGCGGCGAGCTGCTCGGTGACGATGAAGCGAAAGTCACTGCCGGTCACAACGAGCGGCGCCGCGAAGCCCGGGCCCGACAGCCGCAGGGCCGAGGCCTGAAAGAGACTCTCCTCACCGGTGAGCGGCACGAACTGCTTGGGATAGCTCTTGCGCGAGAGCGGCCACAGCCGTGTGCCCGCGCCGCCGCACAGAAGGACGGGGTGAATGGGTTGCGTCATCGAAATACCTCAGCGCCGGTTGCTTCACAGCCGCGCGATGTCGCGGTTCTCAACAAACCATCTGTAAGCGGCCTCAATGCCTTCACGCAAGTCGATGCGCGCGCTCCAGCCCATGCGTGTCAGGCGGCTCACATCCATCAGCTTGCGCGGCGTGCCGTCGGGTTTCGAGGGATCGGTGGTGATACGCCCCTCGAAGCCGGTGACCTCGGCAACCAGCTGCGCCAGCTCCATGATCGAGACATCCGTGCCGGTGCCCACATTTATGTGGCTGAGCATCGGCTCGGTATTGGCTTCATGGATCGCGCGGTCGAGATCGAGCACGAAGAGCGCCGCCTCGGCCATGTCATCGACATGCAGGAACTCGCGCTTCGGCGTGCCACTGCCCCAGATGATGACCTGATCGGCGCCCGCTTCGGCCGCCTCGTGGAACCGCCGGATCAGCGCGGGCAGAACGTGCGAATTCCTGGGGTGGAAATTGTCGCCGGGGCCATAAAGATTGGTGGGCACGATCGAGCGGAAATCCGTACCATACTGCCGGTTGAGGCTCTCGCACAGCTTGATGCCGGCAAGCTTGGCAAGGGCATAGGGCTCATGTGTGGGATCAAATGGGCCGGTGAACAGCGCGGCTTCCGGCATCGGCTGGGGGGCGTCGCGCGGATAGATCGCGCTTGAGGCGATGTTGATCAGCCGGCCCACACCGGCATCGGCCGCCGCCCCGATCACATTGGCATGGATCGCCAGATTCTCGCGGATGAAATCGGCCGGCCGGTTCGCATTGGCCAGAATGCCGCCAACCTTCGCGGCGGCGAGGATCACGGCATCGGGGCGCTCGGCCCGCATGAAGGCCGCGACCTGCGCCTGATTGGTCAGATCAAGTTCGTTGCGGCCTCTGGTCAGGATCTCGGCCACACCATCGCGCGCGTGCAATCGCCGCAGGATGGCCTGCCCCACCATGCCGCGATGGCCGGCGAGGAACAGGCGCATCGCTCAGGATGCCTTGCGCAGGTTGTGTTTCCTGTCGATTTCACCCGAAATCCAGTTGTAGGTGGTCTTCATCCCGTCGGCCAGCGGCTGTTCAGGCGCCCAGCCCAGCTTCTCGCGGATCAGCCGGTTGTCGGAGTTGCGCCCGCGCACGCCCAGCGGGCCGGGAATGTTGTTGATGCCCAGATCCTTGCCCGACAGCGCGATCACCAACTCGGCCAGTTCGTTGATCGTCACCATCTCTTCCGAGCCGATATTCACTGGCCCCTCGAAATCCGAGCGCAGCAGGCGCAGCGTGCCCTCGATGCATTCATCGACATAAAGGAAGGACCGCGTCTGCTTGCCGTCGCCCCAGACCTCGATCTGGCCGCCATCGGGGGCCATGGCCACCTTGCGGCACATGGCGGCGGGGGCCTTTTCCTTGCCGCCATCCCAGGTGCCCTCGGGGCCGAAGATGTTGTGGTAGCGCGCCACGCGGCACTGCATTCCGTGGTTGCGGTTATAGGCAAGGTAGAGCCGCTCGGAAAACAGCTTCTCCCAGCCATATTCGCTGTCGGGGTTGGCCGGATAGGCGCTGTCCTCGGCGCAGTTGGGGTTGTCGGGGTCAAGCTGGTTGTGCTCGGGGTACATGCAGGCCGAGGATGAGTAGAAAACGCGCTTGATGTTGCGCTTGTGGCAGGCATCGAGGACGTTGAGATTGATCGTGGCCGAGTTGTGCATGATGTCGGCGTCGTTCTCGCCGGTGAAGATGTAGCCCGCGCCGCCCATATCGGCGGCAAGCTGATAGACCTCGTCGAAGGGCCGGTCGATGACCGCGCGGACGAAGGACTGCTCGCGCAGATCGCCGATGGCGAAATCATCGGCCTCGGTTTCGGCGTGTTCGTTGAACTTCAGATCCACCCCGCGGACCCAGAAGCCCTCGGCCTTGAGCCGCTTGACCAGATGGCCGCCGATGAAACCGCCGGCGCCGCAGACGAGTGCTGTCTTGTCCTTCATTTTGAAGTGCGTCATAATCGGTTTCCCTTACTTAGATTTGCTCTGAATTTCCTACCCGAAAAAGTAAAACGGCGCTTGTTTGCAACTGAACGCATCACGAAATTCATTTCAGCTCTTCCGATGACCGTGAGCACCGACAACCTCAAACCCATCCTTTATAACCTGTCAGGATCGACCCCCGCCTCACAAACGCAATATCTATTTGCCCCTGCGCGTTGTCGTGAAGGCGATTCATGACATCAAATATTTCATACAAATCGAAGTCATTAACACGCATGAAATCTATGATATCGCCGGCTTTGTTCTTTTTGTTGATCAACGAAGCTTCAACAATCACCACTTCACATTTTTTTAGTGTTTCCGTTGCGCCGGTGAGCGCACGAAGATCCGCTCCTTGCACATCGAGCTTAAGAAGCGCTCCATCCTCTATACTCTTAGACGCAAGAATTCGGTCAATTGTGTCTACGGAAATCTTAAAGGTGGCTTCGCCAGATGCGTTTTCGGGTATGTCTATTACATTTGCCCCCGCTAAAGCAGACGAACTCAAGTCAATCGAAATGACAATTTCATCCGATTTATCTCCCACAGCTACCAAGAAATACTCTCCCGAAACACGCTGCAATATTCTCTTTATACCTTCTTCAAACACTGGAATGGCTTCTATTAGATAAAAGTACGCATTAGGAAACTGCGCGTAAAGATCCGGCGTACCCCAAGCCACTCCCACATCTATAACTGTGTCGGCGTCATATCCCAACTCGCGAATGTGTTGCAAAAAACCTTGCATTCTTCGAAGCGCTGTCCTGTCATCACTCATCCATATACCCCCCATCTCGATCGTTTCCAAAAAAAACCATGAACCAGGAAGATCCAATGTGTCAGAAAATTTCAATTTCGAAATTTTTCCGAAAAAATGCAAGTTTGAATATGACCGCTGGAAGACTTGAAGCCCCACTCTTCAAAGGTCTCGAACCCAGCGTCGCGCAAAAAAGATTTGATATCGTTTACTTCAAACATGCCATTATAAATCTTTGTCGTCACCGGCTCTCGACCCGGCACCGTATGTATGAGAATTCTGAAATCTGACTTCCCCTTCAAGAAATCCCGAATCCTTCGAACGTTGTCATCGCCTACCCAATACAATACTTTGCAAGCCAATATTGCGTCAAAACGATCATTGAGAGCTTCTCGGACATCTGCTTTCTCAATGCTAACATGATCCATAGGGAAGTCATTGCTGACAATGTCCCTCGAGCGCAATGCCCTCATGTACGGCCCATTCTGTACTTCACAGCCAATAACTTCTTTCGCGAAAAAGGATACAGCAATGGAATTTTGTCCAGAGTTGCAGCCGATATCCAGCACTGTTCGACCCTTGAATCGATCCATCCCTTTATATACCATTTTCGCAAAAGGCCCAACGATATTCTGATAATCCGAAGCATACCCGTCAACTTCGACCTCTCGCCATGCTGCAAGAAGTTCATCTTTTTTGGACTTGAAGTAATCAGCGACATCGCTTGCTGAAAAAATCTCTTTCACCATGATTTGACCTTTTCGTTCTACTGGTTAGAATTTGACGCAAGTGAAAGCAGAAGTTTGACCGAAGCCAAGGCTGCAGGCGCCGCATCGTTGTTTCCATTGATTGCATTCGTCGCCTTTCGCGAAAATCGTCTTGCGGCGGCGGCGAATGCCAATAATTCTGCGTCTAGGCTCCCGAAACGAGGCGCTATTCCATCTCGATATGCGGCCAGAATACGCCTGAAGGTTTCTGAACCCATTAGTTTCGTCCGATCTTCATAACCGGCGAAATGGAACAGATCCGTTCCGATTCTATCTACACGATAATCCCCCCAATCCAACAGGGCGACTTCAACAACGGTGTGTAACGTTGAATCTTTAAAAACAATATTCTCATAGAATATATCTCCATGGGCGTAGCACAAAGGAAGTGCGCTCATGCGCTCGCTTAATGACTCGCGACTCTCGATTAAAATTCTGATTGATTCCACATCGTTCGTTGCGATTAATTCGGGTCGCTCGGAGGCAAAGTCATGAAATCGATTGAGGAGGTTACTGTTGAGATGTTCGAGAGGATTTCGCGCGACCTCTTCGCTCAAGGGAATAGATGAAAGGGCGGCGATTGCCGCACCGATTTCATGCGGATGCCTTCCGACCTCCCTGGAGCTCTTCTGGACATTGTCCATGTACTCCATAAATAAGACAACTTGCCCATTCCGCCTACCGGCTGCGTAGATTTCAGGAACCTTCAACTTTCCGCCCTGCCGAATGAGGGGGTACAGTTCTTCTAGAAAGAAAAGCTCTCGATCACGCTTTGGATGCTTCTCGACAAACCGGAAACACTTTCCTGTGGAGGTTTCAGCAGTATGTAAAAACAGGCCGTTATTGGATGCGCCGCCGGAAAGCTTTTCGGTTCGTAATGCTATTTCGTCGCCCGACACACCAAGGATCTCTTGTGCAACGACGGAAGCGTTCAGATCGTCGGGCCGGGAGTCGGAACCACACGGAAGCTCCATCAAAAATCCTTCCCGCTCATCTCCACCGTCATCCCCCCCGGCGACAACCGCTGCGCCAGCTCGGAGAACGAACTCCAGGTCGAGCCCAGCATCAGCGGCGCCCGGCTCAGCAGGATGGCATCGGCCAGAGCGTAGTGCAACTGCTCCGCCGAGCGGTCGTAAAGGCTGCGTTCCAGCCATGCAAGCCGGTCGGGATAGGCTCGGCGAAACTCCTCGTAGGTCTCGGGCCGGTCGGCGGCAATGAAGACGCGCCCGGCGCGGCCCTCCTCGATCAGCGCGTCGATGCGCTTCATGAAATGCGAGAAGTGGCTTTTCGCGCGCCAGTGGTCGATAAGGTCGTGGTCCTCTTCCGTCCAGTTGGCGGTGCTTTCATAGGGCAGGTGTTCGTCCTTGCGCCCGCCCTCCATCCGCACATGGGCCGAGACGTCATTGGGGTGGCGCACGGCGTTCACCAGCGCCTGCACGGCCTCGACCGGGCTCAGCGACTGGATGAAGCGGTTCTCGCGCGCCCAGTCGGAATGTGGGGAGTTGAGCACGAATGCCGTGCGGGCATAGATGTCGCCCGCGCCGTCGCTGCGGATGGGCGCGTCCTTCTCGCCGCCCTCGATGGTCATGTAGTTGTGGATGTCGCAGGCATCCGCATCGTGCAGGAAGGATTGGTCGAGCACCGCGCCATCATAGGCGAAGAGATCAGAAAAGCGGCAGTTGCAGTGATCGTCGGGCTGCCAGACGATGACAAGTTCGCGCCCGGTCGCCTCGGCGATGGCGGCGGCCGAGCCGATGGCGCGCAGCCGGTTGCCCAACCCGTGCTGCGCGTCGATGAAGAACCGCCGCCGCGCGGGCGCGATAGCCGGTGCTGCGATGCTGCCGGGATCGGTGATGGCCCGGTCGAAAAGCTCGCGCGAGAGCTGCGATGCCGGACAGGCCATCACCCGGTCAAAGACATCCGGCGACAGGTTACGCACGCCGGGGCCGTAGTCCCATGCCATGAGTTCCTGCAGCATCCTGCGCGAGGCGCGATCGAACACCTCCTCCGGGACGGCCTGTTCGGGATCCCCGGCAACCGACAGGGTCATGCCGTCTTCCTGCCGGGCGTCTATCGTGAGCGCGAGCGGTCCCATCTCGGCGCTCCAGACAGGCATCATCTCCGCCAGGACGCGGTTGCGCTGGATCTTGAAGCGCGTGGTTGCCATGATCGCCTCGCATGCCGGGCGCGAGGCGTCGCAAGCCTCTCCGGTGCGTTCGTCATCCGAATGCGGCAGGTGATGGATGGTTTCGGGCGCCACGTCGTTGCGCTGGAAGCCTGCGGCCTCCAAACGGGCGTAGAGATCGTCATCGTCCCAGCCATAGGTGGTAATGAACTCGTTGAACCCGCCCACACGGGCCAGGGCTGCGCGTGAGGCGAAGAAGAAGCCGTTGACATGCGCCTGGCCCTCATCAACCGTGCGCCAGTTGCCGGCGATGAAGCTGTCCTGGGCCGGAACACCATTTCGGGACAGGAAATCCTCGGAAAGCACGATATCCGCATCGACCTTCAGGATCGTATCGAATGTTGCCGCGCGGAACCCGGCATTGAAGGCGCAGGACAGGATCCAGCGTGGCGCGCCATTCACACGCACGACCTTTATCCGCGGGTCGGAGACGGCCTTTGCGGCAAGGGCCTCGCGCACGGGTTCGTCCGATGACCAGTCAACGATCACAACCTCCGACACTGCCGACTGCTGCAGCCAGCTTGGCAAGGCTCGCAGCAGGTTCTCGCTGCGGTTCATCGCACAAGTCACCACGCTGATCCCCGGCTTGCCCGCGGCGGCGATGGGGCCCAGAATTTCGGGAAGCGCGAGTTCCTCCTCAATCCGCGGGTCCTTGAGCGCCAGTGCAATCAGGGTGGCGTTGCGCCGATAGGCCTGTCGCAGCAGATCATCACCACTTTGCGCAACACGCACGCCCAGCTTTTGCATGCGTGACAGAATGTCCTGCCGCGCGCCTGGTGCACCGTCCCGGCACGCGTCGAGATAAATTGATATCATTGCACAATGATCGTTGATCATTTCATGATTGCCCTGAATCTCTCGGGCGTCCACGCCAACCCGCCAGCCTGAAATGTTTGCCCAGCCACGTCGGCCTGAAGCCCGCTCTGCCCCGAAAGTCCCGATATTTGGTTCACGGATACCCAAGCGGACATTGCATGTCCACTCTTGCGCTGAGAGGCATCTGCTTGGAGTGTGAGCACTGTCCTCACGCAAGAAATCTCCGCAACGCTGCTCGCCCCTGCGACTGCAATGCCCTGGTAGCGACTGGCATTTCAGAGCAATTGCCGTGCTGCGGCGGTGCTCGCCCCGTCACTACGCAGGCCGCTGGATGTTTGCCGCTCACTGTGGTTACGTTTCGATGACGAGGAAATCTGGAACAAGTGCATGCCTGAACAATCGGCAGATCTATCCGCCAGGGAAAAGACCCTGTCCCTTCTCCTGGTCTCGAGCGACGATCCGGCGGCGGTCAAAGCTGTTCAGGCGCTTGTCGCTAACGCTGAACCGCCCGTCGAGTTTACCCTTTGCCAGGGGATCGACACGGCGCTTGCACAGGATGTGCAAACCACGATCCTTCTCCCTGTGCGGCTGCCGCTCGATCATCTGACCAAGGCGCTGCGGGCGGGTCAGGCGCCGGAGGTCGCTCTCGATGCCTGGCGCGACAACTGCGAGGCGCTTTTGCGCCGCTGCCGCAAGGCGCGCCGGCGGATGGTGATGATTGACGCAGGAATGCTCGAAGCCCAACCGGCTGCCTGTGCCCAAGCGCTGGGCGACCGGCTCGGCGTGCGTCTCGCGCCGGTGGCGGCAGCGGATGCCCCATCGGGTTCTGATCTCTCGCCGATTCATTCCGCGATTGCGGCGACCCTACTGGCGCAGGATTCCAGCGCGCTCGAGCTGACCGACGAACTCGAGGCGATGATTACCGGCCCCATCTCTCCCCGAACCCCCGGTCTGGAAGATATTTCCGCGGCAGTGCGCAACGCGGCCTCGCTGACAAAAGAGCGAGACCTTCTGCAAGAGAACCTGCAGCAGATGTTCTCCGAGACCCAGCGCCTGGTGGCCGAGAAGGGGGAACATGAGAAGAAGCTCGATTCACGCGCAAACGAGCTTTCGGAGTCGCAGATCCAGGAAACGCAACTCGCAACGATTACCGAGGAGCGCGACCTGCTGCGCGAGTCCCTGCAGCAGATGCTCACCGAGACCGAGCGCCTGATGGCCGAAAAATCCGAGCTGGACAGCAAGACCCAATTACTCAACGCCGAAATTGCAGACAGGCTCCTGCTCAAGGCACAACTCGACGCAATTAACCGTCAGTTCGATGAGGCGCGCGAGTCGCACCGTTTGCGCGAATCGGTCCTCGGGGCGGTGATCCTGCGCCTGAGCGCGCAAGCGCGGGAACATCGTGCGCAACACGCGCAGGAACGCGACAGGCTCACCTCCGAATCGCAGTCAGCGCAAGACGAGACCGTGTGAATCGACAACTCGACTTCGTGGAAAGTAATGGGCCCAATGCCCGGTGAGCGGATAGAGATCAGGCGGCCCTGACGCCAATCACGCGCTTGCACTGGCCAGCGACATGCTCGCCGAACGCAGACCATGGCTTGCAGGCAGAACGAAAAACCGCATCTCGCGTATCTCCAGCCGGAAATCGCGTTTGGGAAGGCGGATGATGAGCATGTGAAAGCGCTCCGTGGTCACCACGCCATCGCCCATCCCGACAGTGTGCATGGAATTCACGACGCGCCGGCCGGCGGACACGGACAGACCTTCGGGGAATTCGGTGTCTATATTGCCTTCATCCGAGCGAGTGCGGATGAACATCTCGAGATCGTAATCGCCATCGCCCTCAACATCCGCGACGACCCCGATCACGTCCCCCGGCTCGAAATCTCCGCCGCCCAGATCGAAATTGAGCGTCAGCCATCGCGGCTCGCCCGTGGCCTTTCCCTCGACCCGCAGCAGATTGTCGGGGCCCGACTCATGGCTGAGCGCGACCGTGCCGTGCTCCTCGTCCCAGTTGGGGAAAAAACCGCGAACAATACGCGCGCCGTTCTCGAGCGCACCTGTGCCCTGATATGCGGCGAGCGCTTCCAGCACCCCGTCTGCGAATTTCTCACAAGAATTGCTCACGACCGCACCTATGCTGCTTGCGTCGTGCACAATCGCGCCACCGCGCCACAAGGTCAATGCCGTTCGGCGCCGTCCCTGCGCGCGCTCCCTTGCCCCGCCACCGTTGCGTGCAAGGGCCGGGATGCGAACGGCGAGACAAGGCGATCTTTGCGCATTTCCCGCAGGATCCGGCAGATTCGCAGATTCACCGGAGGCCATGATGTCGGACCAGTCGGCAAGGCTCGCCTTGCCCTTTATCCAGCCGTCGCAGGCGCAAAAACACGTCACCCATAACGAGGCGCTGCAAATCCTCGACCTTCTGGTGCAGCTTGTGGTCGAGACCTTCGACGCCACCACCCCCCCTTCACTTCCCGAGGAAGGACAGGTCTGGGCGCTGGGCGCGGCGCCGGGCAACGAATGGGCCGGGCAGGCGGCTATGCTGGCGGCCTGGGTTCAGGGCGGCTGGGTCTTCATCGCACCGCAGCCCGGCTGGCGTGCCTGGGGCCGCGAGGAAGAAGCGCTGCGCATCTGGACGGGCACGCAATGGGAAGCCCCCGAAGCCGCCGCACCGGATTTCGACGATCTCTCCGGCGTGGGCATCAATACAAGTTTCGATGCCACCAACCGGCTTTCCGTCGCCTCCCCGGCCACGCTGCTCAGTCATGAAGGCGCCGGGCACCATCTCAAGATCAACAAGGCCGCATCGGGCGACACCGCAAGCCTGCTGTTCCAGACCGACTGGTCGGGCCGCGCCGAGATGGGCACCGCCGGGTCGGATGATTTCGCGATCAAGGTCAGCCCGGATGGCACCACATGGCATGACGGGCTGGTGGTTGATCGCGAGAGCGGGGCGGTTGGCGCGCCAAATGGGCTTAGTGTGAGCGGTTCGCTGAACCTGCCCGCAGGCGGCGTCATGCGGGCTGCCCTTGCCAACGGAACGTCCCTGAGCCTGATCGGACGTAGTGCCGATAGCTCAGGAGTGGTGGCTGACATTGCGGCGGGAACCGATCATCAGGTGATGCGACGTTCGGGCAGCGCAATCGGCTTCGGGGCTGTCGCACTGAACCAGCCTGCTGCCGTAACCGGGCAGTTGCCGGTCGCGAACGGGGGAACCGGCGCATCATCCGCTGCCGATGCGCGCACTAGTCTTGGTCTTGGCACCGCTGCCACTGCGGCTGTCACAACTTCACCCACCGACACCACGGCGGGGCGTTTGACAACAGTCGGCTGGATGGGGCTTGGGGGCAGTGATCCATCCACCCTGAGCAACATAGACGATACATCGCTACCCCCAAGATTCTTTCGAACAACGGCTGTCACAAGCGGCTCTTTCCCTGATGGTGCCAGCCAGTTTGGCTGCGGGGTTGTATTGCGGTATGGCGGCTCAGGAGGCCTGCTTGCCCAATTCTATACACCGAATTTTGGAGCGGCCCAGGCTGGTGAGCTGTATCACCGCGTCGGAAGGCAGGACACCGACACATGGGGTTCCTGGCGTCGTGTTTATTCCACCGGCAATACCACGGTCGATGGCAGCGGGTTCATTCTCGAAGCCTCGCCGATCCTGCGCCTCTACAATGACCGGACCGAGGAACCGAATGAGCCCGTAGGCGCGACGATGCAGCGCGTGTCGGAGGGCGCCTATACCCTGTCCGGTGTGCAGCCCCTGGCGTCGAAAGGCTGGCGCATTCGCCCGCCGCAGGATCACAACATGAACCTGCAAGTCTATGTCAGTGAGCCGGAATACGCCGATGGGGTTCTTACCGTGCGCACCTTCGAGCCGGTCGCCAATGGCCCTGCATGGGGCGCAGGCGGCCCGATGGATATCCCCGAGGGCGTGTTCGTGATGCTGCGGTTTGAGGCGCAGGAAGATGATTCCCCGGTCGAGGAATAACTCGCAGGCGGTGGGGGGGCGCGGCACAGCAGGGCATCGACTACAGGCGAGCGACAGGAGGCGCGAGGGCCAGGCCGGTCGCCTGCCCCTCTCTTGCCACCGCACGGCCGAGCGTGCACAACAGCCGCAATCGACCGGCCCGGATGACACATGCCCGACATGACACATGCCCAACGGGAGCAGGCGCCCCTCCGTTCCCAAGAAGCGCCTGTGGCGCCGCCGCACATCCTTGCCCGGCCGCGGCTTTACATTGATGTCCAGCACGGGCTGTGTAACCGGCTTCGCGCATTGGCCTCGGCCGCCACGATCGCCGAGCGCACCGGGCGCGCGCTGGTGGTTGTCTGGCGCACCGATCATCACTGCGAAGCGCGCATCGGCGATCTGCTGCGCTACAACGGCCCGGTGATCGAGGATGACGCCGCCGCCGATCTGCTGCGCGCGCGCAGCGCGCGGCTCTACAACTACATGGAGATCGAGCCCGGCGCGCAGTTTCAGGAGCCGATCCTGGCCGAAGGCGACGCGCCCCAGGGCGATGTCTATATCCGCTCGGCCTACACCCTGACCAGCCCGCACCGCGATGCCGCGGCCGAGCGGCGCTATCTGCGCGCCTTGTTGCCCGCCGAGCCGGTTTGCGAACTGGTGTCGCGCGTGCGCGCGCGCAGCGATGTGGCCGTTCATATCCGCATGGCCACCGGCGAGGGGTTCGATCACCTGCCCCATGAATCGCCCGCCAACTGGCCGGCGCATCGCCACCGCGAACTGGTCGAGTGGCGCCGAAAAAGCCATTCCGACCGGTTCATCGAGCGGGTGGATACGCTGTTGGCCGAGGGGGCGATCGAGACGGTTTTCCTGGCCGCCGATCTGGACGCGACCTATGCACGCTTTGCAGAGCGCTACGGCGACCGCCTCGCCTGGCTGGAGCGCGACCTCTTCGACCGCTCGCCGCGACAGCTCCAGTATGCGCTGGCCGATCTCATGCTGCTCGCCACCGGCCGGCGCCTGCTTGCAAGCAGCTACAGTTCCTTCTCCGATATGGCCGCGCGGATCGGGCCGCGTGGCCGGCGCGTCGAGCGCTCCGGCGTAGATTTCTGAAACGCGGCATTCGCCCCGCCAGACACCGCGCCAATCGATCCTGGCAGGGTTGCGCAAACGGGCGCCGCACTTGAATGCCACGGATTGTGACGCTATATTGTGTCGGAAATTGTGGGGTATGTCATGAATATTGAAGCACTCGCAGAAAACGGCCATTTCGCGCCCGGTCGGATCGCGCATTCGCTGCGCACCTCGCGCGAGGAGATCGCGCAGACCGTGGGGCTGGGCCGCGATGCCGTCTCGCGCCGCGACCGGATCACCAGCCCGAAGACCCAGAAGCGCCTGCGCGAGATGGTGGAAATCATCAACCGGGTCGAGCCGCGTTTCGGCTCGGCGCTGCTGGCCTATGCCTGGTACCGTTCGGAACCCCTGGCGGGCTTCGACGGGATGACCGCGATGCAGCTGGTGCGCGAGGGGCGCGCGGCCGAGGTGATGGAGTATATCGACGCCGTCGATGCCGGGCTGCACGCCTGAGCATGCGCTATCGCGGCCCGCTCTACCGTGCGCTCAACCCCGTCTGGGCGCGCGATCCGCTCTCGGGAGAGGGCGCGCGGCGCTTGGGTGGGCGGTTCAACCCGCGCGGCACCCCAGCCCTATACACCTCGACCTCCATCATGACGGCCTTGCGCGAGGCCAACCAGATCGGCACGCTGCAGCCCACGACCCTTGTCTCCTATGAAGCCGATATCGCGCCGATCTTCGATGCCGAGGATACCGCCGCGCTTGGCGCATTCGACATGACGCCGGAGATGCTG
Source organism: Pararhodobacter sp. (assembly GCA_020832665.1). Classification (GTDB taxonomy): domain Bacteria; phylum Pseudomonadota; class Alphaproteobacteria; order Rhodobacterales; family Rhodobacteraceae; genus Pararhodobacter. Next base: position 2,719 of record JAFIEG010000078.1, on the reverse strand, counting down.
GCCGCCGATGACTGGCGCGCGAGGATGACTCGCGACGGGATAGCCCCCACGCAGAGCCTTGCGCGCAAGCTGATCGCAATGGCGTTTGCAGGGATGCGCGTGCGAAGCTTCGCGCGTGGAACGGGGCCGGATGATATCAATATCGTGCTGTGGGTTTGGGACGCGAAGCGGCTGGTGCTCAACGACAGCGAGGGGCGGTTGCGGCGCTGACGTGGTGCGCGCGCTGGCTGGCGCTCGCAGTCGCCATTCGCTAACCTCGGCGCCATTGTGCCGGATCAATAGTTGAGGAAATGCATGGCCGCTGCTGAGGTGAAACGGATCGCCGGCACATTGATCGTCGCGGGGATCGGCGCGGCGGAGCCATTCGAGGCTCTTCTAAAGGCGCTGGGCGGGGTGCCCGAGCGGCTCATCCTGGTCGAGCCGGCCAAGACACAAAGTGGCGCGACCGCGCAGCGCCTTGCGGGCATGGAGGGGGTCAGGCTGGTCGATGCCATCATGGCCGATGCGGAGCGCGAGGCGGAGCTTGTACGCTACAACTTGCCGGGGCTGCGCAGCACCGCCACGCCGAGCGACGCGCTGCGCAGGTTGTTTCCGGGCCTCAAGGCGCGCGGCACTGTGCACACGCGCATGGTCTCGGTGGCGCAGGTGCTGGGCGACCCCGACAGCCTGCCTGCCCCCGTGCGGCTGCGCATCGACATGCCCGGGCTGGAGGGGGCGATCCTGCAGGGCATGGAGGATTGCGGCGCGCTGGGCCGGGTTGATCTGCTGTCGCTGCGCTGCGGGGTAGAGGAGATGTTCAAGGGCGCCAGGGATCGCGCCGCGCTGCAATCCTGGCTCGAAGAGCGCTATTTCAAGATTGATCACGCGGATGAGGAGGACCCGGACTGGCCGGAGCTACGCTTCAAACCCGATCCCGCGGGCCGCAGAATTGCCACGCTGGAAGCCGAAGCCGAGAGGCTGCGCGCCGAGGTCTTGGCGAGCGCGGAGAAGGCGGAGGCGCTGACCGCACAGCTGGCCGAGCGCGACGCGGCGCTGAAGGAGGCACAGGCCGAGGCAGAGAAACATTGCGCGCGGGTAGCGGAGCTCGAGGGCAGGCTGTCTGAAGCCGAGATGCACAAGGCACGCGCGCAGGAAATGGAGGCCGCCTGCGCGCAGGCTTACAAGGAGCGTGACAAGGCATTTGCCGATCTCGGGCTGGCGATGCGGATGCAGGGCTTGCTGCAATCCGATCTCGATGATCTGCGTGAACGCTACCGGCGCTCGGAAGAGACCCGCGCGGGTCAGGAGGAGTTGCTGCGCAAGCTCACACCTCGGCTGCAGGATGCGGCGCAGCAGTTGCGCCAGTTGCAACTGGTGGCCGAGCCCGATGTGGCGCCGGAAATTGCGGCCGCCGCCGCCACCACCACCACCACCACCAGGGCCCGGCCGAAGCCCCGCGCAACCGGCACCCGTAAGCGCACGACCAGGAAAAAGCCCGCCGATGACAAGTGATTCGCCTACCGACACGCTGGTAAGCACGCTCAACGAGGCGCTGGAAATGCTGCGCGAATACAGCCACGATTTCGACGAGATCGAGACGCCGACAGAGCCGCTGCCGAGCCTGCTTGAGCAATGCGAACGCGCGGTTGCTGCCGTCGAGGGGCCGCAGCCGCTGCGCAGCATCCATCACTTCGCCTGTACGGGCGGGACGGTGATGTCCAAGGCACTGTTTGCGCTGCCTAATACGGTATTACTGAGCGAAATCGATCCGCTGAGCGAGGCCATGCTTGCAAAGTCCGGGCCCGTTCCCTTCGCGCCCACCGATCTGGTTTTCGCCCTGCGCCACAGTGTCCGGCCGGTGGAGGATGAAATCGTGATCGCCACCTTTCTGGCGGGGCTCGCTGCGGCCAAAACCGGGCTGGAGCAGGGAGGGCGCCATCTGATCCTGCGCGATCACGCCCATTCGCAGTTCTGCTGGGATGGTGTGGATTTCGACGCCCGCCCGACCCTGCGCGAGTTGGTGTCAGAGAACTTCGATACGCGCTCGGTCCTGACCATGCGCCATCCGCTCGATTCCTTTCTCTCGCTCATGGCGAATGACTGGGTGCATTTCTCGCCGAAAACGCTGGAGGAATACGCGCGGCGCTACCTTGCCTTTCTCGATCGGTACGAGGGCGTGCCTGTCGTCTTCTACGAGGATTTCACCGTCGATCCGAACGCGGTGCTTCGACGGATGTGCGATCTGCTGGAGCTGAAGTTCTCGCCGCTGGCCACCGAGCTGATCGGCGCGGTCCGCATGAGCGGTGACAGCGGGCGCAAGGAAGGGCCGATCGGGCCGCGCCCCAGGCGCGAGGTGCCCGAAGCGATCGATGCGCAACGCGGCGAGAGCAACAGCTACCGGGCGCTATGCGCGCGCTTTGGCTATGCGCCGTGATACATGCGCGCCGCAGGCAGGAGCGCTAAACTATCGCGCCGGGTGACCGGCTTGGCGGCCGCGATGACCTGTCACCAGTAATCCTGCGAGAGCCGGTGCAGCACTGACCATTGCCTTGGGTGGGGGGGCGGTCCGCCAACATCGGCACACAGTACGAAGGTGTGCCCCACGGCCCCTCGGCCAACCGGGTGCCGGTGCGGCTCAATTACCACTCAGTCAGGCCGCTGAGAGACAAAAACCACGGTGGCATAATGAACCGCCCCGGGTTTCCGAGAGGGTAAAACTCTCAGAGGATGACCCTTATGG
>JAFIEG010000077.1 GCA_020832665.1 Pararhodobacter sp. | reverse complement strand
CTTTTTTATCTTTCCACTTCCCCTCGCCCGCACCTTGCGGAGGCTCGTGGTGTTTACATGTGGGATATCGAGGGCAAGCGTTATCTTGACGGTTCGTCGGGGGCGATGGTGTCGAACATCGGTCATTCGCACCCGCATGTGCAGGAAGCGCTGCGCCGGCAGATCGAGAAGTTCACCTTCGGCTACCGGCTGCATTTCCAGACCGAGGCATCCGAGGCGCTGGCCACGCGCACCGCAGCGCTGGCGCCGGCGGGGATGGAGAAGGTGTTTTTCGTCTCGGGCGGCTCCGAGGCGGTGGAAAGCGCCATCAAGCTGGCGCGGCAATGGGCCGTGGTGACGGGCCAGGAAGGCCGCTGGAAGGTGATTTCGCGCTATCCTTCCTATCACGGCTGCACGCTGGGCGCGCTGGCGCTGACCGGCTATGACCCGCTCACCACCCCCTTCGCGCCGATGATGCAGGCCATGCCCAAGGTGCCCGCCCCCACCGCCTGGGCCGACGGGCTGGACCCGGACGCGCCGGCCACCGGCGCGCATTATGCGCAGATGCTGGAAGAGGCGATCATCAATGAGGGCCCCGAAACGGTGCTGGCCTTTCTGGTCGAGCCCATCGGCGGCGCCGCGACCGGGGCGCTGGTGCCGCCGCCGGGCTACATGGAGGCCGTGCGCGCGATCTGCGACCGCCACGGCATCTTGCTGATCCATGACGAGGTGATGTGCGGCGGCGGGCGCACCGGGCGCTTCTTCGGCGCCGAGCATTGGGGCGTGGTGCCCGACATATTGTCGGTTTCCAAGGGTTTCGGGGCGGGCTATGCGCCGCTGGGCGCGATGGTGGCGCAAGAGCGCATCGTCGCCCCGGTGCAGGCGGCGGGCGGTTTCCTGCACGGTTTCACCTATGCCGGCAACCCGCTGGCCTGCGCCGCCGGGCTGGCGGTGCTGGAGGTGATCGAGGCCGAGGGGCTGCTGGCCAATGCCGCGCGCATGGGCGCGCGGCTCAAGGCCGGGCTGGAAGGGCTGAAGGCGCGGTATGATTTCATCGGCGATGTGCGCGGCAAGGGGCTGCTTCTGGCCTTCGAACTGGCAGCCGGGTGCGAGCGCCGCACGCCCCTGCCGAGCGGGCTGAACGCGCATCTGGCGCTGGTCGAGCTGGCCTATGATGAGGGGCTGATCATCTATTCGCGGCGCACGCGCGGCGGGCTGAAAGGCGATCACTTCATGATCTGCCCACCGATGGTGGCCAGCGAAGAGCATGTCGGCGAGATCATCGAGCGGCTGGAGCGCGCGCTGGGCCGGTTCGCGCCTACTGTGGCACGGGCGCTGGCGGGCGCGGCCTGAGCGGAACAATCCAGACACCAGACGCGGCGCCGCTCTGGCCGGGGCCGCGCGGGAGGAGACATGTTGAAGATCATCATTTCCTGCGCCATCACCGGCTCGATCCACACGCCCTCGATGTCGCCGCATCTGCCCGTCACCGGCGAGGAGATCGCCGCCCAGGCGATTGAGGCGGCGCAGGCCGGCGCGGCCATCCTGCATCTGCATGCGCGCGATCCGGCCGATGGCCGCCCCTCGGCCGATCCGGCGCATTTCATGGGTTTCCTGCCCGCCATCAGGCAGGGCTGCGACGCGGTGGTGAACCTGTCCACCGGCGGCTCGGCTGTGATGAGCCTTGACGAGCGCCTGGCCGGGCCGCTGGCAGCGCGCCCCGAGATGGCCTCGCTCAATATGGGCACGATGAATTTCGCGCTCTATCCGATGGCCGCCAAGCCGCGCGAATGGAAGCATGCATGGGAAGAGCCCTTCCTGCGGGGCTCGGACGATCTGGTGTTTCGCAACACCCCGCGCGATATCGAGGGAATCCTGCGCCGGATGGGCGAGGAGCGCGGCGCACGCTTCGAGTTCGAATGCTACGATCTGGGCCATCTGCACATGCTGGCGCATTTTCGCGACCGGGGGCTGGTCAGGGCGCCGATCTTCATCCAGTTCGTGATGGGGGTGCTGGGCGGGGTCGCCGCCGAGCCCGAGCATCTGACGCATATGAAGGCCACCGCCGACCGGCTGTTCGGCAATGACTATCTGTTCTCGGTTCTGGCCGCCGGGCGCATGCAGTTTCCCATGGCGGCGATTGCGGCGGGCATGGGCGGGCATGTGCGCGTGGGGCTTGAGGACAATCTGTTCATATCGCGCGGGGTGCTGGCGAAATCGAATGCCGAGCAGGTGCGCAAGGTTCGCGCCATGGTCGAGGCGCTGGGCCGCGAGGTGGCCACGCCCGACGAGACCCGCGCCATGCTGGAACTCAAGGGCGCCGGCAAGGTGGGGTTCTGAGCCCATGCACGCCATCACGTTGCGCCGAGCCTTGCCGCCAGACGCCGCGCGGCTGAACGCGGCGCTGCGCGCGCTGTCGCACTCCATGAATGATACCCATCGCGCCGATGACGGACAGATCAGGAAAGCGCTGACGGGCGCCTGCCACGCAATCCTGGCCGAAGCAGGCGGCGATGACTTGCTTGCCGGCGCGGCAATGTTCTCGCCGCTCTTTTCCACCACGCGCGGCATGGCCGGGGCCTATGTCTCTGACCTGTGGGTGGCACCGCCATGGCGCGGCGCGGGGCTGGGCCAGCTTCTGCTGGCGGCGGTGCGCGACGAGGCGGCGCGCGACTGGGGGGCGGGTTTCCTGCGCCTGGGCGTCTATTCAAGCAACACGCGCGCGCGCCGGCTATACGAACGGCTGGGCTTTGCCGAGGCCGCCGACGAGCATTACATGACACTGAGCGGGCCGGCCCTGGCCGCGCTGAAAGGAGAGAAATGAAAGCCTATCTCGATGACCGCCAGGCCCATCATGACCCGAAGCATTTCATGGCCAATGGCCAGCTTCTGCAAAACCCCGAACAGCCGCAACGGGTGACGGTGCTGAAGGCCGGAGCCGAGGCCGCCGGTTGCCGCTTCGAGGCACCGGCCGATCACGGCATGGGGCCGATCGCGGCGCTGCACAGCCCCGAATACCTGACCTTTCTGCGCAGTATCCACACCCGCTGGCGCCGCATCCCCGATGCCTCGGACGAGGTGATCCCCAATATCCACCCCGACCGGCGCACGGCCTCGTATCCGCGTTCGGCGGTGGGCCAGGCCGGCTTTCACCAGGCCGATACCGCCTGCCCGATATCGGCCGGCACCTGGGAAGCGGCCTATTGGTCGGCGCAGACGGCGCTGAGCGCGGCCGATGCGGTGATGGGCGGCGAGCGCGCCGCCTATGCACTCTCGCGCCCGCCCGGCCACCATGCCTTTGGCGATCTGGCCGGCGGGTTTTGCTTTCTCAACAATGCCGGCATTGCCGCCCAATGGCTGCTGCGCCACGGCAGGCGCCCGGCGATCCTGGATGTCGATGTGCATCACGGCAACGGCACGCAGGGCATCTTCTACCACCGCGCCGATGTGCTGACGATCTCGCTGCATGCCGATCCGATCCGCTTTTACCCGTTCTTCTGGGGCCATGCCCATGAGCGCGGCGAGGGGGCGGGGCTGGGCTGCAACCTGAACCTGCCGCTGCCGCGCGGCACCGGCGATGACGCGTATCTGCGCACGCTCGACAGCGCGCTGGAGCGCATCGGCGATTTCGGCGCCGATGTGATCGTGGTGGCGCTGGGGCTCGATGCGCATGAGGCCGACCCGCTGAAGGGGCTGGCCATCACCACGCAAGGCTTCGCCCGCATCGGCGCCGCCATCGCCGCCACCGGCCTGCCGCTGCTTCTGATGCAGGAAGGCGGCTATCTCTCGGACGCGCTGGGCGGCAACCTGACGGCGGTGCTGGAAGGTATCGGGGGGTGAGCTGGCAGCGGTTCGCAATCCGAGGAGTTCTCCGAATCAGGCGACGCGATCGAAACCCTAAAAACAGGTGGGCAAACGCCCCGGCATGTCATTGAATTTGGTGTTCAGTCCCGGCATCTGGTGGTTCGGATCGAGGACGAATCGATCTGGCTCTGATGTCCAGGTTTTTCATATGGTTTGTAGGGCGTGAGACCGCCGAGCGTCTTGAGCCGTCGGGCGAAGTTGTAGGCTGCCAGGAAGTCGGCAAGATGTGCGCAGTTGATCGTGGCTGTCGTAGTGGAAGCGCTTGACCGTCGCCTCCTTGATCGTGCGGTTCATTCGTTCGACCTGGCCGTTGGTCCAGGGGTGGTTCGGCTTTGTCGGGCGGTGCTCGATCCCGTTCGCCTCGCAGATCATGTCGAACCGCATCTGCCGAGACCATCCAGTGTTTCGGTTGCGCGGCTGCTTGGCAAACAGGATGCCGTCGCCATCGGGCTCGAACCGATGGCGCCACTCTGGCGGCTCGGTCAGGATTGTGTGAATTCGGTAGGGCACGGCTACAAGGAGGTGTTCCAGAAACTGCCACGCGGTGCGTCGATCCGCCTTTTGACGAGTTGGGCGACGGCGAACTTGCTTGTGCGGTCGATGGCCACGAAAAGGAAGAGTTTGCCTTCCGCCGTCTGCAGCTCGACGATGTCGATGTGTAAGAAGCCGGAAGTCCGATGACGGAAATATTAAAGCGCCGAAAGCTCGGTCCGGTTCTTGAGGTTGCGGATGTTTTGGAACGGAAGTGGTGGCACGCTATCCAGCCATATACGAGCGTTGATCTGCGGTCCGAAGGTGAAAGGCTGATGCAAGTTGATGTAAAATTGAGAAATACGTGAGTATTATCAACGATCTTCAGCAAAGCGTTATTAACTTCCACGACGTGCAGATTACCCGCGAAAGCCCGAATTACCGTCTGGGGTAGGTCGGTCAGGGCGGCGAAATCTCGCGTTCAACGGGCCGTCGAAGGCCCGTATTCGCCTGGTTTCGCGGGTTTTTTTGGGGGGGGGCGTGCGGGGATGATGCCGCAACTCCGGCGGCTGCGCTCATGCCACCGGCACCAGCGCCGCATCGAAACGCAGCCATTGCCCGAAATGCAGTTCTGCCTTCCAGCCCGCCATTCCCCGACTTTGCGCCAGCGCGGCCTTGATCACCCCGGCATGGGTGACCACCAGCGCCGGCACTTCGCCGCGCGCGGCCTCGATGAGTGCTGCCCGGCTGCGCGCGGCGAGATCGGCCACGCGTTCGCCGCCATGTGGGTTGGCGGTTTCCAGATCGGCCGCCCAGGCATCGAGCTCAGCGCGGGCGATGGCATCCCAGCGATGCCCTTCCCAGCGGCCGAAATCCATTTCGATCAGGCGCTCATCGATATCGAGCGCCACGCCGCGCGCCGCCGACAGCGCACGCGCCAGTTGCAGGCAGCGCGACAGCGGCGAGGACAGCACGCGCGCGAAGGGCGGCAACTCGCCCGCGAGCCGCGCGGCCTGGGGCTGGAAGCACTCGGCCAACTGCAGGTCGGTGCGCCCGTAGCACAGCCCTTCGGCGCCCTCGGGCCTGGTGTGACGCAAAAGGATCAGCGCCATGCGATCAAGCCTCCTATCGGCTTGTGACTGTCATGCCCGGCCCGGCTCGGGTTCGCTGCCCGTGCGGCATCTGAGGCGATCAACCGAACCCGATATCAGCGCAGCCCCTCGCAAAAACGGCGGATGCGCGCGCAGGCCTCTTCCAGCACCGCATCGGCGGTGGCGTAGCTGACGCGAAAGCACGGGCTCATGCCGAAGGCCGCGCCAAAGACTACGGCCACGCCTTCCTCTTCCAGAAGCGCGGTGGCGAAGGCTTCGTCGCTGTCGATCTTTGCACCGCCGGGCGAGGTCTTGCCCAGGCAGCCCGAGATCTCGGGATAGACATAGAACGCCCCTTCGGGCACCGGGCAGCTTATGCCGGGTGCGGCGTTGAGTGCGGCCACCACCATGTCGCGCCGGCGCTGGAAGGCGGCGCGAAAGCCGGCCAGAAATTCATGCGGGCCGTTCAGCGCGGCCAGGGCGGCATGTTGCGACACCGAACAGGGGTTCGAGGTCGATTGCGACTGCACCTTGGCCATGGCCCTGATCAGCTCTTCGGGCCCGCCGGCATAGCCGATGCGCCAGCCGGTCATGGCATAGGCCTTGCTCACGCCGTTGCAGGTGAGTGTGCGCTCATAAAGCCCCGGCTCGACCTGCGCGGGGGTGGTGAAGATGAAATCGTCGAATACCAGATGCTCATACATGTCATCCGACATTACCCACACATGAGGGTGGCGCATCAGCACATCGGTCAGCGCGCGCAGCTCGGCCTCGGTGTAGCCGGCGCCGGTGGGGTTTGAGGGCGAGTTGAAGATGAACCATTTGGTGCGCGGGGTGATTGCCGCTTCCAGCGATTCGGGCGTCAGCTTGAAATGTGTCTCGATGCCTGCAGGCACGATCACCGGCGTGCCGCCGGCCATCAGCACCATGTCGGGGTAGCTGACCCAGTAGGGGGCGGGGATGATCACCTCGTCGCCGGGGTTGAGCGTGGCCACCAGCGCGTTGTACAGCACCTGCTTGCCGCCGGTGGAGACGGTGATCTGCGAGGGTTTGTATTCCAGCGCGTTGTCGCGGCGGAACTTGGCGCAGATCGCCTCCTTCAACTCGGGGATGCCATCGACCGCCGTATAGCGGGTATGGCCGGCATCGATGGCGCGCTTGGCCGCCTCGCGGATATGTTCGGGCGTGTCGAAATCGGGCTCGCCCGCGCCCAGGCCGATGACATCGCGCCCTGCTGCCTTGAGTTCGCGCGCCTTGTTGGTCACGGCGATGGTGGCCGAGGGCTTTACCCTTGCCAACGTGTCGGAAAGAAAGGCCATGGCGGCGCTCCGGTTTGATGTTTGCGGCTCCGTCTTCTATGTTGTGCATGAGCGCGCATCAAGGGCCGTGCGGGCCATCGAGGCGTATCGAGGGCGATTACGGGAAGGACATCACGATGAGCGACGAACAGGGCTGGTATTCCGACGAGCAGGCCACGCTGGGCGATCGCATCGCTGCGGCGCGCGAGGCAGCCGGGCTCAGCCAGACGCAGCTTGCCACCAGGCTGGGCGTGCGCAGCCGCACCCTGCGCGGCTGGGAAAGCGACCTGTCCGAGCCGCGCGCGAACCGGCTGCAGATGATGGCGGCCATGCTTGGGGTTTCCCTGCGCTGGCTGCTCAGCGGCGAGGGCGAGGGCGTGGCGCCGCCGCTGACCGAGGACGAGGCGCGCGACGAGGCGATGCAGGGCACGCTGGCCGAGCTGCGCAGCCTGCGCGGCGAATTGCTGAAGATGGGCGAGCGCGTGGGCCAGCTGGAAAAGCGGCTGCGCAAGCATGTCGGAGCCGCCGGATGAGCGCGCCGGGCGCCGGCGCGGCTGATGCCGCCGATGACGCGGCGCTGCGCCGGCTGCGCATGCGCGCCTGGCGGCGCGGAACGCGTGAGATGGATCTGATCCTGGGCCCCTTCGCCGATGAAGGTCTGGACCGGCTTTCGGATGCCGAGCGCGCGCGGTTCGAAGCGCTGCTCGAGGAAAACGACCACGATCTCTATCGCTGGATCGCGGGGCGTATCGCTGGCCCGGGCGTCCCGGCCGCAGAGGGGGGCGATGCCACCGGCCCCGCCGATCTGCAGCCCCTGCTGGAGCGGATTGCCGTGCATGCCGCGCAGCGCCTGAGATGAGCAAGCGGGACGGCAAGTGTGCCGCCCCGTCACGCTGCGGATTTCTCAGAATGTCTCGATGATCAGCCGGGCCGAGCACAGCGACGGGTCATAGGTGCCAACCCAGATGTCGTAGATGCCCTCGGGCGCCTGCGGGATGCGGATGCGCGGGTCGAGGCTCACATCATCATCGTTGAAATGCCACCCGGCATGGGCGTCATTGACCAGAAGTACCGTGTCGCAGCTGCCTTCGACGCGAAACTCCAGCGCCCGGCCCATCTGGTTGCCGGTGAAGGTCAGCGTGAAATCGGGCGCGGTGGCGACATAACCTGCGCCCGGCTGCGGGCAGCCGGCCAGATCGGTGCCGCCGCCGGCGGTGACGGAGTGGGCGCGGGGCGTCCAGGCCTGATCCGAGGTATAGCTCAGCAACTGGCCATTGTAGTTCCAGTCCGGGCATGCCGAGGCTGCCGCCGGCAGCGCCAACGCGAGCACCGCGGCAAGCGCGGCGCGGGTGGTGAGTTTCATGGGAATCGCACTCCAGAGGGTTGACGAAAAAAGACTATTCGCGCCGCGCAGGGTGGCCGTCAAGTGGCCTTTTTTCGGGCCTGAATGCGTGTGATTTACCTTTTTGCAGTCGTTTACAGTTTCTTTTACATTTTAGGTCAAGTTTGGGGGCCTGAAACAGGTTTGGAGCCCCGTCATGAGCTTTCACAACCGCATCAAACCCATGCAGACCAGCCCGCCAGAACCCGGCGAGGGCAGCGAGGACAAGCGCGCCCCGTCGCAGGGTTCGCCTGCCGGCGAAATCCCCGCCGGCGCCGTGCTGCTGAACTGCTATCTGGACAATCTGTCGCTGATCGAACGCATGCACCGGCTGCTGCTCGATGTCATCAAGGATGAATTCGAGCGGCTGGGCGTTCTGGATATCAACGCGGTGCAGGCGCTCTTGCTGTTCAATATCGGCGAGAACGAGGTGACGGCGGGCGAGCTGAAATCGCGCGGCTACTATCAGGGCTCGAATGTGTCCTACAATCTCAAGAAGCTGGTCGAAACCGGCTACATGCATCATCAGCGCTGCTCCATCGATCGCCGCTCGGTGCGCGTGCGGCTGACCGAAAGGGGGCTGGAACTGCGCAAGGTGGTGGCCGATCTGTTCGAGCGTCACGTTGACGCGCTGCCCCTGCGCGGTGTCGTCGGCCATGACGAGCTGGACCGCGCCAATGCCACGCTGCGCCGGATCGAGCGTTTCTGGACCGAGCAGATTCGCTACATCTACTGAGCGTTTCGGCGTGGCCGAAAGATCGGCGCGCGCGGGCCCGGCAAGCCCCTGCCGACTGCCCGGTCCATCCGGGTGAGTCGGGTGAGTGCCAGGCCTGATCCGGCTGATTGCTTCGCCGATTCGGGCGCGCCCTAACCGCGCTTGGTGTGCGAGAAAGTGCCCAGCTCAGCCGCGCTCCCGCCCGGGCCCACCCCGCACGCCTCGTCACGCCGCCGGCGTAATTGCAGCACGACGCTGCCGGGGCCGGCGCAGGGGCGGGCATGCCGGCCGGGGCGTCGGAGCCGGTCAGACGGATTTGGTCTGATGCGCCTGCCTTGCGGTCAGTTCGGCTGGTGTTCAACACCTGACAGAGGTTAGCCAATGGTGCCCCGGCCTGTCATGCCACGCAAGCGACGCGGGGCAGGCGTCGCAATTGGCCATAAGCGGACGGTGGGGGCTGAGCCGCGCATCGACGGGCCGCTGTGCGGCGATCCGACGCCGGGGCGGCAGCGCTTTTTGGCAGCAAGATCCGATAAGCCTTATCCGATAAGCCTTGAGGCATTGCGCAGGTTGCAGCCTGATCGCCGTGCCGTGGGGGCGGCCCGGCGATGCGCGGCGGCGCGCCAGCGCGCGCCTTGCTTCCGCGCAAAGGTGCCAAGCCCCCACCATCCGCTTCAGGCCAGGACCGGCCATCGTGCTGCACCGGGTGGCGGGTGTCGGGCGTCGAACACCGGCACGGGCGCGCAACCGGGCCCGCGTTCAGCCTTCCTTCAGCCGCTCCAGCCTGGCCGCGCGCAGCCGGGCGAAATCTTCGCCCGCGTGATAGCTCGACCGCGTCAGCGGCGTGGCCGAGACCATCAGGAACCCCTTGCCCCAGGCCGCACTTTCATAGGCGGCGAATTCCTCGGGAGTGACAAAGCGATCGACCCGGTGATGCTTGGGCGTGGGCTGCAGATACTGGCCGATGGTGATGAAATCGACATCGGCCGAGCGCATGTCGTCCATCACCTGCCCCACCGCCTGGCGGTCCTCGCCCAGCCCGACCATGATGCCCGATTTGGTGAACATCGCAGGGTCCAGTTCCTTGACCCGCTGCAACAGCCTGAGCGAGTGGAAATAGCGCGCGCCTGGGCGCACCTCGGGGTAGAGCCCCGGCACGGTTTCGAGATTGTGGTTGAACACATCGGGGCGCGCGGCCACCACGGTTTCCAGCGCCTGAGGGCCACAGCGCAGGAAATCGGGGGTCAGCACCTCGATGGTGGTGCCCGGCGCGCGGTGGCGGATGGCGCGGATGGTCTGGGCGAAATGCTCGGCCCCGCCATCGGCCAGATCGTCGCGATCGACGCTGGTGACCACCACATGTTTCAGCCCCAGCTTTTCCACCGCATGCGCCACGCGCCCCGGCTCGAAGGCATCGAGCGCCTGCGGCCGGCCGGTTGCAACATTGCAGAAGGTGCAGCCGCGGGTGCAGATCTCGCCCATGATCATCATCGTGGCGTGGCCCTGCGACCAGCATTCACCGACATTGGGGCAGCCGGCCTCTTCGCACACGGTGGACAGGCCGCCCTCGCGGATGATGCGGCGGGTCTCGTTGTAACCCGCGCCACCCGGCGCCTTGACCCTGATCCAGGCCGGTTTCTTCGGCTGCGCCTGATCGGGGCGGTGGGCCTTTTCGGGGTGGCGCCGCTCCGGCAGCTTGAGATCGCGCATGGATGCCCCTCCTGAACGGGTTGCGCCAGAGATAGACCGCAGGCGGGCGCTTGTCCATTGCGCGGGTTGGTCAGACCCATGCACGGCGTGCATGGCCGCCGCCGCGCCGCGCCTTTGCCCCCACTTGCACCCGGGCGCGGCTTCTGCGCAACCTGCCGGCAATGATGGGAGAGCGAGATGCCGCTTGAACTTGATGTCGAATTCGTGCGCAGCCGGTTCCCGGCCTTTGCCGAGCCCACGCTTGCGGGTCAGGCGTTTTTCGAGAATGCCGGCGGCAGCTATGCCTGCGCGCCGGTGATCGCGCGGCTGATGCGCTTCTACCACAGCCGCAAGGTGCAGCCCTATGGCGCCTTTGCTGCCTCGCAGGCCGGCGGGGCCGAGATGGACGAGGCGCGCACGCGCCTTGCCGCCATGCTGGGTGTGGCCGATGACGAGCTGTCCTTCGGCCCGTCGACCACGGCCAACACCTATGTGCTGGCGCAGGCATTCCGCCAGCATCTGCGGCCCGGCGAGGCGATCATCGTCACCGATCAGGACCACGAGGCCAATTCCGGCCCCTGGCGGCGCCTGGCCGATGCCGGCATCGAGATCCGCGAATGGAAGCTCGACCCGGCCAGCGGCCATCTGCCGCTGGAACGGCTCGATCGGCTACTGGACGAGAAGGTGAAGCTGGTGTGCTTTCCGCATGCCTCGAATGTGGTGGGCGAGATCAACCCGGTGGCCGAGATCGCCGCGCTGGCGCATGGCGTGGGCGCGGTGGTCTGTGTCGATGGCGTCAGCTACGCGCCGCACGGCCTGCCCGATGTAGGCGCGCTGGGCGCCGATATCTACCTGTTTTCCGCCTACAAGACCTATGGCCCGCATCAGGGGTTGATGGTGATCCGCCGCGCACTGGCCGAAGCGCTGCCCAACCAGGCGCATTATTTCAACGCCGATTGCCTTTACAAGCGCTTCACCCCGGCGGGGCCCGATCACGCCCAGATCGCCGCCTGCGCGGGCATGGCCGACTATATCGACGAGTTGGCCGCGCATCACGGCGCAGGCGAGCGCGCACCGGCGGCGCGCGCGGGTTTCGTGCACGATCTGATGCGCGCGCATGAAGAGCGGCTGCTGTCGCCGCTGATGGAACGGCTGCGCGCGCGCAACGATGTGCGGGTGCTGGGGCCACAGAGCGCCCAGGGGCGCGCGCCGACCGTGGCGCTGGCCTGCGAGCGCCCGGGCGCGGAACTGGCCGCGGCGCTGGCCGGGCAGGGGATCATGGCCGGGGGCGGCACTTTCTATGCCGACCGGGCGCTTTCGGCGCAGGCGGTGGCGCCGGGGCATGGCGTGCTCAGGCTCAGCTTCGTGCATTACACCAGCGAGGCCGAGCTTGACCGGCTGATCGGCGCGCTAGATCGGGTGCTGTAGAGCGCGCGAACCCCGCCCGCACCCCGCCCGGGCCGCGCGCCCCCACCCACCCGCCCGCGCCCCGTCCGGGGTGCGGGCGTGGCATAGCGCAAGGGTCCGTCATGCAGCCCCTGATCCTTTGGTTTCGCCGCGATCTGCGGATTGATGACAACCCGATGCTGGCGGCGGCAGTGGCTACGGGGCGGCCGCTGATTCCGGTCTTCATTGCCGATGACAGCGTCACTGGCCTGGGCGCGGCGCCGCGCTGGCGGCTGGTGCAGGGGGTGGCGGCTTTTGGCGAGACGCTGGCGGAGATGGGCACGCGGCTGATCTTGCGGCGTGGCGCGGCGCTGGCGGTGCTGCGCGCGCTGATTGCCGAGAGTGGGGCGGGGGGTGTCTGGTGGGGCCGTCTTTACGACCCGCAAGCGCGCGAACGCGATGCGGCGATCAAGCGCGCGCTGCGCGTGGCGGGGCACGAGGCGCGCAGCTTTCCCGGCCATTTGCTGGCCGAGCCCTGGGAAGTGCAGACCGGGCAGGGCGGGCATTACCGCGTTTATACCCCCTTCTGGAAGGCGCTGAGCGCGCGCGAGGTGCCCGCGCCCAGCGCCGCGCCCGCGAGCCTGCCCGCGCCCGCAAGCTGGCCCGAAAGCGAGCGGCTGGAAAGCTGGCATCTGGGCGCGGCGATGGGGCGCGGCGCGGTGGTGGTGGCGCGCCATGCCCGCATCGGCGAGGCGGCGGCGCAGGCGCGGCTGGAGCGCTTTCTTGCCGGCCCGGTGTGGGAATACCGCGAGGCGCGCGACTTTCCCGCATCCGACGCCACCTCGGGCCTGTCGGAAAACCTGACCTATGGCGAGATCGGCCCGCGGCGGATCTGGGCGCGGGTGCAAATGGCCTTGGCCGCCGCGCCCCGCCCGCCAGGCGCCGAGCATTTAGCCAAGGGAATGGCCTGTCGCGCAATAGACCATCACCTGATTTATAAAACGCCCGAAATACTGACCCCCCAAAGGCGCGAAGAGTGGGATGATTTCCCCTGGCGCGGCGACAGCGACGAGGCCGAGCGCTGGCGGCGCGGCCTGACCGGCGAGCCCTTGGTGGATGCCGGCATGCGGCAGATGTATGTCACCGGCACCATGCACAACCGCGCGCGGATGGTCGTGGCCAGCTATCTGAGCAAGCATCTGATGACCGACTGGCGCGTGGGGCAGAAATGGTTCGCCGAGTGCCTGATCGACTGGGACCCGGCCGCGAACGCGATGGGCTGGCAATGGGTGGCCGGCTCGGGCCCTGATGCCGCACCTTTTTTCCGCATCTTCAACCCCGCCACACAGGCCGCGAAATTCGACCCCGGCATGGCCTATCGCCACCGTTTCATCGCAGAACTGGCGCCGTGCCCTTGCCGCGACGGGCTGGATTTCTTCGAGGCGGCACCGCGCTCTTGGCGGCTGGACCCGGCCGCGCCTTACCCCGCGCCGATAGTCGATCTGGCCGAAGGGCGTGCGCGGGCGCTTGCCGCCTATCAGGCGCGTCGCCGCTGACGGTGCAGATTTTTCTTGCCACCCGCCCGGTGGCATTTAGCTTGGCATTGGCAGAGCCGGGAGCAAGCCATGGGGCGCCGATGACCGTTCTTACCAGCACCGAGGGGCATAAGGACCTGCCCCGCTATTTTGCCAGCGCCTTTCAGCAGGTCCGCCGGCTTGCGCATGGGCGGCTTGATATCACCCTGCCCGATGGCCGCCGCTTTCGCGCCGAGGGCACGCGCCCCGGCCCGGTGGCCGAGATCGCAGTGCATGAGCCCGACGCCTTTGCGCGGCTCATCCGCGAGGGTGACATGGGTTTTTGCGAGGCCTATCTCGATGGCTGGTGGTCCAGCCCCGATCTGCAGGCGTTCATGGATCTGATCCATCAGGACAATCCGGCGATGCTCGATGAATTCCCCGCGATAGGGCTCTTGCGCGCCTGGGAGCGGCTGCGCCACTGGCTGCGTTCGAACAGCCGCTGGCAGGCTCGGCGCAACATTGCCCATCACTACGATCTGGGCAATGATTTCTACGCGCTCTGGCTTGATGACAGCATGACCTATTCTTCGGCGCTGTTTCGCACCGGGCAGGAAAGCCTGGAGCGCGCGCAGGAGCAGAAATACGCCGCCCTGGTCGATGCGCTGGGTGTGGGCCCGGGCGATCATGTGCTGGAGATCGGCTGCGGCTGGGGCGGTTTTGCCGAATATGCCGCCGGGCAGCGCGGGCTCAGGGTGACCGGGCTGACCATCAGCCAGGCGCAGCATGATTACGCGGTGGCGCGCATGCAGCGCGCTGGGCTCTCCGACAAGGTGCAGATCCGCATGCAGGATTATCGCGACGAGGCCGGGCGCTACGACGCCATCGCCTCGATCGAGATGTTCGAGGCGGTGGGCGAGAAATACTGGCCGGCCTATTTCGACACGCTGCGCGAGCGGCTCAAGGCTGGCGGCAAGGCGGTGGTGCAGGTCATCACCGTGCCCGATGCGCGTTTCGAGACCTACCGCCGCAATGTCGATTTCATCCAGAAATACATCTTCCCCGGCGGCATGCTGATCTCGCCCTCGCGCTTTCGCGCCGAGGCCGGGCGCGCCGGACTGCAGGTGCCGGGCTCGATGGAATTCGGCGAAAGCTACAGCCAGACCCTGCGCCGCTGGCACGAGCGTTTCCTGGCCGAATGGGACCGCATCGCACCCCAGGGCTATGATGCGCGCTTCCGGCGGATGTGGGAATTCTACCTCACCTCTTGCGCGGCGGCGTTTCGCACGGGTATCTGTGACGTCACCCAGATAACCCTGCGCCGCCCCGCCTGAGCCCACCCGGCACGGCGCGCGGCGCAGCCCCAAGGCGAAAGGGCGGCATGTTCACCCTCATCCGGCCGGTTTGCGGCATCCTGCTGGCGCTCATGGCGGCTCATGCGGCCAGCGAATACTGGCCGATGGCGCGGCCTGATCACCCGATTGGCGGTTTTGCGCTATGGGTGGGGCTGATGGGGCTGGTTATCGGCTGGGGTTTTCTGGGCTCGCGGGTGGGGCGACAGTTGTGGCTGTCGATCTTCGTGGCGGCGCAGGCGGTGGTGCTGACGGCGCTGGCGGCGGCAGCCATCTTCGGGGTGCGCGAAGTATTCATCCTTGGCTACCAGCGCCGCTATCGCGAACCGATGGAAGCCGTGAACGGCTTCTTCGAGACCGCCCTGGGCTGGCTGCTTCTGGCGATCGAGCGTGATTTCCTGATCATGCTGGGTATTGGCGCGCTGCTGGTGGGGGTGCTGGCGCATATGGCGCACCGGCTGCTCGAACGGCGGCGGATGGCGCGCTAGGATGGCCGAAGCGCTGTTTCTTTTCGGCACGCTGCGCCATCCGCCGCTGCTGGCGGTGGTGGCCGGCAGCGGCGGTGTTGCAGGCGAGGTGGCCCGCGCACCCGGGCGGGCCGCCGTTCGGGCCGTTGGCGCGGATGGCCGCGCGCGGGGTTTTCCGCTGCTGATCGAGCGGGCGGGGGCGCGCGCCGAGGGGCTGTTCATCTGCCCCGGCGCGGCGGCGCGGGCGCGCATCAATGCTTATGAGCGCGCCTTCGGCTACCGGCCCGAGCCGATCTCGGTCAAGGCCGCATCGGGTACGGTGCAGGCGCTGTATTACGCGCCGCCGCCGGGGCTGTGGCTGCCGGGTGGCGACTGGTCGCTTTCCGGTTGGGTGAGTGATCACGCGCCGTTTGCGCTTGCCGTGGCCGAAGAGATGATGGCGCAACTGCCCGCGCTGGCGCCCGGGATCGCGGTGCGCCGCCTGCCCATGCTGGAACGCCGTGTCGCCAGCCGGCTGCGCGCGCAGCTGCAGCCGGCCCCGGCCAGTCAGCGCCGGGAACCGCAGGCGGGCGATGTTACCCTGGCGGGGCTGGAGCGCCCCCATACCGGCTTCTTCGCGCTGGAGGCGGCCGAGCTGCGCTTTCGCCGTTTCGATGGCAGCCTGTCGCCCGAGGTGCGGCGCGAGGGCTTTGTCATGGCCGATGCGGTGACGGTGCTGCCCTATGACCCGCTTGCCGATCAGGTGCTGCTGGTCGAGCAGTTCCGCTTCGGACCCTTCCTGCGCGGCGATCCCAACCCCTGGACGCTCGAGCCCGTCGCCGGCCATGTCGATGCCGGCGAAACGCCCGAGCAATGCGCCCGCCGCGAGGCGCAGGAAGAGGCCGGGCTGGCCCTGCGCGCGCTGCATTTCATCGCTGGCTATTACCCCAGTCCCGGCGCGGTCAGTGAGTTCGTCCATTCATTTGTCGGCCTTGCGGCGCTGGACGGGCGCGACGGCAGCGTCAACGGGCTGGAATCCGAGGCCGAGGACATTCGTGCGCATGTCGTAGGGTTTGATCGGTTGATGAAACTGGTTGCCAGTGGCGAGGCCGGCACCGGCCCGCTGGTGCTGTCGGCGCATTGGCTGGTACGAAACCGCGCGCGGCTGCGCGCGCAGGCCCGGCGCCACGCATTGTAGGATGGGCAATACTGCCCATCGCCCCCGCCCATGCCCGGGCGCCGGGCAGCCGAGATGGCTTCAATTCGCCAAGGCCATGCACTAGGCTCGCGCGCAAGGCGTCGGGCCCGGCCTTCCGCAGGCCTTCTGCACCGGCGCATAACCGAAGACAGGAGCCATGAATGACCCTCGCCGCGATCGATTTTGCCGCCGCCGACCCCGAAGCGCTGGCCGCGCATGAAGGCCGCATCGCCGCCTTTGCCGATGACAAGCTCGACCCGGCGGCGCGCCGGCTGGACCGGCTGGCCAAAGGCGCGCTGGCCCGGGCGGTGGCCAGCCCCGCCTGGGAAAAGCTCAAGCCCGGCGAGGGCATCGAGCTGGCCTTTCCCGCCGGGCTGAAGGCGCGCGCGGTGCATCTCATCCGTATGCCGCGCACCGCTGCGCCGGATGACCTGCGCAAGGCCGGCGTGCTGATCGGCGCGGCGCTGGGCGAAGAGGGCGCGCTGGTGGCGGCTGCTTCGCTGCGCAAGCCCGCGCCGCTGGTCGAGGGGCTGGCGCTGCGCGCCTATCGCTTCGCCCACCGCGCCGAGGCGCCCAAACCGCTGGGCCCGGTCACCATCGCCAGCAATGACCCTGACGCCACGCGCGAGGCCTGCGCGCCGGTGCTGGCGGTGGCCGAGGCGGTGCATTTCGCCCGCGATCTGGTAAACGAGCCGGCGAATATCCTCACCACCACCGAATTCGCTTCCCGGCTGGAAGCGCTGCGCAAGACCGGGCTTGAGGTCGAAGTGCTTGACGAGGCGGCGATGGAGCGGCTGGGCATGCGCGCGCTGCTGGCGGTGGGGCAGGGCTCGGAAAGCCCCTCGCAGTTGGTGGTGATGCGCTGGCATGGCGGCGGCGACGAGGCGCCGCTGGCGCTGGTCGGCAAGGGGGTGGTGTTCGATACTGGTGGCATCTCCATCAAGCCCGCCGCCGGCATGGAAGACATGATCATGGATATGGGCGGCGCGGCAGTGGTGGCCGGCACCATGCAGGCGCTTGCCGCGCGCAAGGCGAAAGCCAATGTTGTCGGCCTGGTGGGGCTGGTCGAGAACATGCCCGACGGGCGCGCGCAACGGCCCGGCGACGTGGTGCGCTCGATGAAGGGCGACACCATCGAGGTGATCAACACCGATGCCGAGGGCCGGCTGGTGCTGGCCGATGTGCTCTGGTATGCGCAGGAGAATTTCCAGCCCGCAGCGGTGATCGACCTGGCCACGCTCACCGGCGCCATCATCATCGCGCTGGGCGATAAGAAGGCCGGGGTCTTTGCCAATGACGATGCGCTGGCCGATGCCTTTCTCAAGGCCGCCGGCGCGGTGGGCGAGGGGGCCTGGCGCATGCCGCTGGGCGAGGCCTATGACAAGCAGCTCAAGTCACGCATGGCCGACATGAAGAATGTCGGCGGGCGCATGGCCGGTTCGGTGACGGCGGCGCAGTTCCTGCAGCGTTTCATCAAGGAGGGCACGCCCTGGATGCATCTCGATATCGCCGGGGTGACGCTTTACTCGAAAGACAGCGATCATGCCCCCAAGGGCGCCAGCGGCTGGGGGGTGCGCGCGCTCGATGCGCTGGTGGCGGCGCGCTTCGAAAACAAAAGCGGGGGCTGAGTGGCGGTCGCGCGTTTCTACCATCTGACGCAGGATGCGCCCGAAGGGCTGCTGCCGCTCCTGATCGGCAAGGCGCGCGAGGGCGGGCTGGCGGTGGCGCTGCGCGGGGGCGCGCAAGAGCGCATGGAGGCGCTCGATCTGTCGCTGTGGCGGATCGAAGGTTTCCTGCCGCACGGGCTGGCGGGCGGGGCGCATGATGCCGATCAACCGGTGCTGCTTGTGTGGGATACACGCCCCGCGCCAGAATTGCCCAACCGCCCCGGCTGCCTGATCGCACTCGACGGCGCGCCGGTCGATCCGGGCGAGGCGGCGGCGCTGGAGAAACTGTGCATCCTGTTCGATGGCAACGACCCGGCGGCGGTGGAGGCCGCGCGCGGGCAGTGGCGCGCGCTCACCGCTGCCGGTGTCGAGGCCGAATACTGGAAGCGCGAGGGCCCGCGCTGGGCCTGCGCCGCGCGCCACCCCAAGCCGGCGGCGGGTGCCGATTCCTTTATGGCCCCCCACCCCCCCGGGGCGCCGGCGGCCCCCCCCCCCGCCCCCCCCCGCCCGCCCC
>JAFIEG010000076.1 GCA_020832665.1 Pararhodobacter sp. | reverse complement strand
GTTTATTTTTGTGGGGTTGGGTTTCTGCCGGCCCGGGCCGCCCCCCGCGGGGGGGGCCCCCCCGGGCCCCCCCCCGGGGGGGCGGTCGGGCGCTGCCCGTGCTGGCGCACGGGCGGGGAGCAAAACCATGAACTGGAAATACTGGCTGAGCGCGGGCGAGCCGCGAGCACGCTATGTGTTGCTGATGGCTGTCGGCGTGGTGCTGATGATGAGCATAAGCTACCCCTTCTGGGCCCCCGGCGGGCGTGGCATGGCCGCCTTTGCCGCGGTGGCGGCGGTGATCCTGGCCCATGTCTCGGCCAAATCCATCATGCGGCCCTGAAGGACGAGAACGGAAAACGCGCCCCATGAATGCAGGCACAACCCAAAGGGACGTTGCGCAAGCCGCTGCCGCCGGGGCACCGCTGGTGCCGCCCGAGGCCCATCCGCTGGCGATGGCCGAACGTCTGGCGGCCTGGCGCGAGGGTGCACCGCTGCCCGTGGTGCTGCGCGGGCAGGTGCATGCGCGCATCAGGGGCCGCGATGTGACCTTCTGCCTGAACATGGCCCGCGACCCGGTGCAGGATTGCCACCGCCGGGGCCACTTCTATGAACAGGCCGAGCTTGACGCGCTGCTGCCCGTCCTGCCTGCCGGCGCCACGGTGCTGGATATCGGCGCCAATACCGGCAACCATGCGCTGTTTCTGGCGCTTTTCGCCGGCGCCGCCCATGTGGTGGTGGTCGAGCCCAACCCGCTGGCGCTGGAGCCGCTGGTGGGCAATGTGCTGGTCAACGGGCTGGGCGATGTGATCGACCTGTCACATCTGGGCTTTGGCCTGGGGGCGGAAAACAGCGCCGGCTGGGGCATGAAGCGCCATGACCGAAATCTGGGCGCCACGCGCATGCGCGCCGGCGAAGGCAGCCTGCTGCTGCGCCGGGGCGACGAGGTCTTCGCCGATCTGAACCCCGATCTGGTGAAGATCGATGTCGAGGGGATGGAGATGGATGTGCTGGCCGGGCTGGAGGCGCTGATCGCCCGCGCCCGCCCGCTAATCCTGATCGAGGTATCCGCCGCGCGGCAGGCGGCGTTCGAAACCTGGGCGGCGGCGCGGTCCTATCGTGCCAGCACCCCGGGCCGCAGCGGCGAAAAGAACAGCAATTTCCTGCTCAGCCCCATCGAGCGGGCAGGGCAATAAAACCGAGGTAAATCATGCTTGAAATCACGAATCTTCATGTAAAGCTCGAAGAAGAGGACAAGGCCATCCTCAAGGGGCTGGACCTGCATGTCGAGCCCGGCACGGTGCATGCCATCATGGGCCCCAACGGCTCGGGCAAATCGACGCTTGCCTATGTGCTTGCCGGCCGCGAGGGCTATACGGTCACCGAAGGCTCGGCCAGGCTTGAAGGCGCCGAATTGCTGGAGATGGAGCCCGAGGAACGCGCCGCCGCCGGGCTGTTCCTGGCGTTCCAGTATCCGGTTGAAATTCCGGGCGTGGGCAACATGACCTTTCTGCGCACGGCGGTTAACGCCCAGCGCAAGGCGCGCGGCGAGCCCGAGATGTCGTCGGGCGAGTTTCTGAAGGCGGTGCGCGAAAAGGCCAGGGAACTGAAGATCGACGCCGAAATGCTCAAGCGCCCTGTCAATGTGGGTTTCTCGGGCGGCGAGAAGAAGCGCAACGAAATCCTGCAGATGGCCATGCTCGAGCCGCGCATGTGCATCCTCGACGAGACCGATTCGGGGCTCGATGTCGATGCCATGAAGCTGGTCGCCCAGGGCGTGAACGCGCTGCGCGATGCGGGCCGCGCCTTTCTGGTGATCACCCATTACCAGCGGCTGCTCGATCATATCCATCCCGATGTGGTGCATATCATGGCCGACGGGCGCATGGTGAAATCGGGCGGGCCCGAGCTGGCGCTCGAGGTTGAAAAGAACGGCTATGCCGACATCGTTGGCGAGGTGCAGGCATGAGCACGGCGCCCAGACCCCTGACCCGCGCCGCGCGCCGGGCGGCGCGGCTGGAGGCCACCGCCGAGCGCCTGGACAGGCTGGCGCTGCCCCAAAGCGCGGGCTGGCTGGGGCGCGCGCGCGAGGCCGCGATCGAGCGGCTGCGCGGCATCGGCCTGCCCGAGCGGCGCGATGAGTACTGGCGCTTCACCGACCCTGCCAAGCTGATCGCCGAAGAGGCCGCCCCTGCCGAGGTGTTCCGGATCACCGACGAGGCGATCGTTTTCTCCGATATCGACCGGCTGAAGATCGTCTTTGTCGATGGTGTCTTCGATCCTGACGCCTCGGACGACCTTTCCGCCGAAGGGTTGGAAATCGCGCGCCTGTCCGAGGCCGGTGCCACCGATATCCACTGGGCGCAGGAAATCTACGGCGCGCTGGAAGCGCGCGGGCAGGCACCCGTCCCGCGCCCGCTGGCCGCGCTCAATTCCGCCATGGCTGATGATGGCGTGCTGATCCGCGCCACAGGCAAGGTCGCGCGCCCGGTGTCGCTGATCTATCGCCGGCGCGGCGAACAGGCCGAGGTGATGCTGCATCACGTCATCCGTGTCGAGCCCGGCGCCGAAATGACGCTTCTGGAAAACGGCCCCGTCGCGGCGCGCTATTCCATCACCGCCGAGGCCTGCATCGCCGAGGGCGGCATGCTGCATCATGTCCGCGCGCAGGGGCGCGACCATCAGCGCAGCGGCATCACCCATTTCTTTGCCCGGCTCGACAAGGGCGCGGGGCTGAAATCCTTTACCCTTTCGGCCAATGGCCGCGTGCTGCGCAACGAGGCGGTGGTCTGGCTCGATGGCGAGGGCGGCTCGGCCCATGTTGCCGGGGCCGCGATGGGGGCGGGCGATTTCCACCATGACGACACGGTGTTCGTCACCCATGCCGCGCCGGGCTGCGAAAGCCGGCAGGTGTTCAAGAAGGTGCTGCGTGACGGCGCCGTGGGGGTGTTTCAGGGCAAGATCCTGGTCGAACGGGCGGCGCAGCTTACCGATGGTTACCAGATCAGCCAGTCGCTCCTGATGGACGAGAACAGCCAGTTCCTGGCCAAGCCCGAGCTGGAGATCTACGCCGATGACGTAAAATGCTCGCACGGCTCGACCTCGGGCGAGATCGACCCCGACCAGCTTTTCTATCTGCGCAGCCGCGGTCTGCCCGAGAAGGAAGCGACGAACCTACTGGTGCTGGCCTTCATGGCGCAGGCGCTGGACGAGATCGCGCGCGAGGATCTGGCCGAGGATATCCGCGCCCGGCTGGAAGGCTGGCTTGCCCGGCACCGGGGCTGAGGGGCAGGGCGGCCGGTGTCGCTGAGCGGCGATATCCTGCGCAGCTGGCGCGCCCCGCGCGCGGTGCTGCGCGCGCGGCTGGCGGCCGCTCAGGGTGAGCGCTCGGCCATCCTGTATCTCATGCTGGCCTGCGTGCTGATCTTCGTGGCGCAATGGCCGCGGCTGTCGCGCGAGGCGGCGAGCGATGACGCCATCCCCTTCGAAGGGTTGATGGCCGGGGCGCTGTTTGGCTGGCTGTTCGTGGCGCCGCTCTTCTTCTACGCCATTGCCGGGCTTATGGGGATGGTGCTGCGTCTGTTGCGCCCCGCCACCCGGTGGCTTGCGGTGCGCATGGCGCTGTTCTGGGCGCTGCTGGCCACCAGCCCGCTGGTGCTGATCCAGGGCGCGCTGGCGGCGCTGGCCGGGCCGGGCGCGGTGGCGCTGGCCAGCGGGCTGGCGGTGCTGGCGGTTTTCGTGGTTATCCTCGTTGCCGGGCTGCGTGTGGCGCTTGAAGCGGGGCAGGGGCAGGCGTAAGAGGGGCAGGATGAGCCAGGATCAGCAAACAGATCTGCGCGGGCTTGTGCGCCTGTCCTTCACCGAGCCCGAGAACGGCTTTCGGGCGGTGCAGGCGCTTGCGCTGCCGGTTTCGGCGCGCTGGATGCTGGTTGCGGTGTCGGTGCTTCTTGGTGTGGTGCTGGCCTATCTGTTGCCCGTCCTTTCCGGCCAGGCCGACGAGATTCCCACCCCGCTGACCGCAACCATGATTCAGGGCGGGATGAACCTGCTGGCGATCTTCCTGCTGGCCCATATCGGGCGCATGTTCGGCGGCACCGGCCGCTTCGAGGATGCGATCCTGCTGGTGGGCTGGCTGCAGCTGATGATGGTGGGCATGCAGGCGGTGCAGGTGCTGGTGATGCTGGTGCTGCCGCCGCTGGGCGGGCTGGTGATGATTGCCGCCATAGCCGCCTTTTTCTGGATGTTCAGCGGCTTCACCTGTGCCCTGCACGGGTTCGAATCGCGCTTCATGGTGCTGCTGGCGGCGCTGGGCACGCTCTTTGCCGTGGCTTTCGTGATGTCCTTCGTGATGATCCTGCTCGGTGTCCAGATTCCGGGGATGGGCGATGTTTGACGTCGACGCGGTGCGCCGCGATTTCCCGATCCTCGCGCGCGAGGTCAACGGGCGCCCGCTCGTCTATCTTGACAACGGCGCCTCGGCGCAGAAACCGCAGGCGGTGATCGATGCGGTGACGCGCGCCTACAGCCATGAATATGCTAATGTTCACAGGGGCCTGCATTACCTTTCCAACCTCGCCACCGACAAATATGAGGCCGTGCGCGCCACCATCGCGCGCTTTCTCAATGTCGCGCATGAGGAAGAGGTGATCTTCACCTCGGGCACCACCGAGGGCATCAATCTGGTTTCCTATGGCTGGGCGGCGCCAAGGCTGCAGGCGGGCGACGAGATCGTGCTGACGGTGATGGAACATCACGCCAATATCGTGCCCTGGCATTTCCTGCGCGAGCGTCAGGGCGTGAAGCTGGTCTGGGTGGAAACCGAGCCCGATGGCAGCCTTGATCCGCAGGCGGTGCTCGGTGCGGTGACCGAGCGCACCAGGATGATTGCCGTCACCCATATGTCGAATGTGCTGGGCACGGTGGTCGATGTCGCCGCCATCTGTGCCGGTGCGCGCGAAAAGGGTGTGCCCGTGCTGGTCGATGGCAGCCAGGCGGCGGTGCACATGCCGGTCGATGTGCAGGCCTTGGGCTGCGATTTCTACGCCATCACCGGCCACAAGCTCTATGGCCCTTCCGGCTCGGGCGCGATCTGGATTTCGCCCGAGCGCCAGGCCGAGATGCGCCCCTTCATCGGCGGCGGCGACATGATCCGCGAGGTCTGGCGCGACCGCGTGATCTATAACGACCCGCCGCACAAATTCGAGGCCGGCACGCCGGGCATCGTGCAGCAGATCGGCTTCGGCGCGGCGCTCGAATACCTGATGGCGCTGGGGATGGACAACATCGCCGCGCATGAACGCCAGCTGACCGAATATGCGCGCGCGCGGCTCAAGGGGCTGAACTGGCTGCAGCTACAGGGCGATGCGCCGGGCAAGGGGGCGATCTTCAGCTTTACAATCTCGGGCGGCGCGCATGCCCATGATATCTCGACGATTCTCGACAAGCGCGGGGTGGCGGTGCGCGCCGGCCAGCACTGCGCCGGGCCGCTGATGGAGCATCTGGGCATCCATGCCTCGTGCCGTGCGTCTTTCGGGATGTACAACACCGAGGCCGAGGTCGATGCGCTGGTCGATGCGCTGGAATTCTGCCACGAACTGTTCGGCTGACAGTCAGAACTGACGCCTTGCGCGTGTCGCTTTTGGGCATCATGGCGTCGCATCTGGTCATTCCCTGCGCTTCATTGTAGCGTCGCGCCATCCAGAAACGTCAGGAGGGCCCCGCGATGCTGTGCACGCGCGCAGATGAGATTTCCGATATTGCCTTTGGTTTCATGGCATCCAAGGCGCTGTTTGCGGCGCTGCGCTTCGATCTGTTCACCCATCTTGCATCCGGCCCCAGAACGGCGGCCGAGCTGGCAAGGGCGACCGGGCTGCACAAGCTGCGCGCCGAAACGCTGCTGACCGCGCTGGCCGGGCAGGGGCTTGTCTCGGTCGAGGACGGGCGCTTCGCGAATTCGCCGGGGGCCGAGGCGTTTCTGGTCAAGGGCGCGAAATACGATTTCGGCGATTATCTGCGCCGGCAGGTTGGCGAGCAGATGTACGGACTGCTTGATCAGATCGAGGACGCGCTGGACGACAAGCTGCCGGCCGAGGCGACCGCCTCATATGCCGAGTGGTTTTCCGACCCCGATCAGGCGCGGCTCTATTCCGAAAGCCAGCATGCCGGTTCGCTGGGCCCGGCGCGGCAACTGGCGCGGGCGATCGATCTGTCCGGCGCGAAGCGGCTGCTCGATGTCGGCGGCGGCACCGGCGCCTTCGCCATCACCCTGTGCGAGGCCTTTCCGGGCCTTTCGGCCACCATTGTCGATTTCCCCAATGTCGCCGCGGTGGGGCGCGACTATATTACCCGCGCCGGGTTGCACGACCGCATAAGCTATATCGAGGGCGATGCCGGCGAGACCGACTGGCCGGAAAAGCAGGATGTGGTGCTGATGTCCTATCTTCTGTCCGGCGTGCCGGCTGAGGCGCATGAGTCCCTTCTGGCGCGCGCCTTCGCCAATCTGCGCCCCGGCGGGATGCTGCTTCTGCACGATTTCGTCGTCAATTCCGATCGCAGCGGGCCGCGCCTGGCTGCGCTGTGGCAACTTCAGCACACGGCCTTCACCCCCCGCGCGCGCTCGGTCGATGCCGCCTGGCTGGAAAAGGCGCTGCGCGGCGCCGGCTTTGGCGATGTCGAGATCGGCCCGATGATCCCGGAAATGACCATGCTGGCGCGCGCCACCCGCCCCCCGGCATGACCGGGCGGCCACGCGCCGCCGGGGCCGGCGCGCACGGCGAAACCGGATTGCAGAACCGCCGCGCATGTCCTAAAGACGGCCTCAGGCACCCATAGCTCAGCTGGATAGAGCGCTGCCCTCCGAAGGCAGAGGTCGCAGGTTCGAATCCTGCTGGGTGCGCCATTTTCCATGCTCGAACCGCGATGAATTCAAGGGAACCGCCGGTGCCCCAGCGATGTACCCACGGTTCCGGTTTCAGCCCCTGACAGCTGCCCGCCGTTCCGGCATCCTCGGCCGGTGTGGAAGCGGGTTCCAGCCTGTGCGGACTTGCGGGAAAGCTGTTCCGGATTGCGCGCGCGCGTGGGATTCCCGGGAAAAATCATGTATTCTCGGATAATCTTTTCGGGCGGGCCCGGGCGGCGCTGACTGTCCTGCCTTGCCGCCCCGGGACAAACCGCAATCAGGGAGGGAAGTTTCATGACCAGACACAAGATCGGCACCGCTTTGGGGGCGATCGCCCTTGCGACGGGGCTTTCAGTGGCCAGCGCGCAGGCCCAGTCATACGAGATCTGGGCGCTGGATCAGGGCACGCATCTGCTGCATGTCTATGACACCGATCTCAACGAGATCGCGCGCGTCGATCTGGGCGCCGAAGGTATCCGCGTGCCGCACATGATCGATTTCACCTCGGACGGGGCCTATGCCTTCATCTCCAGCACCGGTTCGGGCGATCTGACGGTCATGGACACGGCCGAGCGCAGCGTCGTGGCACGCTTCGCGACCGGGCCGCGCACCCATGCCGCCACCGTGCTGCCCGATGACAGCGCGGTCATCGCCGCGGTGATCGGCGCGGCTGACGAGCACCGCGACGGCAAGCTGGTCGAGGTGCGCATCAATGGCGACGGCAGCTTCGAGATGGCGCGCGAACTGGTGATCGCCAATGATCCGCTGTTTCAGCAGCACGAGGATGAGTTCAACGATGTCGCCGCCATCTGCCACCAGTACAGCGCCGATGGCCGCCATGCCTATGTCACGCTTGGCCCCGGCCTTGCCGATGGCGGGCTGGTGGTGGCCGATACGCAAAGCTTCGAGCTGGTGCGCCTCTGGGGGCCCGGCGAGATGCAGGTCAATTGCGGCACCGCCCTCACTGCCGACGGGCGCTACATGTTCGTCAATGGTGGCGGGCCGGAAGTGGGTGTGTGGTATGTGATCGACACCGAGACGATGGACGTGGTGCACAGCGATGACAGCCGCGGGCTGGATGCGCATGGTGTCTGGGCCACGCCGGACGGGCGCGAGATCTGGATGGTGAACCGGGTGTCCGACAATGTCATCATCATTGACCCCGAAAGCTTCGAGATCGTCGCCAATATCGAGGAAGGCTTCGGTGAAACCCCCGACATCATCGCCATGTCGCCCGATTCCAGCCGCGCCTACATCTCGTTGCGCGGGCCGAACCCGGTATCGGCGCCGCATGTGGCCGTGGGCAGCACGCCCGGCTTCTCGGTGGTCGATGTGACCGCACGCGAGCTTGTCGCCCTTGTCCAGCCGAATGCCGATGACCCGGCCAGCGATTTTCACGGCATCGGCGTGCGCGTTCTGCCGGACTGAGCGCGGCGGGGCCCCCAGCGGCGGGGGCCCCAATTTCGGCGCACCTGTGGGGCGGGGTTGACCCCGCCTTTTCAGTCTTGTTGCAGCCGCAGCACCTGGCCGGTCACGGCGCCGCCATCGACGACGAACTCCGAACCCGTGGAATAGCTCGCCTCGCAGATCATGAAACGCGCCATGCGCGCCACCTCTTCGGACTCGCCGAAACGCGCGATGGGCTGGGCGCTGGCGGTGTCGTCGGGCAGGGTGTCGGTCATCGGAGTGCGGATCGGCCCCGGATGCAGCGACAGCACGCGGATATTGTCGGGCGCCAGATCAAGCGCGGCGGCCTTGTTCATGCCCCGCAGCGCCCATTTGCTGGTGACATAGGCGGCCAGCCCGCCATAGCCCTGCAGCCCGGCGGTGGAGGATACATTGACGATCACCCCGCCGCCCGCGCGCCGCAGCGCCGGGGCGCAGGCGCGCATGCCCAGATAGCAGCCGGTGACGTTGATATCGAGAATGCGGCGGAAATCGTCGGGTTCCACCTCGTCGATCTTGCCGAAGCCCAGAATGCCGGCATTGTTGAACAGCGCGTTGAGCCCGCCCAGCGCTTCCTCGGCGGCGGTGACGGCGTTTTGCCAGTCGGCTTCGCTGCTTACATCAAGGCGCTGATAGCGCGCCGGGGCGCCCAGTTCGCGGGCCAGCGCCTGGCCCTCGTCATCAAGCACATCGGTGATCATCACCGAGGCGCCCTGCGCCGCCAGCAACCGCGCCGTGGCCGCGCCGATGCCGCGCGCGCCGCCGGTGATGAGGATGCTCAGCTTCCTGGGGTCGATTACGGGCATGGTGCTTCCTTCCCTGCTTGTGTTCCCTTGGCCGGCGCGCGTTGACGACACACAGCCAGCGGCGGTTCATGATCTGAGATAATGGCACGAGCCGGTGCGCGCG
This sequence comes from Pararhodobacter sp., assembly GCA_020832665.1. GTDB lineage: Bacteria > Pseudomonadota > Alphaproteobacteria > Rhodobacterales > Rhodobacteraceae > Pararhodobacter. The sequence goes on along the minus strand of JAFIEG010000076.1, from coordinate 9,740 downwards.
GCCTTGATCTGCCTCAACGCCGGTAAGGCGCGGGTTCAGCGCAGGCCCAGCTCGGCCAGCGCCGCGCTCATCGCCGGGGGCAGCGTGTCGTCATCGGGGCGCGCCTCGGGCAGATCGCGCGGGGCGTTGGCCTGCTTGAGGTAGCGCCAGCCCTGAAAGGCGCTGCGCGGCATCGGCTCGGTACGAATGACCGAAGGGTCAAGCACGATGGCGCAGCGGCGGATGCCGTCGGCGCCGATGACCGGGTCAAGCCGCAAGATGCGCTGGCGCGCCAGCACCGTGCCTCGAAACACCCAGTAGAGCGAGCCGCCATCGAGCAGCTCGCCGGCGCGTCTGGGCGCCATGCGGGTGATGTGGCGCGGCAGCCCGTCGGGGCCCTGCGCGCGCGCGCCCTGCTGCCAGTCAATCAGATCCTCGACGCCATCGGCGCCGACGCAAAGCTTGATGAGGTTGAGCGTGCCGGGTGTCGGGTTGGGCATGGGGGGGAAATAGAACGGCACGCGGATGAGGGCAAGCGGGCAGGGCGGGGGGGGGGGGGGGGGGGGCGGCGATGGGGGGGTAAATACACCGGCACGGGTATGCGGGCAAGCGGGCTGGGGGGGGGGCTGCCGCCCCCCGTCGTCATTGGTTCTCGAACCAATGGCGCCCCAATGACGACACCCCCGCCCAAAGGAGGGCACACCCCCCTTTGGAAACCCCGTGCGTATTTTGGGCAAGATGAAGCCCCGGCGGTTGACAGGGCCGGGTGATGCGGCAAGCCTTCGCCGGATCTGGGCAGCGGGGGAATGCATGGCGGCGGGTGGCTGGTACTATGTGGATGGGGCGGCTCGGGTGGGGCCGTTGGAAGCGGGCGAGGTCTATCGGTTGATCACAACCGGCGCGATCGGGCCCGAGACCCGGGTCTGGCGTCAGGGGATGGCTGCCTGGCAGCGAGCGGCCGATCATTTCGATTTCAGCTCTGCGCGCGATGCTTCGAGCCCGCCGCCGGTGCCTTCGGCGCCCCCCTTGCCACCCGGAAGCGCCGGTTACGCTGGCGCCGGTGCCATGACCGGGCCCGACGGTCTGTACATCCATTCCCCTGCGCGCGGCTTTGGCGAGGCGGTATCGGTGTGCTTCGGCAAGTTCATCACCTTTTCCGGCCGGGCCAGCCGCTCGGAATACTGGTATTTCTTTCTTTTCGTGTTGCTGGTGGGGATTGTCACCGGCTTTATGGATTCCATCCTGTTCGGGGTCGGTTTCGACAATGACGATTACGGCCCGCTGAACGGTATTGCCTCGCTGGTACTGCTGCTGCCGTCACTGGCCGTGGGGTGGCGGCGGCTGCATGACATTGGCCGCTCGGGCTGGTGGATCGGCGGCTTCTGGCTTTCCATTGTCGCAAGCGTTTTCCTGGTCAGTTTCTTCCTGGCGGCGGGCGGGCTGGAGCGGGCCATTGCGACGCTCGGCTTTTTCCTGATCGGCTTTCTGATCTATTTCATTGTGATGCTGGTTTTTCTTTGCACGCGCGGCGATCCGGGGCCGAACCGTTACGGCTGAGGGGCGCGGCTTGGTTGACCGAGCCAGCGGCGGGGCCTATCTTCTTTCTTCCCCGCGACAGCGCAGGATTGCCCGATGAGCCGTTTCGCCGCCCCGATTGCCGAGCAGATCTGGGACATGAAGTATCGCCTGAAGGCGGGCGACGGGGCGGTGCTCGACGGCACGCTCGAGGATAGCTGGCGCCGCGTGGCGCGGGCGCTGGCGGCGGCAGAGGACGAGCCCGAAATCTGGGAAGAGCGGTTCTATGCCGCGCTCGAGGGTTTTCGCTTCCTGCCCGCCGGGCGCATTCTGGCCGGGGCCGGCACCGGCCGCGCGGTGACGCTTTTCAACTGTTTCGTCATGGGCACCATCCCCGACAGCATGGAGGGCATCTTCCAGGCGCTGAAGGAGGCGGCGCTGACCATGCAGCAGGGCGGCGGCATCGGCTATGATTTTTCCACCATCCGCCCGCGCGGGGCGCCGGTTTCGGGTGTGGCGGCCGATGCCTCGGGGCCCCTGTCCTTCATGGATGTGTGGGATGCGATGTGCCGCACCATCATGTCGGCAGGCTCGCGCCGGGGCGCGATGATGGCCACGATGCGCTGCGATCACCCCGATATCGAGGCCTTCATCGACGCCAAGCGCGACCCGGCGCGGCTGCGCATGTTCAACCTGTCGGTGCTGGTGAGCGATGCCTTCATGGATGCCGTGCGCGATGATGCACCCTGGGATCTGGACTTTGACGGGCGCGTTTATCGCACCCTGCCGGCGCGCGATCTGTGGAACCGCATCATGCGCGCCACCCATGATTACGCCGAGCCCGGCGTGATCTTCATCGACCGCATCAACGCGATGAACAACCTTGCCTATGCAGAGACCATCGCCGCCACCAACCCCTGCGGCGAGCAGCCGCTGCCGCCCTATGGCGCCTGTCTGCTGGGCAGTATCAACCTGGCGCGGCTGGTGCGCGAGCCCTTCAGCGAGGGCGCGCATGTCGATTCTGACGAGCTTGACGAACTGGTGCGCGTGGCGGTGCGGATGATGGACAATGTCGTCGATGTCAGCCGTTTTCCGCTGCCCGAACAGTCGCGCGAGGCGCAGGCCAAGCGGCGCATCGGGCTGGGGGTGACGGGGCTGGCCGATGCGCTGATCATGCTGGGGCTGCGCTATGGCTCGGATGAGGCCGTGCGCCAGGCCGGTCGCTGGATGCATGCCATTTCCCGCGCCGCCTATCTGGCATCAGCCGATCTGGCGCGCGAGAAGGGGGCATTCCCGCTCTACGATGCCGAGCCCTTCCTTGCTTCGGGCAACATGGAAGCAATGGATGACGATGTGCGCGAGGCGGTGCGCGCGCATGGCATCCGCAACGCGCTGCTGACCTCGATCGCGCCCACCGGCACGATCAGCCTTTATGCCGGCAATGTCTCGTCGGGGATCGAGCCGGTCTTTGCGCTGAGCTACACGCGCAAGGTGCTTCTGCCCGATGGCGCGCGCCGCGAGGAGGTGGTCGAGGATTACGCCCTCGCGCGCTGGCGCGAATTGCGCGGCGATGAACCCTTGCCCGCCGCCTTCGTCACAGCGCAGACGCTGCGCCCCGAGGACCATCTGCGGATGCAGGCCGCCATCCAGCGCTGGGTGGACAGCTCGATATCGAAAACCATCAACCTGCCCGAGGACATTTCCTTCGAGGATTTCAAGGATGTCTATCTCGCCGCCTGGGAAAGCGGCTGCAAGGGCTGCACCACCTACCGGCCCAATGCGGTGACCGGCTCGGTGCTTTCGGTTTCGCCCGAGCCTGCCGCCGCCGCCCCGACCCTGGCGGCCGAGGGCGAGGGCGGCGAGGTGGTCTATCTGTCCGAGCCGCTGGAGCGGCCGGCGACGCTGGAGGGCCAGACCTACAAGCTGAAATGGCCGGTGAGCGAGCATGCCATCTACATCACCATCAACGACGTGATTGTGGGTGGGCGGCGCCGGCCCTTCGAGGTGTTCATCAACTCGAAGAACATGGAGCATTACGCCTGGACGGTGGCGCTGACGCGGATGATCTCGGCGGTGTTCCGGCGCGGGGGGGATGTGTCTTTCGTGGTGGAAGAGCTGAAAGCCGTGTTCGACCCGCGCGGCGGTGCCTGGATGGCCGGGCGCTATGTACCCTCGATCCTGGCTGCGATCGGCGGGGTGATCGAGGAACATCTGGTCAAGATCGGCTTCATCGAGGGCGCAGGGCTGGGGCTCAAGACCGACCCCAGCGCGCGCGCGGCGGTGGCCGGCGAGGGCAGGCGCGGCGCGGCCTGCCCTGCCTGCGGGGCTTATGAGATGGTGATGATCGAGGGCTGCATGACCTGCCGCGCCTGCGGGCATTCGAAATGCAGTTGAGCGCCCGGGCCCGGATCATCCGCAACGCGCGCTGTCCGAATGCGCGGCCAGGCCGCGCCGCCGGAAGCCAACGCGCTCAGGCAGCGTAAACGGCGCGTTCGAAAGCCTCGTAGGTTTTCATCCAGCGCGGCTCCACATAGGGTAGCGACTGCGACATGATGACGGCGGCGAGATCAGAGGCTGGGTCGAACCAGTAATGGGTGTTCGCTATGCCGGCCCAGCCTTGCGAGCCTGCCCGCCGCATACCCGGGATATCTTCCTCGAAACGTATGAATCCGAAGCTGTGGGTCTTGGTCGTGCCGGGAAACAGATCGACATCGGCAGCAGTCGGCACGACCGAAATCATCTTCTCGACGGTGAGCGGTCCCATATGGTTTTCCAGCATGCTTGCCACGGCGCCCTCGCTCAGAATGCGCTGCCCGTCGAGCGCGCCCCGGTTCAGGATCATTCGCAGGAATTTCATGTAGTCCTGCGGCGTCGAGTAAAGCGCATGCCCCATGCCGTAGAATTCGGGGTTTGAAGGCGGCGCCAGGTCGATGTCGACGAAATGCCCGCCCTCGCCGCGCATCTTTACCGCCGAGAGCCGGTCGGCCATGTGATCGCGCAATTCGACATCGGTGTCGGACATTCCCAGCGGTTCAAACAGGTTTTCCTTCAGAAATGAATCGATGCGCTGGCCGCTGATCTTCTCGACCATCAGGCCCAGCCAGTCGACCGCCGGCCCGTAGCTCCAGCGCGTGCCCGGGTCGGACATCATCGGGTAGAACAAAGATGATCTGAGCCCCGATACAACGGTCACGGCGCCGGTTTTCTGCATGTATCTCTTCAGCTCCGCGTTCCAGAACTCGTAATCCAATCCGGCGGTGTGCGATGCCAGGTGCCTTGCCGTCGCCTTTGTCTTCGGGGCGCGCAGCAAAGGGGTGTCGCCATCCCATCCGTCCAGAACCCTGATCTCGGCAAATTCCGGCAGAACCTCTTCCACCGGGGTGTCGAAATCCAGTTCACCCCGATCGATGAGGATCATCGCGGCGGTCGAGCCCACGCCCTTCGACATCGAGAAGATGCGAAAGACGGTATCTGTCGCGGCGGCGCGGCCGGGTGCGGCGTCTCCCGATGCACCCGACCAGGTCACACCCCTGGCATTGGCGGTCATGCCCACAAGAAACGGCGCATCCTGCGATGCAACAGCCGAATCCAGAACGTGCTGAAGTCTCGTCTTTTCCATATCCCTCCTCCCGAAATGCTGGTGAAAAAAGGGCAGGGTTGGCTTGATACCGTCAGGTTATGGTTGCCTTGGGCGTGCCGGTTTCGCACAGGCCCGATTTGATGGAACGGAAAGCCATCCGCCCTTCAAATGAGAAACGGGTAGAGCCGCAATCCGGCGCGCCACCCCTCTCATGAGAGTTTTCTAGCACTTCCTGCGAGAATTTGTCGAAAGAAATCGGCACCTGGGATGCGGGCGCCACCCGCGTTTCAGGCGAAGCATTCAACCGGATCGACGCGGGCTGGTCGGGCAGCCGACCGCCCGCCCGCCGTGGCTAGGGTTTCGGCTTTCGCGAAGCGGGGTGGGGCGGCAGCCTTGGCCCGCGCAGCGGGTAGGGCGGCATGCCGGGGCTGTCGAAGCGCTTTCGCGGCAGCATGATGTCGGCCAGCGTGTAACGATCGAGCACCGCCAGGAAGGCGGCCAGCGAGTCATTGAAAACCCCGGCCAGCCCGCAGCTGCGCGTGATCGGGCAGGTGTTGTCGGGCAGGAAGCACTCGACAAGGCCAAAATCAGGCTCGCTCTTGCGTATCAACGCGCCGAGATTGATCGAATCGGGGGGCAGGGCGAGGGCAAAGCCGCCATGATGGCCGCGTGTGGCATCGAGATAGCCCTCGGACGAGAGGAACTTCACCACCTTCTTCAGATGCATGTGCGAGATGCCGTAGATCTGCGCGGCCTCATTCACCGTCACCCGCTCGCCGGGGCGGCTTGCCGCGAGCAGAAGCGCGCGCAGGGCGTAGTCGCTGAATTTGGTCAGTCGCATAGGCGCCAGCCCGATTTGGTCAATTGCGTAGTCGCAGCAACGGCGCGGCATTTCAAGCGGGTTCACTGAAGAAGAAAACACCCGCGCCGGGGCGCGCCGGCCCCTCTCGGCCGGGGGAGCGGCGCGTTTACCCTATTAAGAGCATTTTATTTGATCCTGATCAAGGTGGCAGCAGATTCGCTCTGCTAACCCTTGCCGCATGACCGGATATTTTCGCCCTTTCATGACCCTGATCGCCGCGCTGGCGCTTGTCCTGGCGATGCTGGGGCATGGCTTTGCCCGCGCGCAGCCGCCGCAAGTGGCGCTGCAGGCGGTGGTCATTTGCGCCGCCGAAGGGGGCGAGGCGGTGATCCATGTCGACGAGCGCGGGGTGCCGGTTTCACCCGATGAGCCCTGCGCGCAGCTTTGCCCCGATTGCCTGGCGGTCAGCGCCTTCTCTCTTGCGGGCCCCGATTCGGCCCTGCTGCGGGTCGACAAGGCACCGCAGCAGGCCACGCCACCCGTTCTTGAATTTCTGAGCCGGCGCGACTGCTCATGGGCAGCCGCCCGCGGCCCGCCGATCGAGGTCTGACTTGATGCGCCTTGCCCTTCCCGCCCTGTGTTCGGTGCCCGCGGCACACGGAGATGCGACTAAAGCATTCCCGCAACTCATCGCGGCCGGCCTTCTTTGCAGGGGAGGCCGCCGGGAAGTCGGCAGCTTCCCCGGCAATCGTACCAGCATAGGACAAGCGGCGCGCGGGCAGCGTGCCGCCGCCTTGCGCCTCGCTTCGTTTCTGGGCGCGGCAACCCTGTTCCTTCTGGCCTTCATCCTGCTAGTGCCTTCCGTCGCGCAGGCGCAGGCCCAGCCGCCGCATCTGGCGCGCTATCTTGCGCAGGTCGAGCCGGGCGACGTGGTCGAGGGCGCCGATGGCTTTGGCGCCATCCGCGACGATATCGCCGCCGCGCCGCTTCTGAGCGGGGGCGAGCGCATCGGCTGGGTGTTCGTCACCAGCGATTTCGTCGGCACCATCGGCTATTCCGGCAGGCCGATCCACACCATGGTCGCGCTCGATGACGATGCGCGCATCATCGGTCTGCAACTGGTGCAGCACTGGGAACCGATCGTGCTGATCGGCATCCCCGAATCGCGCATCCGCGACCTGATGCAGGGCCATGTCGGGCGCGATCTGGCCGAGGTGGTGCGCGCCGGCGGCGCGGTCGGCGAGTTGAGCATCATCTCGGGCGTCACCGTCACCATAATGGTGATCGACGATTCGATCATCCGCTCGGGCATTCGTGTGGCGCGGGGGCTTGGGCTGGGTGGTCTGGCGCCGCCGCCGGCCGATACCGGCCCGCGCTTCGCGCTCGATCCTGACGCGCGCGCTGCCGGCGACTGGTTCGGGCTGGCCAGCGATGGCAGCCTGGGGCGGCTCTCGCTCGAGGTGGGGCAGGTCAACGCCGCCTTCGCCCGGCTTGAAGACGAGCGCGCCGCACGCCGGCCGATCAACGAGCCCGACGAGACGCGTTTCATCGACATGTATGCCGGCCTCGCCAGCATTCCGGCCATCGGCCAGACGCTGCTGGGCGAGCGCGAATATGTCAATCTGGAAAACTGGCTTGAAGAGGGCGAGCACGCCATCATGGTGGCCGGGCGCGGGATGTATTCCTTCAAGGGCTCGGGCTATGTGCGCGGCGGCGTGTTCGACCGGATCGTGCTGATCCAGGGCGAGCAGTCGATCCGCTTTCGTGACCGCGATCACCGCCGGCTGGGTCGGCTGGCCGCCGAGGGCACGCCGCGCTTTCAGGAAATGGATCTGTTCCGCATCCCCGCCGATGCCGGCTTTGACCCCACGCAACCCTGGCGGCTGCAACTGCTGGTGCATCGCGATGTGGCGGCGCTTGAGCGGGTCTTCACCACCTTCGAGCTGGGCTATCAGCCGCCGGCGCATTTCCTGCGCGAGATCGCGCGCCCGGTGGCGCATGCGGCCGGCCAGTCGGCGCAAGACGCAGAAGAGGAACGCGCCGCACAGATGGCGCTGATCGAGCGCATCTGGTGGGAGCGGCGTATCGAGATTGCCGGGCTGGTGCTGATGCTGACGGTGCTTACCGGGGCCTTCTTCTTCCAGATGTTCCTCACCCGCTCGGCACGCGCCACCTACTGGTTTCGCATGGGGTTCCTGACCTTCACGCTGTTCTTCCTGGGCTGGTACGCGGCGGCGCAGCTCAGCGTGGTGAATGTGCTGGCGCTGGTGGAAACGTTGCGCGAGGGCTTCAGCTGGCAGGCCTTCATGCTGGACCCGCTGACCTTCATCCTGTGGTGGGCGGTGGCGGCCGCGCTGATCTTCTGGGGCCGGGGCGCCTATTGCGGCTGGCTGTGCCCCTTCGGCGCGCTGCAGGAACTGACCAACCAGATCGCGCGGTTCTTCCGCGTGCCGCAGCTGCGCCTGCCCTGGGGGCTGCATGAGCGGCTGTGGCCGGTGAAATACATCATCTTCCTGGCGATGTTCGCTGCCACGCTGGCGGCCGTGCCCTGGGCAAGCTCGCTCAACGAGGTCGAGCCCTTCAAGACCGCCATTGTGCTGAGATTCGACCGCGCCTGGCCCTTCCTGGCCTTCGTGCTGGTGCTGTTGTTCATCGGGCTTTTCATCGAGCGCTTCTATTGCCGCTACCTGTGCCCGCTGGGCGCGGCGCTGGCGATACCCGCACGCATGCGCATGTTCGACTGGCTCAAGCGTTACCGCGAATGCGGCAGCCCCTGCCAGACCTGCGCCAATGAATGCTTCGTGCAAGCCATCCACCCGACCGGCGAGATCAACCCCAATGAGTGCCTCAACTGCATGAATTGCCAGGTTCTCTACCAGTCGGAAACCAAATGCCCGGTCGTGATCCGGCAGCTCAAGCGGCGTGCAGCCGTTGCTGGCGGAACGCAGCGCCCTGCCGAGGCGCTGGACCGGGCGACCAAGACCAAACCTGCAACCAAGGAGACAGACCATGTCTGACAAGATCAACAAGAAAGGCATCAGCCGCCGCGGCCTTCTGGGCGCGACGGCAGGAGGTGCAGCACTGATGGGTGCCGGCGCCGCGGGCACCGCCGCGCGGCTGGGGCTTCTGGGCGGCGCCGCCGGGCTTGCCACCGCCGCCTCGACAGGATCCGCCGGCGCCTCGGTAGCCGATGCGCATGTCGAGCCGGGCCAACTGGACGAATATTACGGTTTCTGGTCCTCGGGCCAGACCGGCGAGATGCGCATTCTCGGCGTTCCCTCGATGCGCGAGCTGATGCGGATACCGGTGTTCAACCGCTGCTCGGCCACCGGCTGGGGGCAGACCAACGAATCGATCCGCATCATGACCGAGAACATGCTGCCGCAGACCCGCGATTTCCTCGCGGCCAACGGCAAGCGCGTGCATGACAATGGCGATTTGCACCATGTGCACATGTCCTTCAACGAGGGCACCTATGACGGCCGCTTCCTGTTCATGAACGACAAGGCCAATACCCGCGTGGCGCGGGTGCGCTGCGACATCATGAAATGCGACAAGATCGTGGAAATCCCCAACGCCAAGGCGATCCACGGTCTGCGCCCGCAGAAATGGCCGCGCACCGGCTATGTCTTTGCCAATGGCGAGGATGAGGGCCCGATGGTCAATGACGGTTCGGTGCTGGATGATCCCTCGCAATATGTGAACTTCTTCACCGCCATCGACGGCGACACGATGGAAATCGCGTGGCAGGTGATGGTTTCGGGCAATCTCGACAACGTCGATGCCGATTACGAGGGCAAATGGGCCTTTTCCACCTCGTACAACTCGGAAATGGGCATGAACCTGGCCGAGATGACGGCATCC
>JAFIEG010000075.1 GCA_020832665.1 Pararhodobacter sp. | reverse complement strand
CGCGCGGCTGCGCGGCGCGCGGTGCGCGTGAGGCCGGCTTCGCGCCAGCCCCGCCGACACGGCCGCCTTGCCCGCCGCGCCCGCCGGTCTGTTTGCGCGCCTTGGCGCGGGCCTCGTCGGCCAGGCTTGAGGGCCAGGGCGTACCGCCGGCCACGGCAATCGGCTGGCGGATCAGCGCCTCGATGGCACGCAGATCGGCCATCTCGGCGGGCGCGCAGAACGCCATCGCCTGCCCCGCGCGCCCGGCGCGTGCCGTACGCCCGATGCGGTGGACATAGTTTTCCGCCACATTCGGCAGTTCGAAATTATAGACATGCGCCACCAGCGGAATGTCGATGCCGCGCGCGGCCACATCGGTGGCCACCAGCACCTTCAACTCGCCATCGCGAAACGCCTTGAGCGTGCGCTCGCGCTGGCCCTGGCTCTTGTTGCCGTGGATCGAGCCGGCGGCGAAGCCCCAGCTGACCAGCAGCTTCATCAGCTTCTCGGCGCCATGCTTGGTGCGCGCGAAGACCAGCGCGCTTTCCTCGGTGTGCTTGCCCAGATACTCGGCCAGCAGCGCGGCCTTGTCTCCCTGCGCCACGAAATGCACCGCCTGCTCGACGCGATCGACGGTCTGGCCCGAAGTGTTGACCTGCACCCGCACCGGCTGGCGCAGATAGGTCTCGGCGATCTCGCCCATCTCTTTCGGCATGGTGGCCGAAAAGAGCATCGTCTGACGTTCGGCCGGCAGGTGGCGCGCGATGCGGCGCAGGGCGTGGATGAAGCCCATGTCCAGCATCTGGTCGGCCTCGTCGAGCACCAGCATGCGGGTCTCGCCCAGCGACAGCGCGCGCCGCTCCAGCAGGTCGATCAGCCGGCCCGGCGTGGCCACCAGCACATCGGTGCCGCGCGACAGCCGCTCGGCCTGGCGGCCCAGCGAGGCGCCGCCAACCACGGTGACAATGCCCAGCCGCCCGCCCTGCGCGACCACGCGCAGACTGTCGGCGATCTGCGAGACAAGCTCGCGGGTGGGCGCCAGGATCAGCGCGCGCACCTCGCCGCGCGCCGGGCGGGCGCCGCTTTCAAGCCGGTGCAGCAGCGGCAGGCCAAAGGCCAGCGTCTTGCCGGTGCCGGTCTGCGCCAGGCCCATGATATCGCGCCCCTCCATCGCCGGCGGGATGGCCCGCGCCTGGATCGGGGTCGGCTCGTTGAGGCCCATGCGGGCAATGGCGGCCATGAGGCCCGGGTTCAGCCCGAGCATGTCGAAATCGGTCATCTTCTTCCTTTCGGCGGCGCGGTTTGTGGCGCGGCCTGAATAACTACGTGCGGAATCGGCGCAACGCGCGCCTAGGGCCGCCTGGGGGGCGGGTTGGGGTTTCGGGCGTGCGGATCGTACCGCACAAGCCCCCACGCGTGATATCGGGAACTCTGGTTGCGCGCCTTGCCGGCGCGGCGCCGCCCCCCCTTGCGCCCGGCCCTGCGGGCGGCGCCGGCTGCTCACGCGGCAGCGGGGCGGTGACCGGCCTCACATGGGGCCTGCGCGCGCGAAAGTCAACGCCCAAGTCAAGGCTTTGCACCCGGCCCCGCCCGGGGTGCCGTCGTTGTGGAACGAGCGCGCCACGGTCTCAAGGCGCTTGATTTTGTGCCCAAACATGGCAGAGTTTTTTAGTGGCAACAGACTTTCCGGCGACAGCCTTGCTTTCCGGCGGCCCTGTCGAACGAAAGACCTGGGCGCACGGCTTGCCGGCAATCGCGCCGGCGGGAGACTGAGAGGGAAGGAAGTTACAATGCCGACGGGGACCGTGAAGTGGTTCAATGCGACCAAGGGTTACGGGTTCATCGCGCCCGATGACGGGGGCAAGGATGTGTTCGTGCATATCTCGGCGGTGGAACGCGCCGGGCTGAAGGGGCTGAACGACAACCAGAAGGTCAGCTACGAGATGCAGGCCGGGCGCGACGGGCGCGCTTCGGCGGACGATCTCAAGCTCATCTGAAATCGATCCCGGACAGTGCGCGCGGCCTGACGGCATACCGCCGGCCGCGCGCTCATGTCTGCCCGAGCGCGCCGCGCGTCGATGCGTTCCAGCCCAGAAGCGGCCCGTCATCGCCGCCAAGGATGACGGGGCGCTTCATCAGGGCCGGGTAAGTGGCCAGCAGTTCCGCAGGGCTGGCGCCGCGCGCGGCCTCGTCCAGGCCGCGCCAGGTGGTTGATGCCCGGTTGATCAGCGGCTCGCCGAAAGCCTGCAGCAGCTGCGTGATCTCGCCTGCGTTCAGCGGCGCCTCGCGAAGGTCGCGAAAAGCGGCATCGGGCAGCGCCTTGCGCGCCTTGCGGCAATTGTCGCAATTCTTCAGGCCAAGGATGGTGAGGGGCATGGCAAGGTCCGGTTTCGGGGTCTGTTTTCGGGCGGCGTGATCAGACATTGAGCAGCAGATGCTCGCGCTCCCAGGGGCTGATTACCTGCAGGAATTCCTTGTATTCCATCCGCTTGACGCATTCATAGACGGTGCAGAAACGCTCGCCCAGCACTTCGCGCACCGGCGCGCATTCTTCCAGCAGATCGAGCGCGTCGCCCAGCGTCAGCGGCAATTCATCCTCGGCGACATAGGCGTCGCCCTTGTATTCGGGGCGCGGGTCGATCTTCTCGATCATGCCCAGATAACCGCAGGCGAGGCTGGCGGCGATGCCCAGATAGGGGTTGCAATCCATCCCCGCCAGGCGGTTTTCCACCCGTCGCGAGGCCGGGCTGGAGACCGGCACGCGAATGCCGGTGGTGCGGTTGTCGCGGCCCCATTCCAGATTGATGGGGGCGGCGAAATCAGGCACGTAGCGGCGATAGGAATTCACATAGGGCGCCAGGATGGCGATCACCGCGGGCAGGTATTTCTGCAAGCCGCCGATGCAGTGATAAAACTCCGGCGTGACCGAGCCATCGGCGGCGGAGAAGATGTTCTGCCCGGTGGCGCTGTCGATCACCGATTGGTGCACATGCATGGCCGAGCCGGGCTCGCCCTCGATGGGCTTGGCCATGAAGGTGGCGTAGCAATCCTGCCTGAGCGCCGCCTCGCGGATCAGCCGCTTGAAATAGAACACCTCGTCGGCCATGCGCACCGGGTCGCCGTGGTTGAGGTTGATCTCGATCTGCCCGGCGCCGCCTTCCTGCAGGATGCCGTTGATCTCCAGCCCCTGGGCCTCGGCGAAATCGTAGATATCGTCGATGACGGGGCCGTATTCATCGACCGCCGAGAGCGAATAGGCCTGCCGCGCTGCCGCCGGCCGGCCCGAGCGGCCCATCGGCGGCTCGATCGGCTTTGCCGGGTCGGTGTTGCGCGCCACCAGGTAGAATTCCATCTCGGGGGCCACCACCGGGGTCCAGCCGCGGGCCTGGTAAAGCGCCAGCACGCGCTTGAGCACGTTGCGCGGGGCAATCGGCACCGGCTGGCCCTCCTGGTCGGTCACGTCATGGATGACCTGCAGCGTGACATCCGCCGTCCAGGGCGCGGCGGTGGTGGTGGCGAAATCGGGCCGCAAGATCATGTCGGGCTCGGTATAGACCTGATCGGGCACCTTGGCCCAGTCGCCGGTGATGGTTTGCAAAAAGATCGAATCGGGCAGGTAGAACTTTTCCTGCTGGCCGAATTTTGCCGCCGGCATGGCCTTGCCGCGCGCCACCCCGGCCAGATCGGGGACGATGCATTCGACCTCGTCGGGGCGGCGATTGGCGATATACTCGCGCGCCGCCTGCGGGATTTTGTCGGTCCAGTCGGACATGGGGTGCCTCTTGCGTGGATCAGGCCCTGGCGGCCCGGAAGAATTCGGCGATGCGTGCCGCGATGTGCTTGCTGTCAAGCGGCTGGCCCAGCCGCGCGCGCGCGCTGTCGAGCACCGCATCGGGCACCAGCCCGCGCCCGCGCGCATCGATGAGCCCGGCGAGAAAATCATCGTCGAATTCGGGATGCGCCTGCACCGAATAGCCCAGTGGCTGGCCACCGGGCCCGTCATAGGCGAGCGCGGCATGGGCGCAGAAATCACTCTCGGCGACGGTGCGCGCGGCCGGGGGCGGGGTGGTGACCTGGTCCTGGTGCCAGGCATTCAGCGTGATGCGCTCGCCCTCGAAATCGTATTCGGTGGGGCCCACCGACCAGCCGCCTGGGTATTTCTCCACCTTGCCGCCCAGCGCCTGCGCCATGATCTGGTGGCCAAAGCAGATGCCCGCCACCGGCACGCGCGCGGCCAGCGCGCGGCGGATGAAATCTTCCAGCGGGGGGATAAAGGCGTGGCCCTCATAGGCGCCAAAACGCGAGCCGGTGATCAGCCAGCCGTCGCAGGTGCTCACATCGGGCGGGAAATCGCCCTCGAGCACGCGCCAGGTGGTGAAGGTGAAGCCCTCATCGGCCAGCAAGCGGATGAAGAAATCCGGATAATCGCCGCCCGCGCGCAGTGGCTCGGGGGCTTCGCCGGTTTGCAGGATGCCGATATGCATGAAGTGTCTCTTGAATTTGATCAAAAACTAGCACGGCGGCAGGCCGGCTGGCAAGGGGAACGGCTGGCAAGGGGAACGGCGGGGGTGCCGCCCGAGCCTTCCGGTTCCCCCTTCCCAAACCTGCGTCAGACCGTATCGAGATAAAGATCGAGCACCTCTTCGGCGGACAGTTCGGCCATGTAGCGCAGCTCCTGGCGCTTGGTGCGCAACAGATTGTCGATCAGTTGCGCGGGAAACACTCGCGCCATCGCCTCGCTCTTTTCGAAACTCTCGATCGCCTCGGCCCAGCTGGAGGGCAGTTGCGGCAGGTCAAGATCATAGGCGTTGCCGCTGATCGGCGGCGGCGGCACCAACTCGTCCTCGATGCCGATCAGCGCCGAGCCCAGCACGCCGGCCATCATCAGATAGGGGTTGATGTCGCCGCCGGCCACGCGGTGCTCGATGCGCCGCGCCTTGTGGCTGCCCGAGGGGATACGCAGCGCCGCGGTGCGGTTCTCGTATGACCAGGCAATGCCGGTAGGCGCATGCGCGCCGGGCACCATGCGCTCATAGCTGTTGGCATGCGGTGCCAGCAGCAGCATGGTGTCGGGCATCGCCGCCAGGCAGCCGGCGATGGCGTGTTTCAACAGCGCGCTGCCCTCCGGCCCGCCATTGTCGAACAGGTTGCGCCCTTCCGTATCACTCATCGAGAAATGCATGTGCATGCCGTTGCCGGGCCAGTCGGGGTAGGGCTTGGCCATGAAGCTGGCGGCGAAGCCGTATTTGCGCGCCAGCCCCTTGACCAGGAGCTTGAACAGCCAGGTATCATCGGCCACCTTCAGCACGTCGTCGGAATGCAGAAGGTTGATCTCGAACTGGCCGATGCCGGCTTCGGAAATGGCAGTGTCGGCGTCGATATCCATTGCCTCGCAGGCATCGTAGAGATCGGTGAAGAACTGGTCGAAGGCATCGAGCGCGCGCAGCGCCAGCGTGTCGGCACCGGGCCGGCGCTTGCCCGAGCGCGGGCTTGCCGGCACGCGCAGCTCGCGCCCCGAATCGTCGATCAGGTAGAATTCCAGCTCGGTGGCGCAGACCGGTCTGAGCCCACGCGCGTGGAAACGATCAAGCACGCGCGCCAGTGCGTGGCGCGGGTCGCCCTCGAAAGGCGTGCCGTCCTCGTGGAACATCCAGATTGGCAAGAGCGCCGTAGGCGCCTCGAGCCAGGGCATGGGCATGAAGCCGCGATCGGTGGGCTTGAGCACGCCATCGGCATCGCCGGTCTCGAACACCAGCGGGCTGTCCTCGATATCCTCGCCCCAGATATCGAGATTGAGCGCCGAATAGGGAAAGCGGGTGCCCTCGCGCACCAGCTTTTCGGCAAAGCGCACCGGCATGCGCTTGCCGCGCGCCTGGCCGTTGAGATCGGCCGCGGCAACGCGGATGGTGCGGACATCGGGGTGATGGCGAATCCAGTCGCGCATGGGGATCATGACTTACCTGACATATTGGGGACGAAAACGGATGCGCAGGCGGCGCTCGCGCGGAAGATGGCGGTTCAGGCGCATGTTGACCAGCCCGAACAGGCCGATGATGGCCAGCGTCAGCACGATGAAATAGGCCGCCACCAGCGGATAGGCCACGAAGGGGTTGAAGGTCTGATCGACGAAATAGCGCGCGTAATAGAAGGCCTCGCCTGATTGCTGGCGGGCGGGAAAGGCCGAGAGAAACACCAGCGTGGTGGAATGGGTAAGGAAGATGGCCTCGTTGGTGTAGCTGGGCCAGGCCAGCCGCAGCATGCTGGGCCAGACCACGCGGCGGAACCTGGTGAAGCCGGTCATGCCAAAGGCATCGGCGGCCTCGATATCGCCCCTCGGGATGGCGCGCAGGGCACCGAAGAACAGCTCGGCCGAATAGGCGGTGGTGTTGAGGATAAGCACGAACAACCCGCCCACCTGCGCCGTGGTCAGTGCCGAGGTGTTGACCGTCAGCGTGATGAAGCCCAGCGGGATGTCGATGCCGCTGCGCGGCAGCAACACGAAGGCCGAGTAGAAGAAGAAGAACTGGATGAAGAGCGGCGAGCCGCGAAAGAAGAAGATGAAGGCGCCGGCGGGGCGGCTGAGCCAGGGGTTGGCCGAGAATTTCGCCAGCGCCACGCCGGTGGCGAGGAAGAAGCCGAAGAGGATGGCCAGCGCGGCGAAATAGATGTTCCAGATAAGCCCCGAGCCGATGAGGAAGAGCTGGTCGCAGAAGGTGATGTCGAGCCCGCGCGGCAAAAGCCGCTCGCCATGCTCGCGCCCCAGCGAACGCAGGATGTAACCCTGAAAGCTTTCGGTGCAGCTTCTCATGGCCGGGCCTGTGGTTGGGGGTGGCGGCATTGCTGAAGGGCGGGCGCAGGGGGGCGTTGCCCCCCGTCCGCTTCGCGGACTCCCCCCGGAGTATTGAGAGCAATATGGAAAAGCGCGTTGCGGGTGATGCGGCAGATGGCGGGGGCACTCATGCGGCGGCCTTTCGCTGGCGGTCGCCCTCGGCCGTGGCTTGCCCGCGCGAGAGCCGCGCGGTGAGCGCGCCGAAACCCTTTTCGCTGCTCCAGGTGAGCATCAGGTAGAAGACGAGCAGCGCCAGGAAATACCACACCCGCCAGTCGGGGTGGGGGTAGGTGTAAAGCGAGGTCTTCGCCCCGCCCAGCTCGCGCGCCCAGTAGACCGCGTCCTGGATGCCGAGCAGGAACAGAAGCGGCGTTGACTTGATGAGGATCTGCCAGATGTTGGACAGCCCCGGCAGCGCGAATATCCACATTTGCGGCATGACGACGCGGCGGAAGGCCTGCGCGCGGGTCATGCCGTAGGCTTCGGCGGTTTCCACCTGCGCGCGCGGCACCGCCTGCATGGCGCCGTAAAGCGTGTTGGCCACAAACGCTCCGAAGACCAGCGCGAAGGCGATGGCGGCCATGGAGAAGGCATAGATGTTGCGCGCCCAGGCCGAGGCGCCGACAGGGGGCATCTTGGCCTCGCGGCAGACGATGAAATCATTGCCCTGGCGGATCGGCTGATCCCAGTCGGGGCAGTGGATATGGTGCAGCACCCATTCGATGCCCTGGCCCAGCGCGATGGGCACGAAGAGGAAGAAGACGATATCGGGCACGCCGCGCACGAGGTTGACATAGCCGCGCCCGAGCATGTTGACCGGAAAAAGCCGCGCGCGCAGCGCCAGCGCGCCGAGAAGCCCCATGCCCAGCGCCAGCGGCGCGACCACGGCCAGAAGCGCCATCACCACCAGGAACGAGCGGTAGAACGCCAGATGCGTGCCGGTCGTCAGGTAGCAGGCGAACCACTGCCAGTCAGGCAGGGTGGCGGGGTCAGCGCAGAACTGGAACATCGCGTATTCCGGTCAGGCGGCGGGGCGCGGTGCGCTGCCCCCCCGCCCGGTTGCGGATCAGAAGGTGGGCGTATCCTCGCCGAACCAGCGGATGAGCAACTCGTTGAGCGAGCCGTCTTCCTTCATTTCGGTGATCACCGCATCGAAAGTCTCGCGCAGCTCGACATCCGACTGGCGCACCCCCATGCCGACGCCGCCGCCGATATGCATCGGCTCGCCGATGAACTCCAGATCGCTCGATTCCTCGACGATCGGGCGCAGGAAGTCGCCATCGGCGAGCACCGCATCGGCCTCGCCGGCGCGCACCGCGGCGATTGTTTCGTCAGGGGTGGGGAATTCGATCAGATCGGCATCGGTTTCGGCGACATAGCCCGCCTGCACGGTGTTCGATTGCGTGGCGATCACGCCGCTGTCGATCACCGAAGCGTCGGTGCCGATGAGCGCGGCGTAGCGCGAGGGGTCGGGCTCCTTGTAGTTCTGGGTGAACGAGATCACCTCCGAGCGCGCCTCGGTGATGCTCATGCCGGCGATGATGGTGTCATAGTTGCCGGCTACCAGATTGGGGATGATCGTGTCCCAGTCGTTGATGACCCATTCGCAGCTCAGGTTCGCACGGGCGCACATCTCGTTGCCGAGATCGATCTCGAAGCCTTCCAGCTCGTTGTCGTCATTGATGAAGTTGAAGGGCGGATAGGCGCCCTCGGTGCCCATGCGGACCACGTCCTGGGCAAGCGCGGCCGAGGCCGAAAAGGCCAGTGCGACGGCGGCTAGGGTGATTTTCTTCATGGTAATCCTCCTTGTTGGATGGTTGGTGGTTGTTGATGCGATTATGTCATTCGGGTTGCGTGGCGCGCAGGAACTGGCGCAGCCTTGTGGAACGCGGCGCGCCGAACAGCGCCTCGGGCGGGCCCTGCTCCTCGATCAGCCCCTGATGCAGGAAGACGACGTGGTCCGATACATCGGCGGCCAGGCGCATGTCATGGGTGACGATGAGCATGGTGCGCCCTTCCAGCGCCAGCGCCTTGATCACGCGCACCACCTCCTGTTCCAGTTCCGGGTCCAGCGCCGAGGTGGGCTCGTCGAACAAAAGCGCGCGCGGCTGCATGCACAGCGCGCGGGCGATGGCGGCGCGCTGCTGTTGCCCGCCTGACATTTGCGCCGGATAGACATCGGCCTTGTCGGCAATGCCCACCTTTTCAAGCAGCGCCCGCGCGCGCGCCTCGACCTCGGCGCGCGGCTGGCGCAGCACGGTCAACGGCGCTTCCATGACGTTTTGCAGCACCGTCATATGCGCCCACAGGTTGAAGCTCTGGAAGACCATCGACAGGTTGGTGCGGATACGCGCCACCTGGGCGCGGTCGGCGGGCTGGCGCTGCGCGTCCTTTCCCTTCCAGCGCACCGGTTCGCCGTCGAAGATGATCTCGCCCTGCTGGCTGTCTTCCAGCAGGTTGCAGCAGCGCAGCAGCGTCGATTTGCCCGAGCCTGAAGAGCCGATGAGCGCGATCACCTGGCCGGGCAGGGCGGTGATGTCGATGCCCTTGAGCACCTCGAGCGGGCCATAGGCCTTGTGCAGCCCGCGCAGGGCGATCACCGGGGTGGGGGTGTCGCATTTGGCGCTGTCGGTGCGCGCAGGGGCGGCGGTGGCGTCGGGCATCGGGGGCACGGCGGCTCCGTCAGAATTTGATCATATCATACTGGGCCCAGCTTTCACATAATTGCAAGCCGCGAGTGCCGCCCGAGTCAATGGAAATCGCGCCGGCGGTGCCGCAGGGTGGGGGTGACGATGCGGGCGATCACAAAACCGGCAACATAGCCGCCCAGATGCGCCTGCCAGGCCAGATAGCCGCCAAACAGCGCGAACAGCGCCACATTCATCAGGATCAGCCCGATCAGCAGGTTCCAGAACGGGCGCAGCGAGGCGCCGGCGGCGCGGCGGCGCTGGTAATCCCAGTATTGCGTGGCGCCGAACAGGCCGAACACCGCGCCCGAGGCGCCCACCATCGGCCCCGGCGCCGTGGACAGCAGCCAGAAGCCCAGCGCCCCGCCGGCGGCGGTGAGCAGGTAGAACAGAACGAAACCCTGCTGACCCACCCGTGCCACCGTCTCGCGGCTCAGATGCACCAGGATCAGCATGTTGAACAGAAGATGCATCACCCCGCCATGCAAGAAGGCATAGGTGAAGAACATCGCCGCCGGCTGGCCGGGCCATGCGGGCGCCCAGCTGTCGATGACTCGGGGCCAGAAGGCGCCGTAGATCAGCGCCGTGCGCCGCAGCCCGTCGCCGCCCAGCGTTGGCGTGCCGGCCAGGGTGAGCGCCAGTTCAAGAAGCGTGCAGATGCCGACGATGCCCAGCACCACGGGGGCGGGACGGTCGGGCGCGGGGCTGAAACCTCGGTTCATGGCGCAGCCATGACAGTTGCCGGCCCGGCAGGCAAGAGGGTGCGGCGGCTTTCAGTGGCCGGTGCCGCGCAGCACCGCGCGCAGCGTTGCGAAGGCGATGCGCGCCTCCAGCCAGGGCGAGAGCCGCTCGACATAGCGCTTGTCCAGCTCGGCACGGATTTCGAAGGATTCGTCGTTGCGCGCGGTCACCTGCCACAGCCCGCTCAACCCCGGCCGCACCGCCAGATAGGCCGAGGGGTGCAGATAGAGCGGCAGTTGGTCGGGCAGCATCGGGCGCGGGCCGATCAGGCTCATGTCGCCCTTGAGCACATTGAACAGCTGCGGCAACTCGTCGAGCGAGGTCTTGCGGATCATCCAGCCCAGTGGCGTGATGCGCGGGTCGTTGCGCAGCTTCTGCCTGACCGCCCATTCCGCCGCCGCAGCCGGGTTGGCGGCCAGATGCTCGGCCAGTTTCGCCTCGGCACCCGGCACCATGCTGCGCAGCTTGTACATGCGAAAAAGCCTGCCGCCCCGGCCCAGCCGCACCTGGCTGAAGATGGGTTTGCCTCCTTCGAACCAGAGCGCCACCAGCAGCATGAGCAGCACCGGCAAGGCAAGAAAGATCGCCACCAGCGCGCCGGTGAAATCGATCCCCCGCTTCAGGCGCCTTGCGTAGAAAGTGCGCGTGGCCTGCAGCGAGCAGGGTGATGCGGGCAGAAGGCCGGAATGAGAGCGCGTGATCGGAAAGCGGTTATTCGAGCGCCAGAAACCCGAACGGGCTGATCGCTGGGCTGGCAGAATAAACTCATCCGCTGTGGCAGCTACCGCGACCGATTGGCCGTTCCGAACGGTTCGCTGCCGCAGCTTCATGCGGCTTTGAAGTGACATGGCAGCACACTGAACCCTTGAACCCGTGCACCTGCCCTTGGCTCCCCAAAACCACGGCTGGTGCTTTATCTGACACTATTTAGACGCATTCGAGCCAGACTTAAAACAAATTGATGGTGTTTTCGGGCCGGGCCGGAAGAAAAAAACCGTTTCCCATTCGGGAACTTGCGTTTTGCGACTTGGTATCGTTGCATTGCGCAACGATTTGGTGCTTGAAGCATAAAATGTTTGCAGATCGGAAACACTCCCCAGGGCAGGAGCAGCGCCGCAGGCGCGCGCGGGGCAGAATCGCGACCCGGGTCAAGGCACCGTGTTGCGCCCGGGAAAGATCCGTACGATGCCCCATCAGGGCGCGCCCTGCCGCGAATGCGACAAGATTATTCGTTATTGTCGTCAAATTCGCGCTGTAGCAGAAGCGGGTCACACCGCCGCGTGCCGGCCGGCGCAGGCATCGCGTAACCGGAAGAGCCATGAGCAGGGAACAACAAAACTACCTGGCGCATTTCGGGCTGCAGGAGCGGCCTTTCACGCTTGCGCCGGATCCGGAGTTCCTTTTCTGGTCGCCCGCGCATCGCGGCGCGCTGGCGATGCTGGAATACGGGCTCGACACGCGCGCCCCCATCACGTTGCTCACCGGCGAGATCGGCGCCGGCAAGACGACGCTGCTGCACTATTTCATCGGCGGGCTGGGCGAGGAAATCGTCACCGGCGTGATATCGAATGCGCGCCCCGGGGTGAACGACATTTTGCGCCGGGTCTGCGCCGCGCTCGAGGTCGCGCTGCCCGAGGGCGCCGACAGTGCCGTGCAGTTCGACGCGCTGCAGCGCTACCTGATCGGCGAGCATCGCCAGGGCAGGCGGGTGCTGGTGATCATCGACGAGGCGCAGAACCTCGATCGCGTGGCGCTGGAGGATCTGCGCATGCTCACCAACATCAATGCCGGGCGCGATGAGGTGCTGCAACTGCTGCTCTCAGGCCAGCCCGAGCTGCGCGAAAGGGTGCTCCAGCCCGACCTGGCCCAGTTCGCGCAGCGTGTCGCCGCCAGCTATCACCTCGGGAAGCTCGATCTGGCCGGGGTCGGCGGCTATATCGCCGAGCGGCTGAAAAAGGCCGGCGGGCGGCCCGACATCTTCAGCCGGCAGGCGGCGACGCTGATCCACCAGGCCACCGGCGGCACGCCGCGGCTGATCAACCAGCTTTGCGACCTTTCGCTGACCTATGCTTATGCGCTGGGCGAGAAGATGGTGCGCCGGGCCACGGTCGAGCAGGTTCTGTCCGACGGCGTGTTCTTTGGCGCGGGCGAGCTGTAACCCGCTGCCCGCAAGACAGGCACCCGTCGGGCACGCGACGGGCACGCGACGGGCAAGGGGCTACGCTCAGCCTCTGGCCATGAAATCCCAAAGAAACAGCGCCAGCATGAACGCGCCGATTGCCGCCACATGCACCAGATTGGCAAGCAGCGCCGGGCCCAGCCCCATCCGCCCGTCGGCTTGCGGTTTCAGCATGGCGTTGATGATGATGGCCTGCAGCACGAAACCGACGCCCAGCACCGGCAGCAATAGCCAGGCCAGCAAGCCATCGACCCCGGCCCTGGTGGCGCCGATGCCGTGCCCGATGAGATAGGCGCCCAGCATGGCAGCCGTGCTCGCCG
This sequence comes from Pararhodobacter sp., assembly GCA_020832665.1. Lineage (GTDB taxonomy): Bacteria > Pseudomonadota > Alphaproteobacteria > Rhodobacterales > Rhodobacteraceae > Pararhodobacter. The sequence continues at coordinate 7,689 of JAFIEG010000075.1, read as the reverse complement.
CTATCGAGGCCAGATAGCCCAGCCAGGTGGCCAGCCATGTCCGAAGATAGCGCGGGCGGAAGCCTGCCGTCAGCCGCACCGCCCAGCACAGTACCAGCGCGCCGGGAAGTGCCAGGATCAGGGCGCCGACAGCGCTGAAAACGGCATGGAACACGATCTCGTTCAACACACCCATCAGCCGCATTCTCCTTGTCGCCCTTGCCCGTCGCCATTTGGCGGTCATGCTGCCGGGCGCGACAGGGCAGCTTCGCCCATGCCGGGGCGCGCGGCAAGGATCTGCAACAACCGCCGGGCTTGACTTCACATCGCAGGCGGGGTGTATCGCGCGCTGAACAACCCCTAACCGACCCGGCCAAACGAACGGAGCCCGCGATGAACCCCTACCGCAGCCATACCTGCGCCGATCTTTCCGCCGCGCATGTTGGCCAGAATGTGCGCCTGGCCGGCTGGGTGCACCGGGTGCGCGATCATGGCGGCGTGCTGTTCATCGATCTGCGCGACCATTACGGCATCACCCAGATACTGGCCGACAGCGACAGCCCGGCATTCGCCGAGATGGAGGCGCTGCGCGCGGAATGGGTGATTTCCATAGATGGCGAGGTCAAGGCGCGCGCGCCCGAACTTGTGAACGCGAAGATTCCCACCGGCGAGATCGAGATCTATGTGCGCCAGTTGCGCGTTCTGGGGCGCGCCGAGGAATTGCCGCTGCCGGTGTTCGGCGAGCCCGATTACCCCGAGGAAACGCGCCTGACCTATCGCTTTCTCGATCTGCGCCGCGAGACGCTGCACGCCAACATGATGTTGCGCTCGCGTGTGGTGAAGGCGTTTCGCGACCGCATGTGGGATGCCAGCTTCACCGAGTTCCAGACGCCCATCATCACCGCCTCATCCCCCGAAGGCGCGCGCGATTTCCTGGTGCCCTCGCGGCTGCATCCGGGCCGCTTCTACGCGTTGCCGCAGGCGCCGCAGCAGTTCAAGCAGCTGATCATGGTGGCCGGGTTCGACCGCTATTTCCAGATCGCACCCTGCTTTCGCGACGAAGACCCGCGCGCCGACCGCTCGCCCACCGATTTCTACCAGCTCGATGTGGAGATGAGCTTTGTCGAGCAGGAAGACGTGTTCGCGGCGATGGAGCCGGTGGTGGCGGGCGTGTTCGAGGAATTCGCCCAAGGCCGCAAGGTGGCGGGCAACTGGCCGCGCATTCCCTTCGCCGAGGCGATGGCGAAATACGGCACCGACAAGCCCGACCTGCGCTGTCCCATCGAGATGCAACAGGCGAGCGAGCATTTCCGCGGTTCCGGCTTCAAGATCTTCGCGAAACTGCTTGAAAACGAGGGGACCGAGGTGCGCGCCATCCCCGCCCCCACCGGCGGCAGCCGCGCCTTTTGCGACCGCATGAACACCTTCGCCCAGCGCGAGGGGCTGCCGGGGATGGGGTATATCTTCTGGCGCGATGAGGACGGCCAGACGGTCGGCGCCGGCCCCATCGCCAAGAATATCGGCCCCGAGCGTACCGAGGCGATCCGCCAGCAACTGGGGCTGAAGGCGGGCGATGCGGCGTTTTTCCTTGGCGGCAAGCCTGAAAGCTTCGAGCCGGTGGCGGCCAAGGCGCGCGTGGAAATCGGGCGCGAGCTGGGCCTGAGCGAGACCGACAGCTTCCGCTTTGCCTGGATCGTCGATTTCCCGATGTATGAGAAGGACGCCGAGACCGGCGCGATCGATTTCAGCCACAACCCGTTCTCCATGCCCCAGGGCGGGATCGAGGCGCTTTCGGGCGATCCGCTCGCGGTGAAGGGCTGGCAATATGACCTTGCCTGCAATGGCTATGAAATCCTCTCCGGCGCGATCCGCAACCACCGGCTGGACGTGATGTTCAAGGCATTCGAGCTGGCCGGTTATGGCCATGACGAGGTGGAAAAGCGCTTTGGCGGCATGGTCAAGGCGTTCCGCTACGGCGCGCCCCCGCATGGCGGCTGTGCGGCGGGGATCGACCGTATCGTGATGCTGCTGGCGGGCACGACGAATATCCGCGAGGTGATCATGTTCCCCATGACCCAGCGCGCCGAGGATCTGATGATGGGCGCGCCCTCCGAACCCTCGAACGAACAGCTGCGCGAGCTGCGGTTGCGGGTGATCAACGAGCCTAGTCGGGAGTGATGTTTCCGGGCAGGATGCCGACCGCAAGCACAGGGCATCCACCGCTGCGCCCTGCGCCGATTCGGCTGATCAGCTTGTGCGTTCCGGTGGTGCTTGCCCCGAACTTCGCCGCGACAGTCTCGCCGGTTTCGCGCCCGTCCCTGTCAAGACAATTGCCGAGCGATTTGAAGAATTCGCCCGGCAATTCCCGGGTTACGATGACGCCGACATCGATGACCCCGGCCTCGAAGAAGCTGCGGAACGCATAGAGGTCTCGATCGTATGTCTGATCCTTGCTGTTCCATTCGTAATCGAATGCGACGCGGCCGCGCCAGAAATCGATCATGTGGTTGTGGATGTAGTCTTCGCGCAGGATCCGGTCGATCTCGGGCGCCTTGTCACCCTTTCCGGCACGAAGCTTGATCAGCAGGTCGGCCTCGATACGCACCTCGGTATGGAAACCGGCCCTTGCCGCCAATTCGCCGAATCTGGCCGTGGCTTGCATCCTGTTGCCGCCGGGGGACCGGATTTCCGTTGTCGAGATCGTGAATTCGCGCAGCACCTGCAGGATTGTAGCGAGTTCATTCGGCGCGCGCTGCTCAAGGATTGCGGCCGCGCTCCTGTAGCTTTTCAGGCTGTAGCGCCGGGAAAGATCCTCATCGAAGATTCGATAGGCCAGATGGTCATCGTCAAAGACGGCATCAGCGATGCGTCGGCCATTCATCACTCCGCCGCCATGCCCGAATTGTAACTGTAGGTCTTCCAGCCCGGCTTGTAGTCGGCATCGGCCTGATTCCCCCAGACCGTCCAGCCCTCACGCAAGCCGCGCCCGAAAAGTTCCAGATACGGCCCCCATGAGCAGCTTTCGATCAGTGCATACTGTTCATCGGGCTTGCGTGAATGCTCGCGCTTGCGGCTTTCGATCATGTTTACCTGACGCCGTCCCGCGGCGAGTGTGCGGGCATTCTTTCCGCGAACGCCGAAGAGAAGCAACTCGGTCACGTTGCGGAAATAGAACCCCACGCCGCGCCCGTCGGACCCGCCGTCCTTGCGTACCTTGTGCCAGACAATGTTCGACTTGTATTCGAATCCCCAGCTTGACAACACCTGTAGCCCGTCCGGCAGCAGGGCGTTGGGCACCCAAAGGTAGCAATGCGCGCTGTCCTTCAGATGGTCGGATACCGGCAGGGCACAGATCTCGTCCAGCGTCATGGTGGGATAGCGTGCCAAACGCTTGTGCTCGGGCGCAACCTTGCCGGTGCGGTTGGTGAATCGCCAAGGCGGATCGGCCATGACCGTGCCGAAACGGTCATCGCCCAGAAACCCGGCCAGATCATGCGCTGCTGTCGTTCCCATATCCAACATCTAGCCGCCCTCGCGCATCAAGTCACGCGAACTTTAGTAGAACAAAAGCTGTTAAGCAATCGTTGACGTCACCGCCGGCGCATCGCCACCAGCCACAGCCCCGCCAGCCCGAAGGAGGCCACGGCGTTCCAACTGGCCATGGACAGGCCCAGCATCTCCCACGGCACCTCGTCGCAGCGCACCACCGGCGCGGCGAGGATACGATCAAGCAATTCCTCGGCACTCAGCCGGCCGACATCGATGCCGCCCGAGCACGCTGCCGGCCCCTCGAACCAGCCACGCTCGACCCCGGTGTGATAGACGCCGATCACCCCCGAGGTGGCCGCCGCCGCTGCCCCGGCCAGGAAAACCGGCGCCAGCGGTGCCGCCCAGACCAGCACCCCCAGCGCCACGGCGGCGCCATGCGGCCAGCGCTGCCACAGGCACAGCTCGCAGGGCAAAAGCCCCATCACCAGCTCGAAATACAGCGCCCCGGCCAGCAGCACCGCCGAGCCCATGCCTGCCAGGAATGCCAGCGACCAGTCCCTCACAGATACCTCACCAGGATGAAGCCACCCAGCAGCAGCGCCAGGAACAGCGTGAAAATCAGCCCGAGCCGCTTTTCGATGAAGGTGCGGATCGGCGGGCCGAACCGCCACAACAGCGCGGCGACCAGGTAGAATCGTAGCGCGCGGGCAATCAGGCTGGCAAGCATGAACACCCAGATATTCAGCGCCGTTGCCCCTGACAGTATGGTGATCACCTTGTAGGGAAAGGGCGTCACCCCGGCGATCAGCACCGCCCAGGCGCCCCATTCGTTGTAGCGCTGGGCGAAGTCGTCGAAATACGCGGTCTTGCCGTAGAATTCCAGCACCGGCCGGCCCAGCGTGTCGTAAAGCCCCCAGCCGATGGCATAGCCCGCCAATCCGCCAGCGACCGAGGCTGAGGTGGCCACGCCGGCGATGAGAAAGGCGCGCTGTGGCGCGGCGATGATCATGGCGATCATCAGCACATCGGGCGGGACGGGAAAGACCGAAGCCTCGATGAAGGCCACGAAAGCCAGCGCCCAGAGCGCGCGCGGATGGGCGGCCAGCGCGATCGTCCAGTCGTAAAGCGCCCTGATCATGCCCGCCCCGAAAAAACTTGCCCCGAAAATGCCTGCCCGTCTGCCATACGCCCGGCCTGCCCATCGCCTTCAGCCGGCATACGGGCTACAGCAAGCGCGCCTCGATTGGAACCGCATTCGACTATCTGCCGCGCCCGCCCGGTGCCAACGCCTCAGGCCGGTTGACCGCGCCATGCGCGCGCGCTAAGCCGCACTCGTGGCTTCCCGGCGCCCGAGTGGCGGAATGGTAGACGCAGGGGATTCAAAATCCCCCGCTGGCAACAGCGTGTCGGTTCGAGTCCGACCTCGGGCACCAGCGCCGGAAGCCGCCACCATCGCACCCCTAGCCCCGCACCGCCCCGTTCCCGCACCGGCATGGTGCCGGTGCGATATCGGCTTGCAGAATCGCCGCCATCACCGTTGGCTGTCCTTGTCCGGCCCCGCCCAGGGCGGCGCGGGGCGTCGCGCGGTGCCGGGAGTTTGCGATGACCACCGATCAGGGCCTTATCCTGCTGACCCTGGCGCTGGTCATGGGGCTGTTCCTGTGGGGGCGGTTGCGCCACGATGTGGTGGCGCTGGCAGGGCTGATGGGCTGTGTGCTGCTTGGCCTCGTGCCCGCCGCCGATGCCTTTGCCGGCTTCGGCCATCCGGCAGTGATCACCGTGGCCTGCGTGCTGGTGCTCAGCCGCGGCCTGCAGGACAGCGGCGCGGTCGATGTGCTGGTGCGCATCGTGATGCCGCGCGGCGATGGGCGGCTCTTGGCGATGGCGGCGCTTATCGGCCTGGGCGCCGGGCTCTCGGCCTTCATGAACAATGTCGGGGCCATGGCGCTCTTGATGCCGGTCGCGGTGCAGCTTGCCCGGCGGCTTGACATGGCGCCGGGCCAGGTTCTGATGCCGCTGGCCTTCGGCACCATCCTTGGCGGCATGACCACGCTGGTTGGCACCCCGCCCAACATGATCGTCTCGGGTTTTCGCGAATCTGCCGGCCATGGCGCCTTTGCCATGTTTGATTTCGCCCCGGTGGGGCTGGCCGTGGCGCTGGCCGGTATCGGCTTTGTCGTGCTTGTCGGCTGGCGTCTGGTGCCGGCGCGCAAGGCAGTGGGGACCGAGGACTTCGAGATTGCCGCCTATCTGACCGAGGTGCGCGTCGAGGAAAAAAGCCGCGGCGTGGGGCTGACGCTGCGCGCGCTCGAGGATGAACTCGCCGGGGCGCAGGCGCAGGTGGTGGCGCTGGTGCGCAACGAGGTGCGCATGCATGCGCCGCGCGGCAACCGGGTGATCAGGGCCGGCGATGTGCTGGTGCTCGAAGCCGATGCCGAATCGCTGGCCGAGGCGCTTTCCAAGCTCGACTTGAAGCTTGAGGAAGAGGGCCCGGGCACGCCCCGGGAGGAAACCGACGATGATGCGGCAGGCGGGAAAGCCGCGCCCGACGCCGAGGAAAAGGACGACGCCGAGGCCGGCCCCCACGACGATATCGTGCTGCGCGAGCTTGCCGTGCTGCCCGGCTCGCGCCTGGCCGGGCTTTCGGCCACCGATCTGGCGCTGCGCAGCCGTTACGGGCTCAATCTGCTGGCGGTTTCGCGCGAGGGGCAGCGCCCGAGCGGCCGGCTGCGCGCGCTGAAACTGCGCGTGGGCGATGTGCTGCTCATGCAGGGCCCGGCCGATGCTCTGGCCGAATTCACCGCCGAGACCGGCTGTGTGCCGCTGGCCGAGCGCGCGCTGCGCATTCCCGACAACCGCCGGGCGCTGATCGCCACCGCCATCATGGCCGGCGCGGTGGCGATCGCGGCGCTGGGGCTGTTGCCGGCGGCAGCGGCCTTCGCGCTGGGGGTGCTGGCCTCGATGGTGCTGCGCACGGTGCCGCCGCGCCAGGTTTATACCGCCATCGATTGGCCGGTGATCGTGCTGCTGGCGGCGCTGATCCCGGTTGCCGGGGCGATGCAGGAAACCGGCGCGGCTGCGCTGGTGGCGGGGTTGTTGGTCGAGGGGGTGGCGCAGGGCCACGCGATGCTGGCGCTGGCGCTGGTGCTTGTGGTCACGATGTTCCTGTCGGATGTGATGAACAACGCCGCCACCGCAGCGGTGATGTGCCCCATCGCGCTGGGCATCGCCGCCGCGCTGGGCGCTGCCCCCGATGCCTTCCTGATGGCGGTGGCGATCGGCGCCTCCTGCGCCTTCCTTACCCCGATCGGGCACCAGAACAACACGCTGATCCTGGGGCCGGGCGGGTTCTCCTTTGGCGATTACTGGCGCCTCGGGCTGCCGGTCGAACTGATCGTGGTGGCTGTCGCCGTGCCGCTTCTGCCGATGGTCTGGCCGCTTTAGAAGGCGCGAAAACGCGTGCGCGGCCCGTCCGGAGAAAGGCGCAGGCGCCCGGGCGGGGCGAATCACTTGGCGCCGTTGGCCGAAAAGGGGCGGTTTCGGATTTCCGAACAATCCATGGCTGGCCGGCACCCGGGCGCGGGATGGAAAACAATCGCGCATCATTGCCGCGCAAACGCGATGTCCGGCGCCACGCCAGCCAGGCGCCGGTGCGATTGGGTCCAATTCGAGAACGATTGCAGAGCCATACCGGTAATAACGGGCTGCGGTTTCCGCATCGGAAACAGATCGGCCGCACCCGCATGCGCACCAGCCGCAAGCCGCCCTTTCCAGCAGGGGTGGTCGCAAGTCGATTTGATCGGAATAAACCATTTTCCGCTGGCAACTGGCTCAGTTTCTGCGATGCTATCGTGCGTTCGGGCCATGTTGGGGGGTGTGGTCCGATGTGAAGGCTGCCATAACTGCCCGCTGGCTTGCAGGCAGGTGCGAAGGTTCACGCGCTGAAACCGCCTGGCCAACAAGACAAACCAGCCTTCTTCCGATGATCGGCCTGTGGGGCACGCGGCATCGCCGCTGTTTGCCGGTCGGGGTGAGTGTGGGATTTGCCGGAGTCAGCTCCGGAAAAGATATGGTGTGGAGAGATCGATGGACGAGGAAACGCAGCAGGGCTCGGACAACCAGTTGGAAAACCAGTTGATTGTCGATCCCAATATCGGCGGCGATCGCGACGACTGGCTTGTCGGCGGGCCGGATGACGACACGATTGTTGGCGGCGATGGC
>JAFIEG010000154.1 GCA_020832665.1 Pararhodobacter sp. | reverse complement strand
CAGCGTGGGCCACAACCAGTTCCCGGCGGTCTATGACCAGCTCGATGGCGAGTTCACCCTGATCCCGGCCGCCATGCTGGCCGAGCCCGAGCCCGGGCCTGAACCGACGCCAGACCTGCATGACCCCTGCGCCGCCGCGCTGCCGGTCTGGGCGGCGATCGAAAGCAGCGCCAGCCGTGCGGCGCTCGAAGGGTTTGCCACCAGCTATGCCACTGTCTGCCCGGCCCTGGCCGCGCTGGCACAGGACCGGCTGGAAGCGCTGCAGGCCACGCCTGCCCCCGAACCCGAGCCCGAACCGGACACGGCCGACAGCGAAACGGCCGAAGTGGCCGAGGCCGACGCACCGGTCCACGGACTTTCGCTTCGGCCGGACACGGAGTCGGGCACTACGCGCGGCCTGCGTATTATCGGGATCGAGCCGGGCTCGCCGGCGGCGGCCACGGATCTGGCCGTGGGCGAGTTGATCGTCTGGCAGACACCTGCGCACGACGAGAGGCTTGCTCAATTCCGCGCCTATGTCGACCGGGCCCGCGACCGGAACCAGTCGGTGCTGCAATTTCGCGTAAGTCGAGCGGATGGAAACACAAGGACCGTCCGGGTGGCGCTTGCAGTCGCGCCCGCCCCCGACCCCGGGGCGGATGCTGCCGACAGCGAAACGGCCGAGGCGCCCCCTGCCGCACCACCGGATCTGGGGCTTTCGCTCCAGCGGGAGACAGACCCCAGGGGACTGCCCGGCGCGCCGGGCGGCCTGCGCGGACTGCGTATCACCGGGATCGAACCCGGCTCGCCGGCGGCGGCCACGGATCTGGCCTTGCGCGAGCTCATCTTCTCGGCGGGCGGCGAACGTGTCTCGACGGTTGCTCAATTCCGCGCCCAACTCGAACGTGCCCGCCGTCTGAACCGGTCGGAGCTGAATGTACGCGTTCGGCAAGCGGATGGGATCATCAGGACCGTCCGGGTGGCGTTTTCGGCGACCTCGCCCACACAACAAACAGGGGATGGCCCCGATTGCGATGCAGCCCAACGCAGCTGGACCCGATTGCAACAGCAAACACAGCTCACGGCAGGCAATCTGCGTACCTGGCTTCGGCTGTACGAGGGCTGCCGGCAAACGACAGCCGTCAGAAGCCGGCTGCAGGCCATCGAGGCGGAAAGCCAAACCGCTCTGGCGCTTTCCGCAGCGGGGCCGACCCTCGGGCTTGAACTGGAGCCATTCACGACAAATTCCGGCCTGCGCGGTCTGCGTGTTGCCGCTATCGAGCCGGGCTCGCCGGCGGCGGCCACCGATCTGGCTCGGCGCGATGTGATCATCTTTGCGGGTGGCGAAAATGTCCGGACGAGAGATGAGTTTCTTGCCCAAATCGAGCGGGCGCGCCGCCTTGAACGTTCGGAACTGCATTTGCGCGTACAGCGAGCGGATGGAAGCACAAGGTCCGTCCGGGTGGCGCTTTCGGCGGCCTCGCCCACACAACAAACAGGGGATGGCCCCGATTGCGATGCAGCCCAACGCAGCTGGACCCGACTGCAACAAACAACGCTGCTCACGGCAGGCAATCTGCGCACCTGGCTTCGGCTATACGAGGGCTGCCGGCAAACGACCGCCGTCAGAAGCCGGTTACGGCAGGTCGAGGAAAACCAGCAGCAGTTCACCCTGACCCGCGCGCAGCAGCACCAGATGCGCCTTGCCCTTTACCGGGCCACGAACACGCATTCGATGCCCGCCTTTCTGCCCAGCGCAAGCACCCCGCTGCCCCCGGACGAGGCCAGGTTGCTGAGCCGGTATGCGGGGCAGCACGGGATCTCTATCCGCAACCGCGAACCCAATCGCGCTGTTGTCGAGAGATTGCGGCGCGAACCGAACCGCCCGCAGCGGATGAACACGCCAGGCCAATCCGAAGTGCAGACCCATCGCGACTGGCGCTCCTATCGCCGCGACGGGCGTTGCCGCATCGCCACCGAAGCACAGAGCTACAGCAGCCCGATGATGCCCTTCATCCCCGAGCTGGGGGCCTCGGTTGATCCGGACGGAAGCGGCAGTTCCATGGGTTGGGACCTGGCATGGCCAATGCCGTTTGACCCCGGAAGCCGCGTTCGCGCCGAGGTCGATGGCAGTCGCTTCAGCCTGCGCATTGGTGAACGCGGCGGCCTGATCCCACCCCTGTGGCAAGGAGGCCCGCAGTGGGATTCGTCAATTTCCCGCGCCATGCGCCGTGGTCAGCGCATCCGCATCATCGGACCCAACGCGATGACGGGGGGGCAGATGACGCTGGAATTCTCGCTGATGGGCTTCACCGCCGCCTTCAACCGCATGGCCTCGATGTGCAACCGCCCGGGAGTCCTGTCATGGATCAGATGAAGCATTCGGGGCACAGGCGGCTGCCCCCGCCGCCACTGTCTGGCCCGATGGCGCGCATGCTCGCATTCGCTTGCCTGTTGGTGCCTCTGCTGGCCCTGCCCGCGCTTGCCCAGTCGCGCCACGCACTGGTGGTGGGTATCGACC
>JAFIEG010000074.1 GCA_020832665.1 Pararhodobacter sp. | reverse complement strand
CCCCCCCCCCCCCCCCCCCCCCCCCGCGGGGGGCGTCATTGGGGCGCCATTGGTTCGAGAACCAATGACGACGGGGGCGGCACAGCCCCCCGCTCGCCTCACCGGCAGTGCCGCGCCACCTCGCGCTGCGCCAGCCCGGTTTCCACGAGCATGCAGCGATTGCGCGCCTCGTAGTAGTAGCCGCGCGCATACCACATCACTGCCGCGTCCATGTCGCCATCGGATACCATCCAGGCGCCGCGCAAATAGCGCCCGGCATAGCGCAGGTTCACCCGCGGGTCGAGCAGCGCCTCGGGCTCGCCGCTGAAGCCCATGGTGCGCGCGGTTTGCGGCAATATCTGCATCATCCCCCAATAGGGGCCGTTTCGCGCCTCGGGGCGGTAATCACTCTCGCGCTGGATGACGCGGTGCAAGAGCGCCTCGGGGATGCCATGCTCGGCCGCCGAGTCGCGAATCAGCCCGCGCAGTTCAGGCGTTTCGCCGCGATGAAGCGTGGTGTCGGTGACGGCGCGCGTGGCCTGGGGTGGCGCGCTGGCGGCGCAGGCGCCCAGCGCGATGGCGGACAAGGCGGCAAGGACAGCACGCATGCGAACTCCGTCATTTGCGCCGGGGCGCGGGCTGGATTACCCCTATTTCATCCAGCATCGCCTCGATTCCCGCAAGCCCGCCCTTGCCCGCCTGCGCGCCATGCGCGGTTTTCAGCGCATCGAAACGCGCGCGCAGCGCCGCCTTCTCGGCGCCCTGGCAATCGTTCCATGGCCTTCCCTGCAGCCCCATGACCAGCACATAATAGGCGATGAAATGCGCCCGTTCGCCGGCCTGCAGAAGCCGCGCATAGGCGGCATCGGCGCCCAGCGCGCGCAATGTCTCGGCATCGCGCACACCGGCGCGGGCAAAGGCGGCCTCGGTTGCCGGGCCCAGGTTGCGGATGGTCGAGATCGGCGTGCCCATGGCGGAACTCTGCCCTGCCCTCCGGCGCCTGGCAAGGCCCGGGCAACGGCCCCGGACAGAGGCGACGCGCAGCAATGGAAGCGTAACATAGTTGCGTCAGATTGCCATCCAGTGACAATTAGTTTCACGCAGAACTTGCGTCGCCCGGCGCCCGCCGCTATGCTGCGCCGCAACATGACAAACCCATGATGCGAGTCAGACCGTGGCCCCATCCCTGCCCAGACCCGGCAGCCGGCCCGGCGCCCCGGACGAAAAGCCAGACGGAAATGAAGCCATGCTCGACACAAGCCGCCCCGGCGCCCCTCATGACAACCTGCCGCGCGGCACGATCTGCATCGAGGATCTGGAGATCGGCATGGCACGCCAGCTGCGCAAGGAGATTACCGATCGCGACATCGAATTGTTCGCCGAGGTCTCGACCGACCGCAACCCGGTGCATCTTGATGACGATTACGCCCGTGACACCATCTTCGAGGGGCGCATCGCGCATGGCATGCTTACCGCCGGGCTGATCTCGGCGGTGATCGGCGAGCAGCTTCCCGGCCACGGCACCATCTATATGGGCCAGACGCTGAAATTCCTTGCCCCCGTGCGCCCCGGCGATGTGGTGCTGGCCGAGGTGAGCGTGCGCGAGATCGACCATTCCAGGCGCCGGGTTACCCTTGATTGTCGCTGCACGGTGGGCGATACCACCGTCCTGAAGGGCGAGGCGGTGGTTCTGGCGCCCAGCCGCAAATTCGACTGAGGCGGCGGGCCGGCCCCGCGCCCGGATTGTCCGGACGGGCGCAGACGGGGCAGACGGGGCAGGATGGATATCATAACCCATTGGCAAGGCATCGATCCGGCGCTGCGCGGGGCGTCGGCGGCGATGGGCAATTTCGACGGCGTGCATTGCGGCCACCAGGCGGTGATCGACCATGCCCGCCGCCCAGGCATGCCTTTGGGGATCGTCACCTTCGAGCCCCATCCGCGCGCCTTCTTTGCCCCCGATGCAGCGCCCTTTCGGCTGATGAATGCCGAGGCGCGGCAGAACCGGCTGCGCCGGCTGGGCGTGGAGCGACTTTACGAACTGCCCTTTGCGCAGATCGCCGGGCTGTCGGCCGAGGAATTTGCCCGTGAGGTTTTGGCAGACGGGCTGGGGCTGGCGCATGTGGTGGTGGGGGCCGATTTCCGCTTCGGCAAGGGCCGCCAGGGCGATGCCGACATGCTGCGCGAATTCGGCGCCGCGAAGGGGTTCGAGGTCAGCGTCGTGGCGCTGATCGGCGGCGAGGACGGCGCCATCTCCTCGACCGCGATCCGCACCGCGCTAAGCGAAGGCCGCGTGCAGGATGCGGGCGCGATGCTGGGCCACCGCCACCGCATAGACGGGGCGGTGCTGCACGGCGCCAAGCGCGGGCGGATGCTGGGCTATCCGACGGCGAACATGGCGCTGGACGGGCTGCACCTGCCGCGATTCGGCGTCTATGCCGTGAAGGTCGAGGTGATGTCGGGGCCGCATGCGGGCTGCTACGATGGTGTGGCTTCGCTCGGCGTGCGGCCGATGTTCGGCGAAAACGCGCCCAATCTGGAAGTGCATATCCTCGATTTCGAGGGCGATCTATACGACACGCATCTGTCGGTGGCACTGGTCGATTTCCTGCGCGGCGAAGAAAAATTCGACACGGTGGAAGCGCTTGTGGCACAGATGGATGCCGACAGCGCCCGCGCCCGCGCCGTGCTCAAGGACGCCTGAAGCTGGTTGTGGCAGTTGGCGGCCGGGCGGATGCCTTGGCGAGCGCCGGGCGGGGCAATAGAGTTTGCCAGTTGGCGACACCATCGCCGCGAGCACGCAGGCGGCCCCGGCAGGAAAGGCACCCGATGGCACAACCCGGCCCGAAACCGGCCCGTCCGCGCCGAGTTGCCCCATGAAGCGGGTCATCGTCATTCCGGCGCGCCACGCCTCAAGGCGCTTTCCGGGCAAGCCGCTGGCGCTGCTGCGCGGCCCCGGCGGCGCAAGCAAGAGCCTGATCCGCCTCACCTGGGAGGCGGCGCAAGCCGTGCCCGGCATCGACGCGGTGCTGGTGGCCACCGATGATGCGCGCATCCGGGCCGAGGCCGAGGGTTTTGGCGCCGAGGTGGTGATGACCTCGCCCGATTGCCGCAACGGCACCGAGCGCTGCGCCGAGGCGGTGGCGAAAACCCACCCTGATGCCGAACTGGTCATCAATCTGCAGGGCGATTCGCCGCTCACCCCGCCCGATTTCGTACTCGCCCTTTGCGGTGCCATGCAGGCCGACCCGGCAGCACAGGTGGCGACCCCGGTCCTGCGCTGCGACGCGCACAGCCTTGCCATGATGCGCCAGGACCGCCAGGCGGGGCGCACCGGCGCCACCACTGCCGTCTTCGACCGGCGCGGCGATGCGCTTTACTTCTCGAAGGAAATCCTGCCCCATCTGCCGCCCGGCAGGCCCCTGCCGCAACCGCTGCCGGTGTTTCACCATCTCGGGCTCTACGTCTATCGCCCGGCGGCGCTGGCGCGCTATATCGCGCTTGCGCCGGCGCCCCTGGAGCGGCTGGAGGGGCTGGAGCAGCTGCGCTTTGTGGAAAACGGCATCGCGCTGCGCTGCGTCGAGGTGCGCGCTCGCGGGCGGGTGTTCTGGGAAGTCAACAACCCCGCCGATATAGAGCGCGTCGAGGCGGCGTTGACGGGGGTGGCACCATGACGAAGGCGAAAACCGTGCATATCGGCGATATCGCCATCGCCAATGACCGCCCGCTGGTGCTGTTCGCCGGGCCTTGCCAGCTGGAATCGCTCGAGCATGCGCGCATGCTGGCCGAGCGGATACTGGAGGCCTGCGCGCCCACCGGCACGCGGGTGATCTTCAAGGCCAGCTTCGACAAGGCCAATCGCAGCGCTCTGGGCACACCGCGCGGGCCGGGCATGGCGGCAGGGCTGGAGATGCTGGCGCGGCTGCGCGAGGAATACGCGCTGCCGGTGATGAGCGATGTGCACGAGACCTGGCAATGCGCCGAGGCCGCAGCAGTGTGCGATGTGCTGCAGATCCCGGCCTTTCTGTGCCGCCAGACCGATCTGCTTCTGGCCGCCGGCGCGACCGGGCGCGCCGTGCATGTCAAGAAAGGGCCGTTCCTGGCGCCCTGGGACATGGCGCGCGTCGCCGACAAGATCGTCAGCACCGGCAACGAGGCGATCCTGCTGTGCGAGCGCGGCACCAGCTTTGGCTACAACCGGCTGGTCAATGATTTCCGCGCACTGGTTACGATGGCCGAAACCGGCTGGCCGGTGGTTTTTGATGCCACGCATTCGGTGCAGGAGCCCGGCGCCGGGGGCGATCGCAGCACCGGGCAGCGGCAGTTCGTGCCGGCGCTGGCGCGCGCGGCCTGCGCGGTGGGCATCGCAGCACTGTTTGTCGAGACGCATCAGGACCCCGACAACGCCCCCTCGGACGGGCCCAACATGCTGCCGGTCGATGAACTGGCGCCGCTGCTGGCGCGGCTTAGCGCCATCGACGCGCTGGGCAAGGGCACCTCTGGCTGAGTGGGGGCGCTGCCCCGTCCGCTTCGGCCTGACCCGGCGAATTTCATGCAAGGTGAAGGGTGGTCGGGGGCTTTGGCAGGAAGCACGCTGCTTTCAGCCGGGCTGGCCTTCATCGGCTTGCGGGGCATTGCTGCGCACATAGGCACCCATGCGCAGAAGCCGCTCCTCGAAAAGCCTTGTGGCCTGCTGCGCCGCCGGATCGCGCGCCGAGAGCAGCGCCAGCAAGGTTTCCAGCACGATGAAGGCGCCGGCCTGGCTGGGCATGGTGTGCGGCCCCGGCATGGGCGGGCGCAGCACAATGCTGGCCCCATGCGCGATCGGCGAGGCGTGGCTGTCGGTGAGCGCGATCACCCGCGCGCCCTGCTCGCGCGCCGCCGCCATCGCACGCACGATCTCGGCCGAATAGTGCTTGAAGGTGATGCCGATCACCACATCGCGCGCGTCGCAAGGAGCAAGACTGTCCATGATCAGCCCCGGTTGGGCGGGCGTGGGCATGATGTTTTCATGCGCGATGGCGCCGAGATACGAGAAGTAATGCGCCAGCGCGAAGCACGAGCGCACGCCGACGCAATGCACGCGGCGCGCCGACAAGAGCAGCGGCACGCATTCGCGCACCGCCTGCATCAGCCCCGGCGCAAAGGCCGCCCGCGCGGTGGCCAGCGCCGCGTTGCGCAGCGCCTCTTCAAGCGCGCCGGCGCGCTGCTCGTGCGACAGTCTTGCGGCGCGGGCGCCGTAATCCATGACATCGCCGCGAAGCGCCTGTTGCGCGGCCAGGCGGCAGGGCTCGAAGCCGGCAAAACCCAGCGCCCGCGCCAGCCGGATGACGGTGTTGGCATTGGTGCCGGCGCGCGCGGCCAACCCGCGCACGGAGTGAAAAGCCAGTTCCTCGGGCCGGTCGAGCAGCCATCCGGCAAGCGCGCGCAGCTGTGGCGCGCCCCCCTCTGCCAGCCTTGCCAGCGCCGCATTCAGCGCGTCCGAATCGGCAAAGGGCCGCCCCGCTTGCGGTGCTGAAGTCGCTTCGGTCTCCCGGGCTTGCTGTTTCGTCACTCGCTTGCTCATCCCAAAGCGCTTCGGGCGAAGATCGGCGCGGCGGCCCCGGCGCGAACATGAGCGCGAACTCGGGGCAGGGGCACGGAACACAATCGTTTCCCTGATTGACAAAGGCAATACATTTGTTTTCTCTGTTGGGCACGAGGCACGAACGCAGCGATTCTGCCCTGCATCAGGGCCGGGCCTGTGTGTTTGTGTCTGTGAATCACAAGGTACAATCCATCAGGGGGAATTCATGAACAAACCGCTTCTTTCCGGCCTTGCCGTCGCCGCTCTCATGGCCGCCGGCTCGGCCCAGGCCGAACAGACCTTCATCTCCATCGGCACCGGCGGCGTAACCGGGGTGTATTACCCTGCCGGCGGCGCCATCTGCCGCCTTGCCAACCGTGACCGCGCCGAGCATGGCATTCGCTGCGGCGTGGAATCGACCGGCGGGTCGATCTTCAACATCAACGCTCTGCGCTCGGGCGAACTGGAATTCGGCGTCGCGCAATCGGACTGGCAATTCCACGCCTATAACGGCACCTCGCGCTTCGAGGATGACGGCCCCTTCGAGGAGCTGCGCGCCGTCTTCTCGCTGCACCCCGAGCCCTTCACCGTGGTTGCGCGTGCCGATGCAGGCATCACCAGCTTCGAGGATCTGGCCGGCAAGCGCGTGAATATCGGCAACCCCGGCTCGGGCCAGCGCGGCACCATGGAAGTGGTGATGGAAGTCATGGGCTGGGACATGGACACCTTCTCGGTGGTGTCCGAGTTGCAGGCCGGTGAACAGGCCCAGGCGCTGTGCGACAACAACATCGACGCCATGGTCTATACCGTCGGCCACCCCTCGGGGGCGATTCAGGAAGCCACCACCGCCTGCGACACCGTGCTGGTGAATGTGGACAACGACGCCGTGCGCGCGCTGGTGGAAGAGCGCGATTATTACCGCATGGCCACCATCCCCGGCGGCATGTATCGTGGCACCGACGAGGACGTGACCACCTTCGGTGTGGGCGCCACCTTCGTGACCTCGGCCAATGTGCCCGAAGAGGTCGTCTATCAGGTGACGCGTGCAATCTTCGAAAACCTCGACACTTTCCGCGGCCTGCACCCGGCGCTGGGCACTCTGGACCCTGCCGAGATGGTTGCTGACGGGCTTTCGGCTCCGCTGCATGAAGGCGCCGCGCGCTATTTCAGCGAAGCGGGCCTGATGGATTGATCCGGGCCGCGGCCGGGGAACCAGGGCCCGGCCGGCATCGGAGCCTCTGAACAGGGCCCGCCGCAAAGTGCGGCGGGCCCTTGCCTTGACCGAGAAACGGCGAAAAAGCCGGCAGGGAGATGGGAATGGCCGAGGAACAGACACGCGGCGGCAAATCGGCCGTCGATGCATCGGGCAGCGAACGCAAATTCAGCGATGACGAGCTTCAGGATCTGGTCTCCAGCACCGATTCCGGCGCGCGAACGCCCGACAACCGCTTCGTTGCGGGCCTCATCGCCACGGTGGCACTGTGCTGGTCGCTGTTTCAGATCTGGATCGCCGAGCCGCAATTCTGGTTTGCCGGCAGCGCCGATTTCCTGCGTGTCATGGGGTCCGACCAGACCCGCCCCATCCACCTGACATTTGCCATCTTCCTGGCCTTTCTGGCATATCCCGCCTTCAAGAACTCGCCGCGCCGATACATCCCGCTGCTGGACTGGGTCCTTGCCCTGCTCGCGGCGGGTTGTGCCTTCTATGTCTTCTGGTTCTCGCGTGAGATATCGATGTCTGCGCGCGAGGGGCGTCTGATCCGCTGGGAGGTGGACTGGAGCATCCTCGGCTGGCAGATCGATGTCATCTTCCCGCAGGTGATCATCGGTTCCATCGGCCTGCTGCTGCTGCTGGAAGCCTCGCGCCGGGCGCTGGGGCCGGCGCTGACGGTGGTGGGCGGGATTTTCCTTGCCTACAGCTATTTCGGCACCGGCTGGCTGATCCCCGAACTGATCGAGCATTCGGGCCGTTCGTTCAACGGCATCATCAACACACAATGGTATGACACCAATGTCGGCGTCTTCGGCATCCCGCTGGGGGTGTCCACGGCTTTCGTGTTCCTCTTCGTTCTCTTCGGCTCGCTGCTCGACAAGGCCGGCGCCGGCAACTACTTCATCAAGCTTGCCTTTGCCGGGCTGGGCCATCTGCGCGGCGGGCCGGCCAAGGCCGCCGTGGTGGGCTCGGCCGCCACCGGGCTGATCTCGGGCTCGTCGATCGCCAATGTGGTTACCACCGGCACCTTCACCATCCCTCTGATGAAGCGCGTGGGCTTTTCCAGCGAGAAGGCCGGCGCGGTCGAGGTGTCATCCTCGGTCAACGGCCAGATCATGCCGCCGGTGATGGGCGCGGCCGCCTTCCTGATGGTCGAGTTCGTCGGCATCTCCTATCTGGAAGTCATCAAGCACGCCTTCATCCCGGCGGTGATCAGCTATATCGCGCTGGTCTATATCGTGCATCTCGAAGCGCTCAAGAAGGACATGCCGGCGCTGGGCGAGGCGAAGAGCCTGCTCAACATGCTGCTCAAGGCGTTCATCGGCTTCGCGGTTGCCGGGGCGGTGTTCTGGGCCGTGGTGCAGGGCGTCGGCGTGTTGCGAGAGGTGGCGCCGGGCGTTTCAGGGCCGTTGCTGATTGCGGCGGTGATGGCGCTTTATCTCGGGGCGCTCGTCGTCGCCGCGCGCCGCCCCGACCTGGAACTCGACGACCCGCATGCGAAAAAGATCAAGCTGCCCGAGATGCGCGAGGTGTTCCCCACCGGGCTGCATTTCCTGCTGCCGATCATCATTCTCGTCTGGTTCCTGATGGTCGAGCGCCAGTCACCGGCGAAATCGGCCTTCTACGCGGTGTCCATGATGCTGCTCATCATCACCACCCAGCGCCCGCTCAAGGCGCTTTTGCGCGGCAAGGCCAGCCAGTTCATGGCCGAGCTTGCCGGCGGCATCCGCGATCTGACCGACGGGCTCATTTCCGGGGCGCGCAACATGATCGGCATCGGCGTGGCCACCGCCGCCGCCGGCATCATCGTCGGCACCGTTACCCGTACGCCCATCGGCACCGAACTGGCCGGGCTGGTGGAGTTTCTCGCCTTCGGCAATCTGTTCTTCATGCTGGTGCTGGTGGGGCTGTTCTCGCTCATCCTCGGGCTGGGGCTGCCCACCACCGCCAACTACATCGTGGTGTCCTCGCTGATGGCCGGGGTGGTGGTGTCTCTGGGCGCGCAGGAGGGGCTGATCGTGCCGCTGATCGCGGCGCATCTCTTCGTCTTCTATTTCGGCATCATGGCCGATGTCACGCCACCGGTGGGGCTGGCCAGCTTTGCCGCCGCCGCCGTCTCGGGCGGCGATCCCATCAAGACCGGCTTCATTGCCTTCTTCTACTCGCTGCGCACCGTCGCCCTGCCCTTCCTGTTCATCTACAACCCGGCGCTTATCCTTTACGGAATCGACCTGGGCACATGGAACGGGCTGCTGGAGGCCGGCGTGGTCTTTGTCACCGCCACCTTTGCCATGCTGCTCTTCGCAGCCGCCACGCAGGGCTATTTCCTGGCCCCCTCGCGCGCCTGGGAAACGGCGGCGCTGCTGCTGGTGGCCTTCACCATGTTCGTGCCGAATTTCTGGCTCAACCGGGTGCAGCCCGAATTCGCCACCCTGCCGCCGGTCGAGTTGCAACAGGTGGTCGAGGCCGCCGATCCGGGCGAAGAATTGCGCCTTCTGGTGCAGGGCCCCGATTTCAACACCGGGCGCATGACGCAGACAACGCTGGTGCTGATCATCGACGACACGCCACCCGCCCAGCGCATCGATGCCACCGGGCTGTGGCTGATGCCCGAGGAAGACAGCATGGCGCTCGACGAGCCGATGCCCGGCACGTCATTCGCCGACGATCTGTCGCGCTTCGACTTCTATGGCGCCGAGCCGGTCACGGTGAGCGAATTGCAGCAACGCGCCGAGCGCATGCCCAAGGAAGTGTTCTACCTGCCGGCACTGCTGCTTCTGGGCGTGATCGTGCTGTTCCAGCGCCGCCGCCAGACCAAACCGGCCTTCTGAGCGAGGATCGCCACCATGAGCCAGTCGCGCACCATCCTCTTGCCCATCGACCTGTCGGACGAGGGAAGCTGGCGCAAACCCCTGCACGAGGCGCTTGCCCTGCTGGGCGAGGGCGGCGTGCTGCATGTCGCCTGCGTGCTGCCCGATTTCGGCATGAGCCAGGTCAGCAACTTCTTCGGCCGCGACTACGAGAAGAAGGCGCTGCACGCGCTGGGCGGGGCGCTCACCGAATGGGTCAACGCCAATGTGCCCGAAGGTGTCGAAGTGCACCCGCATGTGCTGCACGGCTCAATCTATGACGAGATACTGCGCGCGGCGGCCAAGCTGGGGGTGGACGCCATCATCATGGGCTCGCACCGGCCCGAACTTAAGGATTACCTGCTGGGGCCGAACGCGGCGCGCGTGGTGCGACATGCGCGCTGTTCGGTCTATGTGGTCAGAGACTAGGAAAAATGGCTGGACATATATTCGGGCGCTCGACCAAGGGAACCCTGCCCACCGCCGTGGCCGGCGATGGCTGTTACATCATCGACAGCAAAGGCAGGCGCTATCTCGATGGCTCGGGCGGGGCGGCAGTGTCGTGTCTGGGCCATTCCGACCCGGTTGTGCGCGCCGCGCTGCATGATCAGCTCGATCGCATCGCCTTTGCCCATACCGGCTTCTTCACTTCTGATGCGGCCGAGGCGCTGGCCGATTCGCTGGTGGAGAAAGCGCCGCAGGGGATCGAGCGGGTCTATCCGGTCTCGGGCGGTTCCGAGGCGGTCGAGGCGGCGATCAAGCTGGCGCGCCAATATTTCCTCGAGATCGGCCAGCCACAGCGGCGGCGGCTGATCGCCCGGCGGCAAAGCTATCACGGCAACACGCTGGGCGCGCTTGCCGCCGGCGGCAATATGTGGCGGCGCGCGCAATTCGCGCCGCTCCTGACCGAGGTCTGCCATATCGCCCCCTGCTACGAATACCGCGATCGCGCCGAGGGCGAGAGCCAGTGGGATTACGGCCAGCGCGCGGCTGATGAGCTGGAGGCCGAAATCACCCGGCTGGGCCCCGAAACGGTAATGGCCTTCATCGCCGAGCCGGTGGTCGGCGCCACTTTGGGCGCGGTGCCGGCTGTGCCGGGCTATCTCAAGCGCATCCGCGAGATCTGCGACCGGCACGGCGTTTTGCTGATCCTTGACGAGGTGATGTGCGGCATGGGCCGCACCGGGCACATGTTCGCCTGCGAGGAAGATGGCGTGGCGCCCGATATGGTCACCATCGCCAAGGGGCTGGGCGCGGGTTATCAGCCCATCGGCGCGCTGATGACCTCGGCGCGCATCTATGACGCCATCGCCGCCGGCTCGGGCTTTTTCCAGCACGGGCACACTTATATGGGCCACGCCATGGCGGCGGCGGCGGCGGGCGCGGTGCTGCGCGTGATCGATGAACGCGACCTGCTGGCGCAGGTGCGCGTGCGCGGCGAAGAGCTGAACGCGGCGCTGCATGATGCGCTCAGTCAGCACCCGCATATCGGCGACATCCGCGGCCGCGGGCTGTTTCGCGGGCTGGAACTGGTGGCAGACCGCGAGAGCAAGGAACCGTTTGACCCGGCGCGCAAGCTGCATGCGAAGATCAAGGCGGCGGCGATGGATGAGGGGCTGATCTGCTACCCGATGGGCGGCACCATCGACGGCGTGCGCGGCGATCATGTGTTGCTGGCACCGCCCTATATCCTGTCGCCCGACCAGGTGGGCGAGCTGACCGGCAAGCTTGCCCGCGCGCTGGAGCGGGCGCTGGCGGCATGACGCAAGCCGTGCACCGCTTGCCGGGCGCGGGTGGGCGGGAGGGGCGAGCGGCAAGGGGTGCGCGTTGGTCGGCGGGCACGCGCCTGCCGGCAGGGGCGCCGCGATGAGCCGGCTGAGCATATTGCCGCGTATCATGGTTGCCCCCAACGGCGCCCGGCGCGGCAAGGCCGACCACGCCGCCCTGCCCGTCACGCTTGACGAGATCACTGCCACGGCGCGGGCCTGTCATGCGGCTGGCGCCGGGAGCATTCACGCCCATCTGCGCGATGAGCGCGGCCGGCATCTGCTGGATGCCGGCGCCTATCGCGAACTGATCGACGAGATGGCGCGCGCGGTGCCGGAGATGCCCGTGCAGATCACCACCGAGGCCGGCGGGCGCTACGGCCCCGCCGAGCAACGCGCGCTTCTCGATGCGCTGACGCCCGAGGGCGCCTCGGCGGCGCTGCGCGAAATTCTGGGTGATGACGACCGCGCCGCCGCGCAGCGCTTCTATCACACCGCCGCCGAGATGGGCGTGCCGGTGCAGCATATCCTTTACGAGCCCGCCGAGATCGAATGGCTGGCCACCGAGATCGCCGCCGGCACAGTGCCGACATCGACCCTGCAACTGCTTTTCGCGCTGGGCCGCTACGAGGGCGGCCCGCCATCGGACCCGGCGGCGCTGCGCGCCTGGCTCGACGCGCTGACGGCGCAGGGGCTGGTAGGCGCCGACTGGGCGCTTTGCGCCTTCGGCCCGGCCGAAACCGCCTGCCTGGCCGCCGCGCTCGAAGCCGGCGGCAAGGCGCGGGTGGGCTTCGAGAACAGCTTCTTCAACGCCGATGGCGGCCTTGCGCGCGACAATGCCGAGCGCGTGTCCGAGATCGCGGCGCTCTTGTAGGATGGGCAATACTGCCCATCATGGGGGGGCGCTGCCCCCCGTCCGCTTCGCGGACTCCCCCCAGCGTATTTCTCGGCAAAATGAAGATGGATGGGGCAGGCACGGCAGGGGCGCGAGATGTCAGTGCGCGGGCCGGATCGAACGCACAATGGCGGAAGACGGTCGCTACCCCGCATCCAGAAGTCGCGCCACCGCCTCGGGCGGGCGGGCGATCACGGCGCGCTCGCCCAGTCGCACCACCGGCCGTTCGATCAGCCCGGGATCGGATGCCATGGCGGCGATGATTTCATCCTCGGTGCGGTCCTTGAGCGGTTTGCCCTCGGGGCGCAGGAGCGCCGCCGCCTTCAGGCCCAGCGCCGCCAGCATGGCGCGCAATTCGCCAGCCTCGGGCGGGTCGGTCAGGTAAAGCCGCACAGAGGGCGCGAGCCCGCGTTCCTCGATCAGTTTGAGCGCCGCGCGCGATTTCGAGCAGCGCGGATTGTGCCAGATCTCGAGCGCGCTCACAGCCATTCTCCGCGCCCGGTGCCCACCGCCTGGGCAACATTGTCGAAACCGTCGCGTGCCAGCAATTCGTCGAGTCCGTGCAGGATTTCCCCCACCAGCGAGAACCCGCCATAGACCAGCGCCGAATAAAGCTGCACGGCGCTGGCGCCCGCGCGGATCTTGGCATAGGCGGTCTCGGCGTCCTCAACCCCGCCAACCCCGATCAGCGGCATGTCCCCGGCGCTGGCCTTTGAGAGTTGCGAAAGTACACGAGTGGACTTTTCAAACAATGGCCGCCCGGAAAGCCCGCCAGCCTCGCCTTGGCTATCACTTTTCAAGCCATCGCGCGCAAGCGTGGTGTTGGTGGCGATGATTGCATCGACCCCCGATTCCCGCGCCACGCCGGCGATATCGGCCAGTTCCTGCGCTTCCAGATCTGGCGCGATCTTCAGGAAGACCGGCACACGCCGGGGCAGATCGTCGCGCGCCGCCATGACGCCGGCCAGGAGCGCGCGCAGCGCCGCCTCGCCCTGCAACTCGCGCAGCTTCTCGGTATTGGGCGAAGACACATTGACGGTGGCGAAATCGACATGCGCCCCGCAGCGCGCCAGCACTTGGACGAAATCGCCGGCGCGATCAGTGCTGTCCTTGTTGGCGCCCAGATTGAGCCCCACCACGCCGGCGCGCCGGCGTGCCGCCAGACGCGCGGCGATGGCTTCGGCGCCCTCATTGTTGAAGCCGAAACGGTTGATCACCGCGTGATCCTCGCTCAGGCGAAACAGCCGCGGGCGCGGGTTGCCCGGCTGCGGGCGCGGCGTGGCGGCGCCGGCCTCGACAAAGCCGAAACCCGCGCGCAACAGCGCATCCACCGCCACCGCGTTCTTGTCGAACCCCGCCGCCAGCCCCAGCGGGTTGGGCAGGTCGAGCCCGGCCAGCCGAACCCGCAGCCGCGGCGTGCTGACAGGGCCGTTGCCGCCCACCAGCCCCGCGCGCAGCGCCTTGAGCGCCAGCGCGTGCCCGGTTTCCGGATCAAGCCGGTGCACGACTGCCAGCCCCAGCCTTTGGAGATTCATACGACACCCTCGGGAAAGATATGGCCCGAAACGCCCAGCGGCAGCGACTTGTCCCACACGACATCGTCGCTCACCAGCGCACGGTAGAGATGCGGAAACAGCTCGCCGCCACGCGCCGGCTCCCAGCGCAGCGCCGGCCCCAGCCGCCGGGCATCGAGCGCCACCAGCACCAGATCGCCCTCGCCTGCGAAATGGCGCGCCGCGGTGCCCGTCACCTGCGCGGCGGTGGAAAGATGGATATAGCCATCGGCCAGATCGACCGGCGCGCCCAGGCTGCGGCCCGCGGCGACGAACTGGTCCCATTCCGACCGGCGGAAGATCTTGTAGATCAGCATGGCACTGCAAATGCCCCGGAACGCGCGGCCGGTCAATGCCCGGCGGGGCTCATGAGCCCAGCGCCGCGCGATACCAGGTGCGGATCGCTTCGCGCTCGTCATCCTCCATCCACACCACATTGCCCGGCGGCATGGCGTGGCTGAGCGCCGATTGCAGATAGATCTCGCGCGCCGAGCGCGCCACCTGCGCCTCGGTTTCCAGCACCACGCCGCGCGGCGCCCAGTGCAGGCCGGGCCAGGCCGGGGCCTCGGCATGGCACATCGAGCAGCGCCCGATGACGATCATGTGCACCTCGTCAAACCCCTCGGCCTGCACGAAGCGCGAAGCCGAGGGCGGCAGGGCCGAGACATCCTCGCTTGCGCCGCGCATCGGTGCCACCGACAGCCACATGATGGCAATGAAGATCAGCACGGTCACCGCCCATGTCCAGTGCGGGTTGCCGGTGCGGGCATGGCGGGTGTTGAACCAGTGGCGGATGGAAACCCCCATCAGGAACACCAGGCTGGCGATGACCCAGTTCCACTCGGTGGCAAAGGCCAGCGGGTAATGGTTCGACAGCATCAGGAAGATCACCGGCAGCGTCAGGTAGTTGTTGTGCGTCGAGCGCTGCTTGGCGATCTTGCCGTATTGCGGATCGGGCCGGCGCCCGGCGATCAGATCGGCAACCACGATCTTCTGGTTGGGAATGATGACCATGAACACATTGGCCGACATGATGGTGGCGGTGACCGCGCCCAGATGCAAAAGCGCCGCCCTGCCCGAAAACACCTGCGCATAGAACCAGGCCAGCCCCACCAGCACCACGAACAGCGCCAGCATCAGCGCGGTCTGGTTGGCCTCGACAAAGACCCTGCACAGCCGGTCATAGACCAGCCAGCCCAGCGCCAGCGAGCCCGCCGAGATCGCCACCGCCTGCCACACCGCCAGCTCGCGCACTTGCGGGTCGATCAGGTAGAATTCGGCGCCGAGGTAATACATCACCGCCAAGAGCGCGAAGCCCGAAAGCCAGGTGGCGTAGCTTTCCCATTTGAACCAGGTCAGATGCTCGGGCATTTCGGCCGGGGCGACGTTGAATTTGCGGATATGGTAGAAGCCGCCGCCATGGACCTGCCATTCCTCGCCCTGCGCGCCCTCGGGCAGGTCTGGCGCCTTGCGCAGCCCCAGATCGAGCGCGATGAAGTAAAAGGACGAGCCGATCCAGGCGATCGCCGTGATCACATGCAGCCAGCGCAGGGCGAATTCCGCCCAGGAACCGATCACCGCCAGTTCGAACATCGCTTACTCCCCGGCTGCGGCCACCAGCCGGGCAGCCTGCTTCATCTTGCCTCAAATACGCCGCCTGGGTGCGCGGGTGCGAAACCCCCGCCAGCCCCACCGCCCGGCCCCAGCGCGCGGCCCGGGCCGAACATCGGCGGCAAGGCTATACCCGCGGCGATCTCTCTGATATCCCGCACAATCGCTGAACACTTTCAAGCCCGGCCTGAAAATGGCACCGATACAGGACCGCAAGCATGGCCTATGTCAACAATCTGCGCATGTTTGTGCGCGTCTATGAGTTGGGCAGCATGTCGGCGGCGGCGCGCGATCAACGCACCTCGCCGGCGGTGGCCTCGGGGCGCATAGGCGAGCTTGAGCGCCATCTGGGTGTGCGGCTGTTCAACCGCACCACCAGACGGCTGCAACCCACTGAAACCGGGCGGCTTTTCTACCAGGGCGCGCTGCGCGTGCTGCAGGCCATCGACGAGGCCGAGGCCGCGGTGGCCGATGCCGCGAAGAACCCGCGCGGCGTGCTGTTCGTGGGCGCACCGCTGGGGGTGGGGCGCCGCTTCGTGGCGCCGCAGGTGCCCGAATTCAAGGCGCTGTGGCCGCAGATCGAGCTGCGCCTGCGCCTGTCCGACCGCATCATCGACATCACCGCCGAGGGGCTGGACGTGGTGCTGTATCTGGGCAATCCCGAGGACAGCACGCTGAAGATACGCCAGATCGCCGAATGCCCGCGGCTCTTGTGCGCCGCGCCGGCCTATGTCGCGCGGCGCGGCATGCCCGAGGATGGCGAGGCGCTGGTGCGCGATTTGCATGACTGCCTGAACCTGCGCTTTCCCGGCGCGCGCGAGTTCCGCTGGACATTGCAGACCCCGCAGGGCCCGCGCCCCTTTCAGATCACCGGGCCGTTCGAATCGGATGATGGCGATGTGCTCACGCAATGGGCGCTGAAGGGGCACGGCATCGTGCTCAAGCCGGTATTCGAGGTGGCCGAGCATCTGCGCGCGGGCCGGCTGGTGCCCGTGGCGCGCGCCACGCCGCCGCTGCCGGTGAGCCTGAGCCTTCTCACCCCGCATCGGCGGCTGCAGGACCCCAAGATCAAGCTGTTTTCCGATTTCATCACCGGCCATTGCCGCGCGATGCTGGGCGCACTCGAATCCCCTCTCGAGCCCCCTGCCGCCAGCGCCTGAGCGGGCGATAAGCGATCAGGCGACGGATCAGCCCTCACCCGGTCAGCACCCGCCCCAGGCAACTGCCCCAGCCCAGGCTGCGATCGAGCATGCGCGGGCGTATCGCCGCCGCCTCGCGTGCCAGCGCTTCATAGGCGCTGTCGTCTTCCATCAGCCGCGCGAGCGTTGTCTGGAGCGCTTGCACATCATTGACCGGGAAGGTGACGCAGGCCGCGCCTGCGGTTTCGGCGGCGGGCACCACAGAACTGGCCACCGAGGGCACACCCTGCGCCGCCGCCTCGAGCACCACCAGCGCAAGCCCCTCGGTGACTTCGGCGCGGGTGGGACAGATCAGCAGATCGGCCTCGCCCAGCGCTTCATGCACCCCGTCGGCGTCCAGCAGCCCGGCCAACTCGATCTGCGCCCGTGCCTCGTGCCGGGCCACCGCGTCGGCCAGGGCATCATCGGCGCTGCCCGTGCCGGCCAGCACCAGCCGCGTATCCGCAAAGCGCGGCGCCAGCGCCCCAAAGGCCTCGAGCAGATCGAACACACCCTTGTTGGCCTCGATCCGGCCCAGAAAGAGCAGCCGCCTTGCCCTCTCGCGCGCCCGCGGCGGGTGCAGATGCGCGGCCAGCACCTGCGGCATCTCTGCCTCGATCCGCCGGCCACCCCCGGCAAGCACCTCAAGCTGGCGCGCGCATTCGGCCGAGGTGCATACCGCCCCCTCAGCGCACGCCAGCGCCCGGCCCAGTGCCCATTGGCGCGCGCGGCTTCGCAGCCCCTGCGGGCGGCTTCCCATCGGCCAGAAGGTGCTGTGCAGGGTCAGGAACAGCCGCCCCTTCCGGGCCACCGCGTGATAGGCGCCCGGCTTGAGATCGCCGCCCAGAATGGTGGCATCGGGCGCCCAGTCATTGATGGTCGCCGCCAGCCGGCGCGCATAATCGCGTTCGGCCAGATGCCAGCCCAGCCGCCGCGCCGAACGGTCGCGCTTGACGCAGACAAAGCGAAAGCGCGGGTCGGGCACCGCCGGCTGGTGCTCGCTTTCGGTTATCACCAGCGCTTCGGCGCCGAGCGCCGCCACCAGAGAGTAGAACTGCGCCGAATAGGCCAGCACCGGCACGCGTGCGTCGTGGCGCCCTTCGGCCCATTGCTCATAGGTGCCCACCGCATCGCCCGGCCCGGCCTGAAAGGCCAGCCTTGGCGCCCGCCCGGCGGGCACCCCCAGCCGCGCGCGCAGCCGTGCCGGCGCATCGGGCGCCAGAACGACCGCCTGCGTCACATCGTCAAGCCGTTCCATCGCCTTCCCCTGCCCAGGTTCTCATGCATGTCACGCGCAAGGCTAAGGCGGGGAAAGTAGGCGGGCAAGAATCGAATGCCCCGCCAAGACGCTGCGAGGCGCGCTCAACTGCCGCGATAGGTCGAATAACCAAAGGGCGACAGCAACAGCGGCACATGGTAATGCGCCTGCGCGTCGCTGATGCCGAAGCGGATCGGCACTTCATCGAGAAACAGCGGCTCGGCACCGTCCTGCCCGGTGGCACGCAGATAATCGCCGGCTTGAAAGACCAACTCATAGACCCCGGCCCCGAAACGCCCAGCCGGCAGGATTGGCGAATCGGTGCGCCCGTCTGCATTGGTCACCGCCTGTGCCAGCGGCACCCGCGCCGCCCCCTCCAGCCGGAAAAGCGCGATCTTCAGCCCCGCCGCCGGGCAGCCGCGCGCCGTATCCAGAACATGGGTGGTCAGAAAACCTGTCATGGCGCCCTCCTTGCCGGTGATCCTGCCTTGCCGCGCCGCCACGGTCAGCCGCGAAGCGGGTGAAAGCAGCTTCAGCGAGAACTTGATAATGCCGTCCCGATCTGTCGTCTATCATGGCCTGCAAGGCAACCCGCAAGGAACGCTCACGCCGTGACCCATCCCCCCCGCTACCCCCGCAATCTTTCGGGCCACGGGCAACATCCCCCCGATGCCGGCTGGCCCGGCGGTGCCCGCGTTGCCATCTCGCTGGTGCTCAATTTCGAAGAGGGCGGCGAGAACTGCCTGTTGCATGGCGATGATCACTCCGAGGCGTTCCTGTCCGATATCGCCGGCGCGCAGCCCTGGCCCGGCCAGCGCCACTGGAACATGGAATCGATCTATGACTACGGTGCGCGGGCGGGCTTCTGGCGGATGCACCGGCTTCTCGGGGCGCTGCCGGTGACAATCTATGGCGTCGCCACGGCGCTGGCGCGCGCGCCCGAGCAGGTGGCGGCGATGCAGGGCGCGGGCTGGGAAATCGCCAGCCACGGGCTGAAATGGGTCGAACACCGCGACATGAGCGAGGACGAGGAGCGCCGCCAGATCGCCGCCGCCATCGCCTTGCATGAAGAAGTCACCGGCGAGGCGCCGCGCGGCTGGTATACCGGGCGCTGCTCGGTCAATACCTTGCGCCTGACCGCCGAGACCGGGCGCTTCGACTGGATATCCGATACCTATGATGACGATCTGCCCTACTGGATCGAGGCGGGCAAACGTGAACAGCTTGTCATCCCCTACACGCTCGAAGCAAACGACATGCGTTTCGCCACCGCGCCCGGCTGGGTGACGGGGGGCGATTTCGGCCAGTATCTGATCGACAGCTATGATGTGCTGCATGAAGAGGGCAGGCGCATGATGTCGGTGGGGCTGCATTGCCGACTGGCGGGCAGGCCGGGCAAGGCCGCCGGGCTGAAGCGCTTTCTCGACCATGTCGCGCAGAAGGGCGGGGCGTGGTTCGCCACCCGCGGGCAGATCGCCGCGCATTGGGCCAAGCACCACCCCCATCGCCGGCGTGAGCGCCCCAGCCGGATGGACCGCGCCGGTTTCACCGCGCGCTTCGGTGGCGTCTTCGAGCGCTCGCCCTGGATCGCCGAGCGCGCCTGGGAGCTCGAGCTTGGACCCGCCCATGACAGCGCCACCGGGCTGCATAACGCACTCGCCCGCATCTTCCGTCGCGCCTCGCCCGAGGAAAGGCTGGACGTGCTGCGCGCCCATCCCGATCTTGCCGGCAAGCTGGCCCAGGCCCGCCGCCTGACCCGCGAATCCACCGCCGAACAGGCCTCGGCCGGGCTCGACGCGCTCACCGATGACGAGCGCCGCACCTTCGAGCAACTCAACACCGCCTATGTCGAAAAGCACGGCTTTCCCTTCATCATCGCCGTGCGCGATCATGACAAGGCGGGCATCCTCGCCGCCATGCAGTCACGCCTTGCCCATGACAGCGAGGCCGAATTCGCCACCGCCTGTGCCCAGGTCGAACGCATCGCCGAGCTTCGGCTCAAGGACATGCTGCCATGAGCGCCGCGCCCTATGCCTTCCCCGCCGGTGGCCTGCCCGCGCAATCAGCGCTGATGACCCAGCGCGCGGTCTTCACCGAATCCTACGCGGTAATCCCCCGCGCCTGCTGCGCCGACATCACCGCCAGCGCGCTGCCCGGGTGGGAAGGAACCCGCGCCTGGGTGCTCGCCCGCCCGCTGAGCGGCTTTGCCGAAACCTTCAGCCAATACGCGATGGAGGTGCGCCCGGGCGGCGGCAGCACCAACCCCGATGACGATGCCGGCGCCCAGCACGCGCTGTTTCTGTGCGCCGGCGCGGCGGCCATCACCATAGACGGCCAGCCCCACCACCTTACCCCCGGCGGCTTTGCCTATATCCCGCCGCAAGCCGAATGGCACCTGCACGCCGAAGGCAGCGAACCCGCCCGCTTCCACTGGATCCGCAAACGCTGGCAGCCCGCGCCGGGCCTCGCCCCGGCACCCGCCTTCACCCTCAACGAGCAGGACATTACCCCCACCCCCATGCCCGACACCGAGGGGCGCTGGGCCACCACCCGCCTGATCGACCCCGCCGATATGCGCCACGACATGCATGTCAACATCGTCACCTTCCAGCCCGGCGGCACCATCCCCTTCGAGGAAACCCATGTCATGGAACACGGGCTTGCCATCCTGCAGGGCAAGGGCGCCTACCGGCTCAACCGCGACTGGGTTGAGGTCGAGGCGGGCGATTTCATCTGGCTGCGCGCCTTCTGCCCGCAGGCCTGCTATGCTGGCGGGAGCGAGCCCTTCCGCTACCTGCTCTACAAGGATGTCAACCGCCACGCCCCCCTCACCCTGAACCGCTGACCCGCCCCTTCATCTTGCCCCAAATACGCCACGGGGGGTCTGGGGGGCGTGAAGCCCCCCGGCCTC
>JAFIEG010000073.1 GCA_020832665.1 Pararhodobacter sp. | reverse complement strand
GTCAGCACGCCGCGCGCCACCGCGTCGCCGGCGCGCGCCGCGCTCGCCACCGCCGGGGCCAGCGCGCCCAGTTCGCCGCGTGAAAGCGCATGCACATGCGTGCTCACCCCGTCCCAGTCGCGCGCGCCGATGGCGGCGTAAAGCGCCTCGGCCAGATGCGCGCAGCCCCGGGGCCGGCCATGGCGGTCGATGCGCCGGTAAAGCGCGCGCAGCGCCCGCAGCACGATCCACACCGCCGAGCCGGCATCGTCGATCAGCCCGCCGCGCCCGCCGATGATTGCCTCGCCGCCGGGGCCGCGCCCCATGCCCACGCTGCCGGTGCCGGCCAGCACCAGATGCCCGGCGCCGGCATCGGCGCCAAAGGCGGCATGCCAGGCAAGCGGCATATCGTTCATCACCGCCACCTGCCCGGGCGCCAGACCCAGCGCGCCGGCGCAGCGCGCCACCAGCGCGGCGCCCGGGGCGCGGCCGGCGCCGGTGAGGCCCAGACAGGCGCGTTGCGGCGCGCTTGGCAGCGCCGCGGCGATGGCGGCCAGCGCCGCATCAAATCGCTGCCCGGCCACGGCATCGGCCAGAAGCGCGCTTGCCCCCGGCGCCTTGCCGCGCGCCAGCACGCCGCCATCGGCGCCGGCCAATACCCAGCGGCTTGCGCTGCCGCCCATATCCACGCCCAGCCAGACCATTGCCGCCATCCTTTCCCGCACCAGCGATACAGGCTGCCACGCGCCATTTCCACCGGCTTGCGGCGCGGTGGCGGCGGGCTATGCTGTCCCAATCAGCGGAGGGCAGGGCGCATGGCTGCGCAGGGCGACACCGTCTATCGCGCCGAATGGCTGCATGACGGCACATATGAACATGAGGGCGCGGCGCTCTGGGTGCAGGGCGATCGCCTTCGCGGGGTGCTGCCGGCAGACGCGCCGCTGCCCGAAGGGGCGCGGCTGGTCGATCTGGGCGCCGGGGGCATCGCGCCCGGCTTTGTCGATCTGCAGGTCAATGGCGGCGGCGGGGCGATGCTGGGCGAGGGCGTGACCGGCGAGGCCATGATCGGAAAGGGCAGGGCGGATGCCGCCGCCATCGCCCGGCTCTGCGCCACCCATGCCGCGCTCGGCGCCACCAGCATCCTGCCCACGCTGATCAGCGACCGCCCCGCCACCACCGAGGCGGTGATAAAGGCCGCCATCGCTGCGCATCGCACCGGCGCACCGGGGCTGGCCGGGCTGCATCTTGAAGGCCCGCATCTGGACAGGCGCCGCGCCGGCGCGCATGACCCGGCGCTGCTGCGGGTGATGAGCGATGACGATCTTGCCCTTTACCTGCGCGCGGCGCGGGAATTGCCGGCGCTGATGATCACCCTCGCCCCCGAGGCGGCCAGCCTTGATCAGATCGCCGCGCTGGCCCGGGCCGGGGCGGTGGTGGCGCTGGGCCACAGCAATTGCGACGAGGCCACGGCGCGCGCCGCGCAGGCGGCGGGTGCGCGCGCGGTGACGCATCTCTACAACGCCATGAGCGGCTTTTCGCACCGCGCGCCGGGCCTGACCGGCGCGGCGCTTGATTGCGACGATCTGGCCTGCGGTTTGATCAGCGATGGCTGGCACGCCGCCGATGCCGCGCTCAGGCTGGCGCTCAGGGCCAAGCCGGCCGGCAGGCTGTTTCTGGTCAGCGATGCCATGGCCCCGGCGGGCACCGACATGGTGCAATTCTCCCTTGGCGGGCGCGTCATTCACCGCAAGGCTGGCAAGAATGGCAGGCCGGGGCGGCTGACGCTGGAAGACGGCACGCTGGCCGGGGCCGATCTGAGCCTGCCGCAGGCGGTGGCGCATCTGCACCGCGCCGGAGCGTCGCGCGCGCGCGCCATCGCCATGGCCACGAGCGTGCCTGCGGCGCTGATCGGCGCGCCGTCGGGCAGGCTGGAACCCGGCGCGCGCGCCGATTTTCTGCATCTCGCCCCCGATCTGGCGCTGCGCGAGGTCTGGCAGGGTGGCCGGGCGCTCGCCTGAGCCCGCCCGCCCCCGCCATGCGCCCCACACCCGCCCACCCGCGCCTGGCAGGGGCGGGTGGGCTCAGCCAGGATGCGCGGCGCCCTCTTCCAGCCGCGCCACCAGCGCCGATACCGCCGCCGCCACCGCCTTGCGCCGGGCCTCATCCATCCGCAGCCCCAGCTTGGAACGCCGCCACAGCACATCCTCGCCGCTGCGGGCGAACTCGCGCTCGACCAGCCAGCGCAGCTCGGCCTCGCGCAGGGTGGCGCCGAAATCCTGCCCCAGATCCTCGGCCTGGCTTGCATCGCCCAGAATGGCACGCGCCTCGGTGCCATAGGCGCGTACCAGCCGCCAGGCCCATGCCTCGCCGAGAAATTCATGGCGCGCGCGCAGATCCGCCACCAGCGCCGCGGCGCCATCGGGCGCGAAATCGCCGCCGGGCAGGGGGGCGGCGGCCGTCCAGGGCCCGCCCTTGAGCGGCAGCGCGGTGGCGATCTGCGCCAGCGCCGCCTCGGCCAGCCGGCGATAGGTGGTGATCTTGCCGCCAAAGACATGCAGCACCGGTGCGCCCGTGCTTCGATTGAGCTTGAGTACATAGTCGCGCGTCGCTGCCGTGTCGGATCGCGCGCCGTCATCATAGAGCGGGCGCACCCCGGCGAAGGACCACACCACATCTGCCGCGCGCACCGGCTGGCGGAAATAGCGCGAGACGAAATCGCACAGATAGTCGCGCTCGGCCTCGGTGCAGCGTGCGGGCGTGTCGGGGCTGTCATGCGCGGCATCGGTGGTGCCGATCAAGGTGAAATCGCGCTCATAGGGCAGGGCAAAGACGATGCGCCCGTCGCTGCCTTGCAGGAAATAGGCCTTGTCATGATCGAACAGCCGGTTGGTGACGATATGCGAGCCGCGCACCAGTCGCAGCCGCGCCGGGCTTAGCAGCCCCAGCGCGCCTTGCAGCACCGCGCCGGCCCAGGGCCCGGCGGCATTGACGATCATGCGCGCGCGGATGATCTGCGTCTTGCCCGCGCCTTCGGCTTCGACATGCCAGATTCCGTTCTCGCTGCGTGCCGAGATCACCCGCGTGCGCGTCAGTATGCGCGCCCCGCGCGCAGCCGCGTCGCGCGCGTTCAGCACCACCAGCCGCGCGTCATCGACCCAGCAGTCGGAATATTCGAAAGCCTTCTCGAATTCGGGTTTCAGCGGTTCGCCCTCGGGGCTGCCGTGCAGGTGCAGCGTGGCGGTGGCGGGCAGAAGCTTGCGCGCGCCCATATGATCATAAAGGAACAGCCCGGCGCGGATCAGCCAGCCGGGGCGGCGGCCGCGCATCCAGGGCATGACGCGGCCCAGAACGCGCGACATGGGCGTGTCGGAATCGAAGCGCATGGCATCGTGGCGCGGCAGGACAAAGCGCATCGGCCAGGCGATATGGGGCATGTTGCGCAAGAGTACCTCGCGCTCGCGCAGCGCCTCGCGCACCAGGCGGAACTCGAAATATTCCAGATAGCGCAAACCGCCATGAAACAACTTGGTCGAGGCCGAAGAAGTGGCGGCGGCGAGATCGTCCTTTTCGGCCAGCACCACCGTCAGCCCGCGCCCGGCGGCGTCGCGTGCGATGCCGCAGCCATTGACGCCGCCGCCGATGATCAGCAGATCGGCCAAATCCGGCCCGGGCGGCGCGTCGATCACTGAAGAGGGAAGGTGGCTGCTCACTTTTCGACTTTCGGTTGTGTTCGTACTGGCGCGATTCGTTTTCTGAAAATATATGCGCTTTTGCGCTTTTCCAAAGCTGTGCCCTAAAAGAATGGAGGCGGCGTAATTATGTTGCATGCGTGGCACAGTATTACGCAGGAATCCGCCGGTTCCGTGCTGCGTTCGGTCTTGGCGGTTGCCAGTGTTGCGTTATGCAAAGATAACAAAGTAGTGAACTTGGAGACAGACCGAACATGCCCCAGGAGTTTCGACTTCGGGAAATCTTGGAAATCGCCCGGACGGATGGGCGGGTCAAGGTTGAGGCGCTGGCCGAGCGTTTCGACGTAACTGTGCAGACCATCCGTCGCGACCTGGCCGAGCTTGATGAGGCGGGCAAGCTCGAGCGCGTGCATGGCGGTGCCATCCTGCGCTCGGGCAGCACCAATATCGCCTATCGCGCGCGCCGGGCGCTTCAATCGGGGGCCAAGCGCGCCATGGCCCGCGCCTGCGCCGATGCAATTGCGGAAAATACTTCGGTTTTTCTCAATATCGGCACCACCACAGAGGCGGTGGCCGAGGCGCTGCGCCACCGCAGCGGGCTGATGGTGATCACCAACAACTTGAATATCGCCAACATCATGTCATCGAGCGCCGATATCCAGGTCATCGTCACTGGCGGCGCGCTCAGGCATGGCGATGGCGGGCTGATCGGCAATCTGACGGAAAGCACGATCCGCCAGTTCAAGTTCGATCTGGCGGTGATCGGCTGCTCGGCGGTCGATGGCGAGGGCGACATCCTTGATTTCGATATCCAGGAGGTCGGGGTGAGCCGCACCATCATCGGCCAGTCGCGCCGCACATGGCTGGTGGCCGACCACACCAAGCTGCAGCGCATGGCGCCGGTGCATGTCGCCTCGCTGGCTGATATCGATTGCCTGTTCACCGACAAGCCGCTGCCCGAAGCGCTGGCCAGGCTCTGTGCGCAGTGGAACACGCAGGTCGTCGTTGCGCAGCATTCGATGTGCGAAGCCGGCGAATGAGCTGGTGATAGCGCGCTACCCGGCGCGCACGCGGTTCATGTACTGCTCGCTGCCCTGGCCGCCACCCTTGCGGCCGCATCACTGTTCTTCGGCTCGATCCGCGCCGGAAAGCTGACCCGGAATGCCGCGCCGCCCTGACCCGGGACATAGGAAATCTCGCCGCCGAGATTGAGCATGATCTCGCGGCAGATCGCCAGGCCCAGCCCGGCGCCGCTGGCCATATGGGTGTCGGTGAGCCGCCAGAACTTTTCGAAGATCAGCGCCTGGCTCTTCTTGGGAATGCCCGAGCCGTTATCGATGAAATCGACCACCACCCGGCCACCGCGCCGGCGCACCGAGATGATCATCTCGGGGTTTTCCGCATCGCAGTATTTGCGCGCATTCGACAGGATGTTGATGAACACCTGGCTTAGCCGGCCGGTATCGGTGAAAAGCGCGACCTGCTCGCTGTCGCGCTGGCGATGGATGGTGAAGTTGCGCTCGGGGAGCACCGAGTTCGAGGCGGTGATCGCGCGGTCGATCAGATCGGCCAGCACGCCCTTTTGCAGATCGAGATTGACCTGGCCGTGTTCGAGCACCGAAAGATCCAGAAGATCGTCAAGAAGGCGCGTCAGGCGGATACTCTCGTCATGGATGATGCGCGCGTATT
Source organism: Pararhodobacter sp. (assembly GCA_020832665.1). GTDB lineage: Bacteria > Pseudomonadota > Alphaproteobacteria > Rhodobacterales > Rhodobacteraceae > Pararhodobacter. The sequence goes on along the minus strand of JAFIEG010000073.1, from coordinate 15,663 downwards.
TCACCTGATCCTCGGGGCCAAGCCCCTGATCATCCATCATGATTTCCGAGAATGCGCGGATCGAGGTCATCGGCGTGCGCAGCTCGTGGCTGATCTGGCTGAGGAAGCTGTCCTTCTGCACGCTCAGTTTCTGCAGCATCTCGTTGGCCTCGCGCAGCTGGCGGGCGGTGCGCGCCAGCTCTTCCGACTTGGCCTGCAGCTGCGCCGAATGCTCCATGATCTGCGCGGCTTCCGATGCCACTGCCATCAGATCCTCGACCGAGACGAAGCGCCCGCCGGTGATCTGGGCGAGCATGGCATGGGCGGTGGCGGTGCCCACCGAGCCGGCCAACTCGCGCTCGAGCCGCTCCAGAAAGCCCGGCGTTGCGTCGGGCAGATAGCCGCCCTTGCCCTGGGTCTCGGCCTCGGCCTGAAAAAAGGCCTGCGCTTCGGCCGGGCCCAGGATGCGTTGCGCCATGGCCAGCAGATCCTCGACCTCGCTGTCGTTTTCGCCGCCCTGGCGGATCCAGCCAGCGGCGCCGGCTCCGCCATCGCCGCGCCCGGTCATGTCGAAGACATTGACGAAAAATGCCGCCTGCAACCGCTCGATGGGTCCGGGAAAGCTGATCAGCGAGCCAATGACAAAGACAAGCGTGTTCAGCGCCAGCGACCAGAACAGCGCATGCAGCAGCGGATCGAGCGTGGTGACGCCGAACAGTGACTGCGGGCGCAGCCAGCCGATGCCGAAGGGCCCTGATTCCAGCAATGCGGCGCTGAAGAACACATCTGCGCCGAAAGAGGGCAGAAACAGCGTGTAGAGCCACATCAGCGCGCCAATACCCAGCCCCGCCAGCGCACCCGCGCGGCTGGCGCCGCGCCAGTAGAGCGCGCCCACCAGTGCTGGCAGCACCTGCGCCATGCCGACAAAGGCGATCAGCCCGATCGCCGCCAGCGCCGCGCCGCCGCCCGAGACGACGAAATAAAGATAGCCAAGCCCCAGAATGATGCCGATCGACAGCCGCCGCGTGTTGAGCACCAGCGCGCGCATGTCGCCGGCCCGCGCACCGGTGCCGGCGGTGGAGGCGGCGCGCGTGCTCAGCCACAGCGGCACCACGATATGGTTGGAAACCATTGTCGCCAGGGCGATGGTGGCGATGATCACCATCGAGGTGGCCGCCGAAAAGCCGCCCAGAAAGGCCAGCATGGCCAGCGCATCCTGCCCCTGGGCCAGCGGCAGGGTAAGCACGAAGAGATCGGGGTTCATGCCCTCGGGCATCAGTTCAAGCCCGACTACGGCAATGGGCAGCACGAACAGGCTCATCAGCAGCAGATACAGCGGAAAGGCCCAGGAGGCGACGGTAAGGTGGCGCTCGTCCGAGTTTTCCACCACCAGAACCTGAAACATGCGCGGCAGGGTGACGATGGCGACGGCGGCAAGAAAGGTCAGGCCTGCCCAGCGGCCGGGCTGCAATGCCCATTCCGGGCGCGAGGCGGCCTCGATGCGGGCCATGATGTCGGCGGGGCCATCGGCCAGCCCCCAGACCACGAAAATGCCCACCGCCAGCAGCGCCACCAGCTTGACGACCGCCTCGACGGCGATGGCAGTGACAACGCCGGGGTGCTGCTCGTTGGCATCGAGATTGCGGGTACCGAAAAGGATGGTGAACACCGCCAGCCCGGCCGCCACCCACAGCGCCACCTGGCGCGGGGCCATGCCGGTGGCGCCCGAGAATGCCTCGAAGGAAAGCGCGATCGATTGCAGTTGCAGCGCGATATAGGGGGTCGCCGCGGCCACGGCCAGCGAGGTGACCACCACCCCCACCGCGTTCGACTTGCCATAGCGCGAGGCGATCATGTCGGCGATCGATGTCACCCGCTGCGCCTTGCCCACCCGCACCAGCTTTCTGAGCAGCCACCACCAGCCCACGAAAACCAGCGTCGGGCCAAGATAGATGGTCATGAATTCCAACCCCGAGCGCGCCGCATAGCCGACCGCGCCGTAAAAGGTCCAGGCCGTGCAATAGACCGACAGCGACAGCGTATAGACCAGCGGAGAGCGTAAAAGCCGAGGCCGGCGCCCCTCGGCGCGCAGCTTCTCGGCGCGCTGCTCGGCCAGCGAGGCGATGACGAAGAGAAAGATCACATAGCCCAGCGCGGCGAAGATCAGCAGGTTCAGCGTCATGGCGCCGCCCCACCGCCGCTGCTGCCCGTTCCGCCGGGTTTGCCTTTGCCGGGGGCGTTTGGGGGGCGATCAACGGTACCGTCACCTTGCTCCGCGCCGCCGGCGCTGCCGGTTTCCGGCAGATCGGTCGCCCAGGGCGGGGCCTCGGCCGCCGGCGCCGGGCGTGATACCTCGGGCACCGCTGCCTGGCCCAGCAGGCGCGCGATGAGCGCCGCGCCCACGATCAGCACCGCCCAGACAAGGAACAGATAGATCGCCTCGCCGGCGATGCCCGTTTCCTCGCCCCGCGCCCAGAGCATGGGCAGCATGAACAGCACGAAACCCGCCACCGGCAGTATTCGCGCCGCATCCATCAGCCGGCGGCGGCGGTATTTCTTGCGTTCCACGAAAAGGGGGCCGGCGTCGCGCTTCATGACCCGGCAAAGCGGCGTGCCGCGGCCAGCAGATCGGCGTTGGAAAAGGGCTTGGACATGAACAGCGAGGCGCCGTGGCGCAGGGCGGTTTCGCGGTCGATTGCCTGACCCTTTGCGGTGAGCATGATCACCGGCAGATCGCGCAACCGTTCATGGCCGCGCAGTTCCTGCAATATGTCAATGCCGCTGCGCCCGGGCAGCATGACATCGAGAATGAGCAGTTGCGGCGCGATCGCCTCGATCCGCGCCAGCGCGTCGCGGCCTTCGCCATGGGTCAGCACCTGCCAGCCGTCGCGGGAAAGGATGAAGCGGATGGCCTCGGCGATGTTGGGCTCGTCCTCGATGACCAGCACCACCTGGCGCGCGCGGGCTTGCGTTTCATCGCCGGGCGCATCGCGCGCGCCGACGGGCGCCGGACCACCCGGCCCGGCGTTGTCACCATCCGGGCCCGGCGCATGCCCAGGCGCGTGGCTCGAAGCGATCAGGGTCACCGGCACTGCGCGCCGGCGGCTCCTCCCGTCAGCATGCATCCGGCCGCCCTCCCCGGCGAGTCATCCGATCATGCGATCATGCCGTCCCTGGCGACTATTGCGGGATTGCGCCTGCGTGTCAAAGCCTGCGTTCCGGCCCTGGCTTGCTGGTGCCTGCACCGCCACGCAAAAAATGCCAGGGCCCCGCATCGCCTGATGCGGGGCCCTGGCATGCCGTGCCCGGGGCAGCGACGAAATCGATCAGGCGGCCTCGGCCTCTGCCGCAGCGGCGGCCTGACGGCGCTCGCTTTCCTCGCGCGACAGCGCAACCGAGGTGCGCACGCCGGCGGACACAAACTGCATCAGCCCCTTCACCACGCGCTCATTGGGGTCGATGCCGGCACAGGTCAGCACCTCACGCCCATCGCGCGAACGCGCCCAGCGGGCAATCTGTTCCGGCCCGTTGCCGTATTTCTTGTCGTCAGCGATGGCGTCATCCAGCGCTGCCAGCACCACGGCGGCGAAGAGCTTGCGCGCGCGCTGGCCCTGCTCGTGGTTTTGCGCCGTGCCATCCACGAAATCGAACATGCTTACCGTCCTTGTTCTTGCTCTTGCAATTCTGGCGAACGCCTCTGTACCCGGGAACGCACCCGATTCGCTACCGAGTAAACGCATGGCTGCCATGCTCTTATCGCATGGCGGACGTATCCTTGCTCAGGATTTCGTGAGCTTGCCAGGCAGCGACACGCAATATATAGGAAACGCGAGCGACGCGGCAACGTTTTGACAAGAGTTTTCCATGCCCAAGATCAACGGTAACGAAATCAGGCCCGGCAATGTGCTTGAACATGACGGCGGCCTATGGGGCGTGGTCAAGGTCAATCATGTCAAGCCCGGCAAGGGTGGCGCCTTCGCGCAGGTCGAGATGAAAAATCTGCGCGACGGGCGCAAGCTCAACGAGCGCTTCCGCTCGGAAGACAAGGTCGAGCGCGTGCGGCTCGAGCAGAAGGACCAGCAATTCCTTTACGAAAATGACGGCATGCTGGTGGTGATGGACATGGAAAGCTTCGAGCAGGTCGAGCTGCCCGCCGACCTGCTGGGCGATCGCCGGCCCTTCCTGCAGGACGGCATGAGCGTCACCATCGAATATTACGGCGAAGAAGCGCTCAACATGGCGCTTCCGCAGAAGGTGACCTGCAAGGTCGTCGAGACCGAACCGGTGGTGAAGGGCCAGACCGCGGCCAACAGCTACAAGCCCGCGATTCTCGATAATGGCGTGCGGGTCATGGTGCCGCCCTTTGTCGGGCCCGATGAGGACATCATCGTCAACACCGAAACCTTCGAATATGCCGAGCGCGCCTGAGCCCACCGGCCTCTTTCGCCCAACATGACGCGATATCCAGGAGCGGGCGATTGACGTTCATTGTACCGCCGGATGCCGGGCCAGCGGGTTTCGGGCTCGTCACGGGGGCATGTTCGCCCCTGCAGGCGGCGCGGCGGTGATCCGCGCGCCCGGAAACCGCGTATACACGCACAGGTGACGTTTCGGCAGCGGTAACCATGGCAGGTTGGGGGGCGAACCCGTTCGGGCGGGTTTGTCGCCTGCCTTGTTCATCCGAGAGTTTCATGATCGATCACAAGCTCCGCCCGCTCATCGACCCGCCCCTCAACCTGATGGGGCGGCGGCTTGCTCGCGCCGGGCTGCGCGCCAACCAGGTCACGGTTTCGGGGCTGGTGCTGGGGCTGGCGGCGGCAGCGTTCATCGCGCATGGCCAGTTCTGGGCGGGGCTGGCGCTGATTCTGGCCTCGCGCCTGGCTGACGGGCTGGATGGTGCGGTGGCCCGGGCCACATTGGCGAGCGATTTCGGCGGTTATCTGGATATCGTCGCCGATTTCACCTTCTATGCCGCCATTCCGTTGGCATTCGTCTGGCATGACCCGTCGGCGAACGGGCTGGCCGGCGCCTTTCTGCTGGCTGGGTTCTATGTCAACGCCGCCAGCTTTCTGGGCTATGCGGCGCTGGCCGAGAAGAAGCGCATGCAAAGTCGCGCGCAGGGCGAGAAATCGATCTATTTCTCCGCCGGCCTGCTGGAGGGTTTCGAGACCATCGCCTTCTTCGTGCTCATCTGCCTGTTCCCGGCGAATTTTCCCGCGCTGGCGCTGGTCTTCGGGGCGCTTTGCTTTCTCACCGCGGCGCAGCGCCTAGTGCAGGCGGCGCGGGTGTTTCGCTGACCGGACGGGCCGACGCGCCCGAAGCGCCCGCAAGCCGCGCTCCCGCCCACCCACCTGCGCGGCTTGCGGGCGTTCTTGTCGCTGGCGCAGGGTTGGGCATGCAGGCCAGGGTGCCGGAACCGATCAGGCGGAATTGGCATGAAACCGTCGATTGTTCCTGTGGCTTGTCCCGGCGCCGACCCCGGCGGCCCGAGCATGCGGTCGTTCGGTGCATTCTGGCCGGCGGCCAGATCAGGTGGCCGGGCTCGCGGCATCGACCGACGCCTTGTGCGAACCGGTCGGTTTCCCGGCCCGACTTGTTCAGTCGAAGAAATCCGCCATGCCATCGCTTGACGGCCGCGCCACGGGTTCCTCGCCATGGCGAAGGCGCCGGGCGACATCTTCCAGCGCAAGCCCGCTTGTGAGGGGTTCCGGGTCGATTTCGCCCTCGGGAACAAATCGCTCGAGCGAGCATGCCAGATCCCCCAGCGCCTGGCGCAGATAGTCCAGCCGTTGCAGCGCCCGGCGTTCCTGGCTGTTCATCGCCCCGGCCAGGCCGGGGCTGGCGCCCAGGATCTGCTCCAGCTCCTGTGTCAGCGATGCCAGCCGCCGGTGCTCGGCCGCGTAGCGGGCAACGAGCAGGCCGGCCGGCATGCGCGCTGTCATCTCGCCTGGTGAGGGATGGTCAGTTCCACGCGCGCCACTCGGGAAGCCTTCATCCCCCGGCTCGCCCCCCTCCATTTTGCTGCATTCCCGGGTGAAATTCCCGATGGCCCGATTCCCGGAACCGCTGTGTTTCGGCACGCCAAGCCCAGCATCGCCATTTGCCGCGAGGCTGTGTGCTACATTGCCGTGCCCGCGACCGACGGTGTTGCTCGCATCGCGCACCGTGCCGAGATGCGTGGCTCCCTCCGGCGCATTTGCGCGCCGAGACCTGTCATGCTGCATGCCTTTATCCTGTTCCCGGTCAGACCGACCTGCATTGCCTGCGCGCCTCTCGGCCGGCGCCGCGCCGCCTGCCTCTGTCTGGCGTGGTCTGGTTGCGGGCGGCTGGGTCAAAGCCGGCCCACCACGCGCTCGATGCAGGTTTTCAGCGCCTCGGGGGCGAAGGGCTTGGTGATGTAGTTGTTCATGCCCAGCTTCTGCCCGCGTTCGATCACGGCGCGGTCGGCCTTGCCGGTGATCAGGATGAAGCCGATGCGCTGGGTCACCTTGTTCGCGCGCAGCGTGTGGAGCAGATCCAGCCCGCTGCCGCCGGGCATGTTGTAATCGGAAATCACCAGATGGACCGGTCGCGCCGAGAGCCGCGTCGAGGCTTCCCTCGCGTCGTTGCAAACCTCGATGTTGCGGATGCCCATCCATTCCAGCGCCTGAACGATCAGGCCGCGGCTGACGGCCATGTCATCCACGACCAACACGTGAAGCTGGTCCTTGAGACTCATTGCTTTCTCTCCTTTGCTGTGTGCGCCGGCCCCGGCGGTGGTGCCGGCAGGGGCTTGGCGTTGCGCCGGTAGCGGGTGATCCCGGCATTGGAGAAGTAGGGCTGCATGTCGCGGCTCACTCTCTCGGAATGGCCGATGAACAGCTCGCCCCCCTCGGGCAGCAGCCGGGCGTAGCGATGCCAAAGGCCGGCCTGGGTCTCGGCGTCGAAATAGATCACTACATTGCGGCAGAAGATGACATCGAAGCGCCCGCGCATCGGCCAGGGGCCGATCAGGTTGAGCGTGGAAAAAGAGATCAGCGCGCGCGGGGCCTCGGTGATGCGGCCCTGGTCCCTGGCGCCCTCGGCCGTCCTGACCCATCGGCGCAGCCTTTCGGGGCCAAGCTGCGCAAGCTCTGCCTCGGGGTAGATGCCCGCGCGGGCCTTTTCCACCACCTGCGGGTCGATATCGGTGGCGAGGATGCGGATGTCGTGGCGCGCCGCGTCGGGCATCGCTTCCAATATGGTCATGGCCAGGCTGTATGGTTCCTGCCCGGTGGAGCATCCGGCCGACCAGAGCCGCACACGCCCGCCGCTTCTGGCGGTGGCAAGCAGCCCCGGCAGAACCTCGTCGCGAAGCGCGCGGAAGTGATGGGCCTCGCGAAAGAAGCTGGTGACATTGGTTGTCAGGCAGGAAACGAGCTGGGCGCGCTCATCCGCTCCGGCCGCCGATTGCAGATACTGGCAATAGGCGGCGATGTCGGGCAGCGACAGGTGGCGCAGGCGTTTCGCCAGTCGCGAGACCACCAGCCCCTTCTTGCCCGGGGTCAGGTTGATGCCAGAATCCTCGCGCACGATGCGCGCCAGCAAGGCAAAATCGCCATCAGAGATGGCGCCGGGCCCCGCGGCAAGGGGGTGCGGCCCGGTGCGCGGGGCGTTCATGCGACCTCCGGCCGGCTGGCCGGCAGGAGGCGGGCAAGCTCGATCTTGCGCAGCATGCCCTGATCGGTGGCGATGACGCCGCTGACATAGGCGCGCGCGCTTTCCGAGGCGATGTCGGGCACCGGCTGCAACGCGGCATCGGCAACACTGAGAATGTCGGAAACAACATCGGCGAGCAGCCCGACGGTGCGCCCGTCGATCATGGTGATGATGATCACATGGCGCGGCCCCGGCTCGGTCGGCCCGAGCCCCAGCCGGGACGAGAGATCGATCACCGGGACGACGGCGCCCCGAAGGTTGATGACCCCTTTGACGTAGTCCTGCGCATGCGGAAGGATGGTGGTTTCCGTCCAGCCGCGAATTTCGCGCACCGACATGATGTCGATGCAGAAATCCTGGCCCGAGACCTGAAAGGCAACCAGTTCGCCGTTGCGGTTGGTGGATTCGGTCTGTGTGTCTTTCATGGCTTACCCCGTTGCTGCCGCTGGCATGTCGCCCGGCGGTGGCTCGGCGCCGGCGCCGATGACCTCGTCGGGGTCAATGATCAGGGCGATGCGGCCGTCGCCGAGGATCGTGGCTGCAGCGACCCCCTTGACCTGGCCGTAATTCCTTTCCAGGCTCTTGATCACCACCTGCCGCTGATCGTGGATGCGATCCACCACCAGCGCGCCGCGCCGGCCATTATCGAGTTGCACGATCAGCAGGACGCGGTCGTCCAGCACCGGCGGTTCGCTGCGATAGCCAAGCCTTGCCCCCAGATCGACCAGCGGCACCAGATCGCCGCGATTGGCCAGCACATGACTGTCGCGGCCCAGCGGGTGGATGGCCACGCTCGAGGGTTGCAATGTCTCCTGAATGACACTGATCGGCAGCACCAGGGTCTGACCCGCGACCTCGACGACCATGCCTTCCAGCACCGCAAGTGTCAGCGGCAGGCTGATCGAGAAGGTGGTGCCGGCCCCGGCGCGGGAGGTTATCAGCACCCGCCCGCCCAGCGCTTCGATCTCGCTGCGGGCGACATCGAGCCCGACACCGCGCCCGGACAGGTTGGAGACCTGGTCCTTCGATGAAAAACCGGGCAAGAACAGCAGGTTGTCGATCTCTGTTGCTGTGAGATCGGCGCCCGGTGTGACCAGCCCCTTCCTTTCGGCGATGGCGCGCACCCGCTCGCGATCGACGCCGCCGCCGTCATCGGAGATCTCGATCATGACCCGCCCCGAGCGGTGTGCGGCGCTCAGCATGACCCGCCCCTCGGCCGGCTTGCCGGCGCCGAGACGCTCCTCGGGGGTTTCCAGCCCGTGATCGACGGCGTTCCTTATCATGTGGGTCAGCGGATCGACCAGCCTTTCGATGACCGTCTTGTCGACCTCGGTGTGCTCGCCCTGCACATCCAGCCGGACCTGCTTGCCGGTGGCTGCGGCCGCTTCGCGCACGATACGGAACATGCGCTGGAACATGGGCTTCACCGGCTGGGCGCGAATCGCCATCACCCCTTCCTGAATGTCGCCGGCAAGTTGTTTCAGCCCGTCGAGCCCGGCATGCAGGCTGCTGTCATTGGGCAGCTCGAGCTGGGCGATGGATTGCGCGAGCATGGCTTCCTTGATCACCAACTCGCCCACAAGATTGATCAGCCGGTCGACGCGGTCGAGATTGACGCGGATGGTCGGTTGCGGTGCGCCTGTGGCCTTGCCGCCATTTGTCGGGCCATTCATCGGGGGGCTGCCGGGAACGTTTGCCGGCGTTGCCGGGGGGGGCGCGCTATCATGGCCGTCGGGGCCCCCGGCCCCGGCATCGGCGGGGGGGCTGGTTTCGTCGTTCGCCGCCGCGGTGGGATCGCTGGCGCTCGCCGCGTCGATGGCAGTCGCCTCGCCGGGTGCGGCATTGTCGGGCAGCGCGGGTTTCGGCCCGTCCTCGCCGTACAGGGAATCGGCGGCCGGGGTGATCTCGAGCCCGCACATGCCCTCGACGAATTCGAAGACCGCGAGGATGTCGGGCAGCGCGGCATCGGTTTCCAGTTCGAGTTGCCAGCGCAGGCCGGGCGGGCCCGGTTCCGCGGTCTCGAGCGGGGCGACCCCGCTGGTATCGGCATGCACTGTCAGGGCGCCCAGCTGGGCCAGGGATCGAAACAGCAGCGCCGGGTCATTGCCCGAGGCATAGAGCGCCGCGGTGGGGGTAAAGTCGATCAGCCATCGCGCCGCCCCGCTAGCGCTCTGGCCCGCCTTCTCGCATGCCGCATCGGGATCGGGAGCGCCGATCATGTCCAGATCGAGCGTCATAGGCTGGAAGCTGAGATCGGAAAGGTCTTCGTCCTCGGCATCGCCGGCAAGTTCGTCGAGTGCCCCAAGCAGTTCCGCGCCATCGGGTTCGGCGGCGTCATCGCCGCTGCGGGCCATCGCGACCAGGTCGCTCAGGTGATCGCCGGCGCGGTAGAAGAGCTTGATCGTCGGGCCATCGGCACTGATCTCGCCTTCGCGCAGCCGGTCGAGCACCGTTTCGAACCGATGTGCGAACTGCACCAGCGCGTCGAGGCCGAAGGCGCCGGCGCCGCCCTTGATCGAATGCACGGCGCGAAACACCGCATGGACGGTTTCCGGATCGTGCTCGGGGCTGTCGATCTGCTGCAGCCCTTCCTGCAGGGCTTCAAGCAGATCCTCGCATTCCTGAAAAAATGCCTCGCGCAGGTCGTTGCCGCTCATCTTGCATCTGCCTCTCTCATCGTGCCGCAACGCGCTCGATCGCGCCGATCAGCCTGGCCTCGTCAAACGGCTTGACGATCCAGCCGGTGGCGCCGGCGCGCCGCGCGCGTTCCTTCAGCGCCGGGCTGCTTTCGGTGGTCAGCACCAGGATGGGGACCGGGCGGTCGGGGTGCTGGCGGCGCACGGATTCGATGAAGCCGAAACCGTCGAGTACCGGCATGTTGATATCGGTGATGACGACATGCGGATCGGCCTCTTCCAGGCGCTCCAGCCCCTGGCTTCCGTCCTCGGCGAAATGGACCTCGAAACCTGCTTCCGACAGCGCCGCATGCAGCAGGTTGCGGATGGTCAGCGAATCGTCGATGGCGAGCACGCGCAGGGTCATGTCGGCACCCCTCCGGTTGTGGCCTGATCGGCGGTTGCGGCCAGTTCGGCCAGCCCGAGCCCTTCCAGCCCGGCAACGAAACTCTCGCTGGGATCGATGATCGCTAGCGTCCGGCCGTGTTCGCGGCAGGCCAGGCGCGCGGCGAGCAGCAACTCGGCGCATCTGGCGCCGACGAAAGCGACCGCCGAGGCATCGAGAGTCATCGCCTGCTCGCGACAGGGCAGGAGCGCTTCGGCCAGCGCCCCGGCGGCGCGGCTGTCGAGCCGTTCGGGCAGGGCGATCATCCCGGGCTGCCGCTCCGCCCCGGATTCGGGCTGCTGTAAGGCGCCTGCATTGGAAGGGCAGGAGGGATGGCGATCACGCGGCGCGGTGGCGGGGGCACTGCCTGCCTCGCCGGCCGGGGCGGCGCAGCGCATCGGCACCTTGCGGCTTGTGGTGAACATGGCTTCCACTGATCTGGTCTCCTGTTCGGGTTTCCCGAGCCAACCATGCGAGCGGCAGGCGTGGCCGCTGATTGCACATGCAGCGGCCACAGGCCGGCTCAGTCGCTGGTCTGGAAACGCTCGACGATGCGCGACAATTCGTTGGCTTCACGCGCGAGCGAGGTGGAGGCGGCGTTCGACTGTTCGACCATGGCCGCGTTTTGCTGGGTCATCTCGTCAAGATGGCTGACGGCGGTGTTCAACTCGCTGATGCTGTTGGCCTGGGTCTCGGCGGCCGAGACCATGTCTTCCATCAATTGGCTGACATCGCCGAAAGCATCTACGATGCGGTTCAGCGAACTGGCGGTGTCGCCGACCAGGCGCACCCCTTCGCGGACATGTTCCGAGCTGGCATCGATCAGTGTCTTGATGTTGCGCGCCGCCTCGGCCGAGCGCTGGGCGAGCGTGCGAACCTCGGAGGCGACGACGGCAAAGCCCTTGCCGGCCTCACCGGCGCGCGCCGCCTCGACCCCGGCATTGAGCGCCAAGAGGTTGGTCTGAAAGGCGATCTCGTCGATCACGCCGATGATCTGGCTGATGTCGCGCGACGAGGTGGCGATCTGCTCCATCGCCTTTTCCGTCTGCGAGACCACCGCGCCGCCCTTTTCGGCGTCGGCCCGGGCGGTGGCGATGGTCTGGTTGGTCTTGCGCGCGCGCTCGGCAGTATCCTGCACCGAGCGGGTCAGTTCATCGACCGAAGCCGCGGTCTGTTCCAGGCTGGCGGCCTGGGTTTCGGTGCGCCGTGACAGATCGTCGGCGGCGTCGGCGATCTCGCTGGAGCCGGTGAGGATGTTCGACGAGGTCAGCCGCACCGCCGAGACGATCTCGTTGAGCCCTGACACCGCCGCGCCGAGGGCATCGCCCAAGCCCGATTGTTTTGCCAGCGCGGCATCGACCGTCACCTTCAGATCGCCGCGTGCGATCTGCTGCAGCGCCTCGGCGACCGAATCCAGGGCGAAGGCCTGCTCGGATTCGGCCTGGCGGCGGGCATCTTCGAGCTTGTCGAGATAGGCCGCGATCGAGGTGTCCATGTCCAGCAGCAAGGCCTTGACCAGTACGCCAAGTTCGCCGGCAAGGGCTTCGCCCCCACCCCGGCGCAGGAAGCCCGCGCCCTTCTGGCGCCGCTGCACGATCTCGCCGATCAGCGACTCGAGGATCAGCGCGTAGCCGCCGATATACCAGCGCGGCTCGAGCCCGATGCGGGCATGCACATCGCCCACGCGGTGTGCGGCTGCCGCGTAATTCCTGCCGAATTCGGCCTCGAACAGCCGCTGCCAGTGTTCGATCTGGCGCGAGCGGGCCATGCTGATCCGGCTTTCGTCGGAAAAGAAGCGCCGTGCCTCGGGGGTATCGCGGACGCGCGCATAGAAACGGTCGAGCGCCGGGCCAAGTGCGGCCTCGACCACCGGGGCGAGCGCGCGCAGCGTGGCGCGGGCGCTGTCATCCAGCCCCATGAAGCGGCAGCGATCGGCGATGGATTCGGTCAGCTGACCGGGCGCGATATCCTGCGCTTCGGCTGCGGTCTGGATCTTGAGGGCGTGCATGGCGGGCCTCGGCTTGCTGTTGCGTGGGCGGCGGGCGGTATCGGCCCGTTCGATCGACTGATTCGTAGCGCGGAACTCTTAAGGGTGACTGAACAGCAGGCGAACATCGGGAGCCCCTGGCAGCGCTTCCGGTGCGCCTTGCGTAAGGGATTTGTTAGCCTGTGCGGGCAAGACTGGCCCCCCGCGCCCGTTCGGGTGCGATTCGGCCAATTCGCCCGCCACATGCCGCTCCTGTGGCCCGCAAGCGGCCGCGCCGTCAGGGAGGGGTATGAGTGACAGGACGCAGAGTGTTGCTGGCCGAGGGAAGGCCGATCAGGGGCCGCCGCCTGGCCCAGGCGATGGCCGAGCGCGGCGCGGTCGAGATAGAGACGATTGCCCATACGCTGATGGAAGCCTATGACAGGACCGAAACGCTGGCGCCCGACGCGGTGGCGATCAGCATCGACATGGCCCGGCGGCCGGAATTTCCGATGTATCGCGCGCTGCTCGAAGCGATGCGGATGCGCTACTGCATCTATGGCGCGGCCATGCCCGACGACATGGCGAAGCTGAGAGGGGCGCCCTTCGCCCCGCTTGGCGATGATATGGATATCGCGGCGATTGTCGCGCGGCTGGGTGGCAAGGGCACCGCCGATGGCGCCGTCGACGTGGCCCAGCGCCCTGCACCGGCACCGGTGATGCCTCTGGTGGTCATCGGCGCCTCGACCGGTGGCATCGAGGCGATCGAGACGGTGCTGGCTGGCTTTCCCGCCGAATGCCCGCCTACGCTGATCGTGCAGCATATCCGCGGCGAGTTTTCCGGCAGCGTTGCCGCGCGCTTCAACCGCGCCTGCCCGGCGATGGTGCGCGAGGCGCGCGACGGCGCGCTTCTGCATCCGGGCAGCGTGCAGCTGGCGCCGGGCAATGATCATCATCTGGAAATCAGCGGGCGCCAGGGCCTGCGCTGCCGGCTGCGCCCGGCGCCGCCGGTTTCGGGCCATCGCCCCTCGATCGACGTGCTGTTTCGCTCGGCCGCCGCCTGCGCGCTGCCGGTGATCGGGGTGCTGCTCACCGGCATGGGGCGTGATGGCGCCGAGGGGCTGCTGGCCATCCGCCGTGCCGGCGGTACCACGCTGGCGCAGGATCGCGACAGCTGTGTGGTATTTGGCATGCCGCGCGTGGCAAGCGAGATCGGCGCGGTGGAACGCGCCCTGCCGCCGCGGCAGATGGCGGCCGCCATTCTTGCCGCAGCGGCCGAGCCCAGGCGCAAACGCTGCGAGGAGGAAACGCGATGAGGGCAGTTCCCTCACCCATACGCGACGGGATGCGCGTGATCCATGTCATCCAGGGCCAATACGGCCTGTCCGAGCGCCCCGATGATGTGCTCAGCACGGTGCTGGGCTCGTGCATCGCCACCTGCCTGTGCGACCGCGAGGCGGGGATCGGCGGCATGAACCATTTCCTGTTGCCGGGCGAGAGTGCGGCGCGCAATGGCAGCCTGAAATACGGCGTGCACGCGATGGAGCTTCTGATCAACGCGCTGTTGCGGCGCGGGGCCAGGCGCGAGCGGCTGCGCGCGCGCGTCTATGGCGGCGCCAACATGATGGCCAACCTGCCCCCCATAGGCACCGCCAATGCCGAGTTCGCGCTTTGGTTCCTGCGCAACGAGGGCATTCGCTGCGTGGGCCAGGATGTAGGTGGGCGCCTGGCGCGGCGGGTAAGATACTGGCCGGTGCAGGACCGCGCGAGCGTGCGCATTGTCGAGGGCGCGGCGGGCGAGGGCCTCACCGCCCCTGCCATCCTTGGCGAGGTGCCGAACAACCCCGCCGCCGGCGAGACTACACTATTCTGACGGCGACATCCGGTCGGGTCCGGCGGGTGCCGGTAAACGGGCTTTCGGGGGATGGGCACAGGAGGATCGGCCCGGGGGCGGGTATAGGCGGGGCTGGCGGCGCACATAGCGGCTTAATCGGCCCTTAAGCTGCCGGGCGCTATGGTTTGCGAGCACGTCATCGCAGCACCGGGGCGGCCCCTTGCTGTGAAGGGAGAACACCATGCGCAACCCAGTCGCCGGCAGGCACCGAACGCTACTTGCCGTGATCGCGCTGGCCCAGGCGGTCGTTTTCGGGGTTATCCTGGCGGTCGGGCTTGTCACCATTCGCCAGTATGAGCGCGCCATTGCCGAATACAGCGCCGCGCGCAGCCTTGTCGCCGGCGAACAGGCGGTCGATACCCTGCTCTGGCAGGACCATGCAGCGCTAATGCAGCGCATCGCCGCCGAATTCGCACGCGAGTTGCAGCCGCGGATGAATGATGAAGGCGCGCTTGCCCGCCACCTGGCGCGGCTGTTGCAACAGGCCGACAACGGCAATCACGGGTTGATGCTGCTTGGCGCCGGGCTGCACCGTGCCGATGGCAGTCTCATCGCGCAGAACTGGCCTGGCGCCGGCGCCCCCGCGCTGCCCGTCACACTGCCAGAGGCCATTGCCGGGCGCGAGCCGGGCGCGCGGCTGCATCCGCTGCTGCATGGCTGGACGGGCGAAACCGGGCCGGTGCTCAGCACCATTGTTCCAGTCAATGGCCGTGCGGCGCTCGGTTTTCTGGTACTGCATGCCGACCCGGCGATGGCGCTGCGCGTGCTCGACCGGCACCTAGCCATGCCGGTGCGGCTGCTCGATGGAGCCGGGCGGGAAATGCTGCGCAGCGGCGAATTTGCGCAGGACGCAAATCCGGCTTCGGCCGGCGCGCGCTTCGATGTCGCCGCGTCCGATGGCAGCACGCTGATGCAGGTCGAGATTATCGAGGATCGCAGAGCGCTGCACAACGCCACCATTGGTGCCCGCCGCATCGCCATGATGCTGATCGTCGGCGTTGTCGGCACGCTGTCGCTGATCGTGGTGGTGGGGCGCTGGCGCCCCCACCCCCCCCCCGACGCGCGCGAGCCGCAAAATGCCCCGCAA
>JAFIEG010000072.1 GCA_020832665.1 Pararhodobacter sp. | reverse complement strand
GGTCGATACCCACCACCAGTGCGTGGCGCGACTGGGCAAGCGCGGGCAGGGCCAGGAACATGCACAGCATAGCGACAATCAGGGCAGGGATACGCATCAGAAACCTTCCTCGACCAGACGTTGCAGGGCTTGGCGGGATTGCGGGCCGAAGCGTCCATCAATCGTCCCGCTGTAATGGCCCTCATGGCGCAGGATGCGTTGCGCCTCGCGCAGGACACCCGCGCTCCAGCCACCATCGAGGCCCTCGACAAAGCTGCCATCGCCCGCGACGGCCGCGCGCAGCAGCCAATAGGCTGCGTTGCGCTCGCTCTGGGCCCCGTCCTGGCCCTCGGCGTAGCGCAGGCCAATGGTGGCCATGGCGGTGCCATCGCCGGCCTCGGCGGCGCTGGCAAGGTCGCGGCGGCGCGCCTCGGCGTGCTCGAGATCCGCGCGGCTGCGCTGCTCCATCGCGAGGCGTGCAAGTGCTGCGTTGAGCTCGGCGCCCAAAGTGTCGAGCTGCACTTGCGCCGCATCCGGCTCTTCGCCCATCTGCGTCTCTGTTTCAGCCAGCCGGGTCAGCGCCTCCTGCTCGCGCATGCGGCTTTCGCCCAGAAGCTCCTGCAACTGCGTAACCTGCCCGCGCAGCGCCTCGACCTGACGGTTGAGCACAGCCAGCCGCCGGTGGTCGTCGTCGCGCTCGGCCTCCAGCGCGGCGAGTTCCTGATCTGCCTGGCGCTGGTATTCGCGCAACGCGGCGTTCTCGGCTCGCAGGGCATGCAAGGCTTCTTCCGCGCTGTCCTCACCGCCATCCGGCATCGCTTGAGCATCCGGGGCCGGAATCGCCGCCAGCCGGGCCTGTGCCAGCGCAGTCAGCATCGGGCAACCATCATGCGCGGCGATGAAATGCTCATAGGCCGGGAGCACGCCGCTATCGGCGATCAGCGCCCAGTCCCGGCGCGCCGCATCGCAGGCATCGTCTTGCGGTGGGGCCAAGGGGAGTGTTGCAGCGGCAGGCAGCAGCAGGAAATCGCCATCGAGCTGGTCATAGACCGCGGGGAACTGGGGGTGGCCGACCGACGCCGCCAGCCTTCGAACCTCGGATCGAACCTCGGCGGTGACCTCGCGCAGTCCCAGGCCGGGCTGGCCAAGCCTGGGCAACAAGGTCCGGGTGAAAACCGAATTCGGGTCGGGGTCATCATTTGACAGCCGGTCCAGTGCCGCCTGGCCGGCCCCGGCGGAATAGAGGATGAAGGTGCCCTCGGGCGCTTCCATCCGCGCCAGCCCGCGCGACCCGCCCAGGCTGCGCGTGCCCTGCCGCGGGAAGGGGTTGTCGCGGCAGGCATCGAGGATCAGCAGGCTTATGCGCACCTGCCGGGCCGAAAGCTCGTCGGTGATGTCGCTCACGGGGATCGAGCGGCGGCGGATGATCAACTCCTCGCCCGGGGCCAGGGCGGGCACATCGGCCGGCAGCAGGTAGTTCTGCCCGTCCAACTCGACCCCGTGGCCGGCGAAGAAGACCACCACTTCGTCGCCCGGCCCGGCGCGACGCGCGAGCCGGTTCAGCGCCGCCAGCAACGCGGCCTCGCCCACATCGATCTGCAGATCGACCGCGAAGCCGGCCTGCTCCAGCGCCCGGGCCATCGCGCGCGCATCGTTGCCGGCCTTCTGCAGCGGCTCGACATGCGCGTAATCATCGATGCCGATTACCAGCGCGTGGCGCGACTGGGCAAGGGCAGGCAGGGCGGGCAGCAGCGCAGCAAGCAGGGCAAGAATGCGGATCACTGGCAATATTCCTCAGTCTCGGTTCAGTTCGACGCGGCGGTGCATCTGGTGGATCTGGTCGCGGGTCAGTTCGGCTTCGGTGGCGGGCTGGAACGGTTCGTCATGGCCGCGCCCCTCGACCCGGATCGGCACCGTCAGCCCCTGTGTGGCCAGATAGTCGCGCACCGCCTCGGCGCGGCGCAGCGACAGGCGGCGGTTGTATTCGGCATTGCCCACCGGATCGGCATGGCCGATCAGGGTGATGGGGCCATCCCCCTGCACGCGCAGGTAATCGGCCAGATCGGCGGCGGCGGCGGCGCCGGCCTCGGTGAACTCGTTCGAGTCGAAGTGGAACTGGATCGGCAGCGCCACCCGGGTCACACCGAAGCTGCGGATCGCGGGCGCGGCCAGCCCGCCTGGCTCGCCACGGGTGTTGCGCGTGGTCGGCACATAATCCGGCGCCAGCAGGCGGCTGGTCTGGGCCTGGCTGAAAATCCGGGCGATCACCTCGTCGGGCGGCTCGGTCGGGGTCAGCGAGGGGCTGGCGATGGCGTCGAGCGCGTCCTGATACTGCCGCGTCGCCTCGCCATGCTCGCCACGCGCCGCAGCCATGTCGCCCAGCGCCGCATGGGCCTGCCACAGCGGCATCACCTCGAGCACCCGGTGCAAGGCTTGCTCTTGCTCGGCCACCGGGGCGCCGGCCTGATGCAGCGCCAGCGCCTGGTTGAAGCGCAGCCCGGCCAGCAGCTGGCGCAGGACACTGGCTTGGGCTGGACAGGGCCGCGAAGCGTCGGCCAGCGCAGCCGTCAGACTTGCCTCGTCACCCTCGGCAAAGGCGGCGCGGCCTTGGGATTCCAGATCGGCGCAGGTCTGCGCGATACCGACCGAGCCGGAGAGGATCAGCAAAACGGCGAGGAGCGGGGCGATCTTGGCTCGAAGGCCGGGCATGGCAATGGCCCTTTCTCTTGGAGTGGTCGCGAAACTCGGTTCAGGGGCTGTTGACTACACCCATGAAGAGCGCGGTGGACGAGGGCAGATGGGTGATTGCAATGGCAAAGGGCCTATCGGCGCGCAGACTGAACGTTTCTTCCATCGCGCTGCGAACCCCGACTGCTGCGGTCGCCGCGGCGGCTTCGGCGCCGGTCTCATCGAGCCTGAGTGCAACCTGCTGTACGACGCGCTCTATCAGCAGCGGTTCTGCGGTGAGCCCGGCGTGGTCCGTACCATCCAGCATGCCCATCGCGCGCAAGGTCTCGCTCAGATCGCCCCCGACTCGCAGGTCGAGCCGGGGCAGTTCGACCAGGCCCTTGCGCGGCCGAAAGCCTGATGTGTCCGCCAGCGCGCCCCCGGGTGCCGACAATGAAGCGAGGGGCGTCCCGTCAGCCGGCAGATACAGGGTCATAACGAAATCTGGATCTGCGAAGGGCAGGTTGACCGCCTGATGGTCCATGGCTTCGCGGTAGAGGAACTGGCCTTCCTGCTGCATCATCTGCACTTCTGCCTCGGTTCCATCGGCGGTTGTGAAGATGCCCGGCCGGGTCAGATCAGGATCGAAGGCTGATTGCCAGCGCGCGTTGAGATAGAGCGCGTTGCCCAGAACGATACGGGTTGCGGGTGACAGATCGTCCAGCAGGTTGGGAATCATGCCTGCCGTTTGGTCCGAGAACCAGGTGTTGATCTGGTCCAGAACCCCGGGATCTTCGAAATCGACCGTGGCAAGCTCAGCACCAAGCGCAGCTTGCTGGCGGTCGATGTAATCGGTTCGCGCCTCGAAATCCTGTGCAAGCCACAGTCCCGATGCGCCCTGCAACACGACCCCATCGCCCGGTTCGGCCATCGCCTGCCACTGCGCGGCAACGGTATCGAGCGCCGCGTTGGCGGGCAGGCCAAGGCCTTGCGCATAGCCGGCGGCCGTGGTCCCTTCCGCCCCGTCGGCAAGCATGGCCAGAACCGTCGCCAGCCCCAGCGGCGAAATGAGCTGTGTCTGCGCCGGGTCTTCCGTGAGGTCATTCAGCACCCTCAGGCCAAGAACCGTCAACCATTCGTCAGGGATGTCGGAAACCGGCTCGGCGAACACCTCGTTTTCCGGGGTTTCCGGGGCTCCTGCCTCGTTCGGAACAGCACCAGCAACCGGCGAATTGGTTTCGGTCACCGAGGCCCCGGGCACTTCGGCCTGAAGTGGAATATGGGGTATCAGCCCAAGGCCCAGGCCAAGCGCCACTGTGAAAAGCGTCGGGTGCAGCAAGCAGCGGTGGCGGGGCATCATGGCTCCCTTTCCTCAGTTATTGGCGACAGTGGACTGAATCCACGGGATGAACGGGGCAACGCGGGTATAGACTCCGTAGGATTCGGGCGCGGCGCAACCAATTCCCCAGCTGACGATCCCGGTCTGGGTCCAGCCCATCGGCACGTTCGGATCGGGCACCACCAGCGGACCACCGCTGTCACCCTGGCAGGAATCGCGCGTACCTTGCGCATATCCGGCGCAAAGATTGGTGTCATGGATCGGAGCCTGGGCGCGGCCCTGATAGGCCTGGCGGCAGGTTTCCAGATCGATCACCGGCACATCGACCTGCTGCAGCAGCGGTGACGCGGGGTGGTCGCCGAAGCGCGTCTGCCCCCAGCCGGTCACCACCGAGCAGGTGTCGGTGGGCGTGAAGACGCGCTCGGTTGCGGGGGTCTGAAGCTGGACGATGGCCCCGCGCGGCAGGTTCTGCAAGGGCCGGGCCAGCTTGAGCAGGGCAATGTCATTCTCCATGGTCTGCTCGTTCCAGCCCGGATGGGAAAAGATGGCGGCGATGTCATGCGCTTGTCCGTCCTGTCCAATCCGGTTCCCGCCATGCCAGATACGGGTATCGCGTTCAGAGACATTCTCGCCAAAGCAATGTGCGGCGGTCAGTATCCATTGCGGATGAATGATCGACCCCCCGCACAAGCCATCGCCCGCACTTACGGCAACCTGCCAGGGCCAGTCGCGCCAGTCGGCATTGGTGCCCCCGACGATTCTGGCATGGGCCGAGCGTGACTGGCCGCGCGGATCGTCGGGCAGCGTGCAGGTAAAGCTCTGGCCCTGTTGCGCCAGGCCCTGCCCGGTTGGAATGAGCGCCCCCAGGGCAAGGGCCAGGCAGGCGCAGATGTCCTGAAGGCGGCGGTGAAGCATGGGGGAACTCCTGATCAGTCGGTGGGGGAGTAGGACAGATGTGTCGCGGCGAAGCGGGCATGTTCTTCACTTGCCGATCGTGTCCTGGGCCCGATCTGCACATAGGCGTCGGAAGGCAGCGCATCGTCTTCCACCGGGGTCCAGTTCAGGCTGAGCTGATAGGTCGAGCCGGCTCGACCCCCCACCGTGAAGTTGAAGCGGCTGTCATCGCCCAGGCAATAGCGCATTCCCTCTGCTACCGGCGCGCCGGCCATTTCCTCACCATCTTCGTGACTGAATCGATTCGGGTAAACCCGGGTCGGACGATCGTTTTCGTCGACGCTCCAGAGCGTGATGTAACCCGACCGGCTGGCGGTAAAGCATATGACCACCTCGGAGCCGATGCGCAACTGATGGGCATCGGTTGACGCCGATCTGGTTGTCGCGCGGGTCAGGATGCGATCCGTGCCGCGTTCGCTCATGGTCAGCGTCAGCTCCACTCCGCTCATCGCCTGATGGGTCGGAACCTCGACGGTTTGTGCCCAGCTGCACTCCGCGCCCGCGCCGCCGGCGAGCGCGACCACCAGCACCGCATGGCCGATGCGACCGGTGATCATTCCAGCCTCCCGATCTCGACCCGGCGGTGGTGGTCATGGCGCGGGTTCAGCCCGGGGATCAGGCGGTTCCAGCTGTAGCCGACCGAGATCAATTGGGTGGGGCTCAGCCCGCGGGCGACAAGATAATCGGCAACAGCCGTGGCGCGCTGCTCGGACAGGGTCTTGTTATAGGCCCAGGAGCCGACGGAATCGGTGTGCCCCTCGACCAGGAAACGCGCGCTGCGCAACATCGGATCCGACCGGATCGCATCGGCAATCATGTCGAGAATCTCCATCGAACTGCGGCTGAGTTCGGCACTGCCAAAGGCAAACTGGACCGGGAACAAGAGCGCGGTCTCGGTCGGGCCCGAGCCTTGCAGTGCGACAACCGGTTGCTGCGGTTGCGGAATGGCAACGATCTCGGCGGGCGGTGCCACCGTTCCCTCCAAGAGTTGCGTCACGACCAGGGCGCGTGCGTCGGACCTTTGCAGCATGTCCTCATCGACAGTAATCGTGCTGCGTGCCTGAGCGAAAGCGGCCCCGGTCATGGCCATCAGGGCCGCGGCGCCAAGCAGCATGGCGGGGCGCAGGCGAGTGGTCATTTCGGACTTGGTCATCAGTGATTCCTCCAACTCTCCGGCGCCGTCAGGGGCGCACGCTGTAGCTGATGCTGGTTTCCGCCACCGACGGCCGAACCGCGATCTGGTTCCACTCGCCGAGCGTCAGCACCGGATACACGCCGCGGGTGGCCGTGTCGCTGAACTGGGCGACCGACTGGGTGCCATCGGCCTCGCAGCGCGCGATCATCGTCTGGGGGCCGGCCGGGCCGAGCGCCTGAAGCTGCACGCTCGCATCGGCGCCGGGCAGGCGTATGGTTTCGCCCGCGGGAAGCCGGACCTCGGGAACCGCCTGGTTGGGGTAGAGCACAATCGCCTCATTCCGGGCCTCGTTGATGTTCACGACCGTCAGGGAGCATTCCCTCTCGGCGCTCAAGCGCAGGTTCACGGCATCGCCGATCCGGTAGGTGTCGCTGTCGGCTTCAAGGCTCAGGGCAAAGGGTTGCGCAGCCGGTTCACCGCGGCTTTCCACCACCGCGAAATCGATCCGGGTCGAGGACCAGCGCGCCTCGGGCTTGGCGGTCATTTCCACGGCAAGGTGTCGCGCCAGCCCCTCCGCGTCACTCTCGATCGACCGGAACGGGCCTGCGGCTGCCACGCTCAGCCCGCTCAACAGATCGACCTCGGTGCTGGCCGCAATAACCGTGATCAAGTTGGCGCCAAAGGGGGGGCTGACGGTCAGTTGCCAGTTGGCGCCGGCGCCCGGAACGCTGAGCAGGCTGTTGGCGGGAATGAAGCCATCCCGGTGCAGGGAGTTCGGGAAGACGACCGTTGTCTGGCCACGCGCATCGGTGGCGAGAACCGTCAGCCAAGCGTCTTCCGTGCTGCGCAGGGTCAGCGCAACCGTCTCGCCAGGCATGTAAAGCCCGTCGGCACGGTTGATCCAGGCATCGATCTCCAGCGCCGAGTCGGGGGTCTGAACCTCGGCCATCGGGATCATTTCGGGGGTCAGGTTGCGCGGATCGGGTTGGGCCAGAGCACCAGAGGCAAAAGCCAGAGTACAGGCAAGGCTGGCCGACATAAGCAGGCTGTAACGGGGACGAAAAAACATGCTGGGCTCTCCTCATGGGTTGGGCGCGACTACTGGTCATATCGGGATGGTCACCGCGACCTGGCCATCCGGCCGGGGCGGGCGGCGCGATGGAGCAACCAATGCAAAGTCCGGAACGCAAGGCCCCGGAACCGAAGGCATCGAGGGACGGGCTTGATCCGGCAATGAATCTGCAGATCGGAAAACGGGGCGAAGCCGTCGTCGCACCTGAGTGGCCGAATGCGCATTCCTGAAAAGCTGCAAGGTATCGGGATGTCGGGCGGCCTGCACTCGAGACTCCAATAAAAAAAACACATGGTTCCGGTGCATTCGCTCAGTGTGATCAAAAAAAACGAGCAAAAAACCAAACGAAGACCCGCGATCAGGCGAAAGGGTAACGAGCCTGTGAAAGAGGAGTCAACCTTTACCCAACCAATTGCGCCCATGGCGCAAGCGGATGCGAAGGGCCGCCGCCCGGTGGCTTGCGCCGTGCTCAAACCCGAAACGGCTTGCATTTCTTTCGCCGCCCGATGAACGGATTTTCATTTGCCGTTGACAGCCCGGCGGGCTCTGTGGACGGTCAATTCCCTGCCCGCGCCGGGAAGGCAGTGTCTAAAGCAGAATGAATGGCGGGGCTCATCATTGTCCTGAAACCACAAGGTTGGTAGCCTGAGATTTTTAGTGAAAGGCGGTGCGCAATGAAGCAGTTTCTTGCCGTGGGGCTGGCAACACTTTGCTGGAGCGGGCAGGCGCATGCCCAGGCTGCGATCGAGATTCTGTCCGAAAACCCGGTGATCGCAGGGTGCATGTCCGAAAACGCCGCGAACTGGAGTGGCTTTGACTATTGGCTCAGCACCGACTGCAACCCATCCAACGCCCGCCAGCCCGGTACGGGCACCCCGACCGCGTTGCGCGAGAGTGCGGACCGGCATGGCTGGTGGTTCTGGAACGACGCAGCACGGCTTGGTCTGGACGGTGCGCTGACCTTGATGGAGACGCACCAGGGGGCGGCATGGCACAGCGTGCACGAGGGGCGCGTGGTGCGCCTTTCAGGCCAGATCGCGGCGGGCGATGCGGCACGGCTGGAAGCAGTATTCCGCGACAATGATCTGCTGCACTGCTTTGCCGAGAATTACTGCCCGTTCAACAATGTCCTGTCGCTGGACAGCCCTGGTGGAAACCTGTCGGAAGCCCTGGAAATTGCACGCTTCGTTAAGGACCATCAATTGCCGGTCCTGCTGGAGCCCGACGCCAGTTGTGAAGCGGCCTGCGCCGTCATCTTCCTTGCCGGCTACACCGAATATGAAGGGTTCTTTCATTCTCGCCGTTTCGCCCATGTCACGGCGCGGCTGGGGCTGCGCCGTCCGGATTTGCCGCTGCCTGCCGAGGCATTTGCCTCTGTCGAGGCCGAAGAATTGGTGGCGCTGAGCGATACCGTCACGGCCGACGTGCTTCGGCATTTCCTGGCGGCACGGGTGGCAATGCCGGTCTTGCAGCAGATGTATGATGCCCAGCCAGAGATGACATACCGCCTGTCCGTTCCGGAAATGGAAGGCCTTGCGACCGTATTCCACCATCCGGATGTCGCTGCGATGCCTTCACGTGCCGGGGTGCTGTCCTTGTGTGCGGGCCGCTATCAGCAATCCAGTGGCCACATCCATGATGACCTGCTGGCCAATCTGGAACTGCGCGAGGACAGTTTCATCACATGGCTGCGCCATGGCGATTTCGCCTGCTACGGAGCGCGCGAGACTGAAGGGGGCTGGGTTTACGACATTTGCAGCGGTCAGGACCGCGACGACTGTGCCCTCGTAGCCTGCAGCGATGTTTACGCCAACCCCGACAGCGCCTGTGCGCCGATACTGGAGGCGGCGAATTCCTGGTTCATCGAAACCGTGCAGAACCGTGACCTTGGTATGGCGATTGCCGAGGCGAACGGTGCGCTACGCCATGCGCTGACGCGCGCGGCCTTGCTGGAACACGGCCACTGGCGGGTGGCGCCGCTACGAGGTTGGACCGAAAGCGCGCCAGTCCCTGCCGCCTATTGCGGCGCGCTTGATTTCCGCGCCCCCGAGATTGCCCGCCTGATCCAGGAACGGTTGACCGCGGCGGGTTTTGAGACGGGCCCTGTGGATGGCCTTGTCGGGCCTCGTACCTTCGAGCAAATCCATGCCGCCGGTCGTGCGTTGCTGGGACGCGAGCTTGTGTTCCCGGATGCAGCGCTGCTGGAGGCGCTGGGCGTTGCGAAAGACACTGTCGAAGGGCTGCTGCTCTGTGCCGAGCATTCCTGACCGAAAGCTTCATTGCAAATCCGCATGATCGGTTCCGATACCATAGACCGCATGCCCACCTGTGCGCAGGCACGGGCAGTGCCCGCGCCTGGCGCAGAGCCATTCAAGAGTTTTCGGGTTTGCGAGACAGTTATCGGCGCAACACCGCACGGCGTGGCAGAGTTGCAGCCAGGGGTTGAAATTCCGACAGGCCCTTCGCGAAGTATGCGAGACTGCACGAGCCCGAACATGTCGTGTCATTCACCTCCGGCACGGCGGGATGCGATGTCGATTTTCACATGGGCAGTTGCCGGCTGGGACCTTGCCTGAATGCCGCGCCGAGAGGGCGGCCGCCATGGCCCGGGCTCAACCCTTACATTCCTGTAATTCGCCCAAGCTTGTCTGGATACGGTCTCGGGTCAGGGGCTGCCTGCCGAAATTGGGCGTGCGAAACGAAGTCATGCCTGTCGGGTCGTTTCAGGGTTTGCATGGGGCCGGACCGACCTGGCCGAAAAACCGCATGACCGACTTGACCGGCACGCGTTTCTGCGGGTCTTATTGCAGCACCGCGTCTTTTTCTTCGGATCGCGGGCTGGGAATGTCCGTGGCGTCGATGAACGGATGGTCCCGAATTCGGTGCAGGCAGTGGCAGAGAGCCCTGCGCTTTTCATCGCTCGCCGTGGCGGGCTCGACCGGCTGTAGGGGATTGACCATGCCGCGTGTGGCCATTGGTGGCATTGTGCATGAAACCATCACCTGCGGACGTCAAAGGCGGTGCATGTGGGTTTCGTCGGCGGCGCGAGCTTGTCGGGGCGACCAGGCGATCTTGGTCCGCCAGCCGCCCATTGGCCCTGCCTTCAAGGAGAGATGACATGACCATCCCACAGCGTATCGCCGATTTCGCCGATGATCTTACCGCCATCCGCCGCGATCTTCATGAACACCCTGAGCTTGGCTTCAAAGAGGTCCGGACATCGGGGATCGTGGCCGAGAAGCTGAAATCCTGGGGCGTCGAGGTCACTACGGGCATCGGCAAGACCGGCGTTGTCGGCGTGCTGCGCGGCACCCGGCCGGGCCGCACCATCGGCCTGCGCGCCGATATGGATGCGTTGCCCATCGATGAACAGACCAACCTACCATGGTCCTCGAAGAACCCCGGCGTGATGCATGCCTGCGGCCACGACGCCCACACCACTATGGTGCTGGGCGCGGCGCGCTATCTGGCCGGGAATCGCGATTTCGCGGGCACCGCGGTATTCATCTTTCAGCCCGCCGAGGAAGGGCTGGGCGGAGCGCGCGCCATGATTGCCGATGGCCTGTTCGAGCGCTTCCCCTGTGACGAGATCTACGGTCTTCACAATTCGCCCTATCACGGGCCTGACGAGGTGGGCGTAAAGCCGGGACCGGCCATGGCGGGGGCCAATTTCTTCGACATCCGCATCACCGCCAAGGGGTGCCATGCCGCCATGCCGGAAATAGGCATCGACAGCATCATTGTCGCCACCTCGCTGGTTCAGGAACTGCAATCCATCGTTGCGCGGAACGTGCCGCCGACCCATCAGCTGGTGCTGTCGGTCACTCAGATTCATGCCGGCGCGGCCTATAACGTGATCCCTGAAACCGCCACGCTGGCCGGCACCGTGCGGTATTTTAACCGCGACACCGCAGAGTTGGTGACCCGCCGAATGCAGGCCATCTGCGACGGGCTGGCCGCCGCGCATGGCGTTCGGATCGAGCTAGACATGCGAAATGCCTTCGACGTGCTGGAAAACGATCCGGCCCTTTCGGATGCTATGATCGGTGCCGCGCGCGAATTCGTCGGCGAGAAGGCGCGGCTCAAATCCGATCTGGTGATGGGGTCAGAGGATTTCGCCGACATGCTGCAGGTGGTACCGGGAGCGTATTGCACCATCGGTCATGGCGGAGACGTGCCGCTGCACAACCCCGGCTTCGTGCTCGATGACCGCATATTGCCGCTGGGTGCGGCGATCATGGCACGCATGGTGGAAACCCGCGGCGTGGCGTGAGAGAGCGCCGCCGATCGCGCTTTGCGCCATTGACCTGCCCGGCAGGCGCATCTCGGCATGTGCCGGCACCCGAGCTTCCTTCAATGTGCCTGCCCGGCACAGTGTCGCGGGCATCACCGCATTGCGGCGCTCCGTCTTCACGGATTCGCCCGCCTTCTTCGCGATGAGCGGGTGGGCAACGATGATGCTGTCGTTCCCTGTCTCGAGAAGCTGGCGGAGCAGGCCATGCCCTGGCAATGGGTAACGCCCGCTAAGCTGTGCTCTGCCCGTTTGTCACTGGAATCGTGCCGCTGGCAAGTTTCGGGGCGCTCCGGCTCGCCGCACGGGGCCGACGCGGCGGGCCGGCACCATGTGGCCGGGCGGAGCCTCTCGAACCAATGAAGATGCGCGAGAGTGGCTACCCGCGCAGCTTCGCGGTGGGCATCACCGGCGCAAGCGCGGTCATCTCGCCCAAGACACTGCCATCCATCACCTGCGTCCATGCCTTGTTCCTGGGCGGGGTGGTCTAACGAGAACCGAACTTGCGCTTGCTGCTGGGCGTGCTGGCCAACACGGTGCGTTTCTCTTCGATCATCCTTTTCATCATCGGTATCGCCACATTCTATGGCTGGCATCTGGTGCGCCTGCGCATCCCGCGGGAACTGGCGATGCTGATCACCGGGCTGGAAGTGGACAACACCACGATCGTGCTCGCCATGGTGCCCATCCTTTCCTGCAAGGTGATAACGCCACTTTTCGGCGATGTGTTGTTCGTGCTGACCGAGATAACTGGCCATTCCCTCGAAAGGGTAGTGCTGGCGTGTCCGGACGGTGCCGGGCCGATGAGCGTCAAGAGCGCTGCGTGGCCCCCCTGTCATGCCCGCCCGATTCGCCATCATCAGCGACCGGGCTGGCGGGTTCTTTCTCGGCTGCGGCGGAACCCTCCTGAATCTGGCGTTCCAGATCCGGCATGTCGGAAAGCAGGTCAAATACGCGCTGCAGGCCGTGCGTCAGAAGCTGCAGTTCCTCGGGGTCGAAGGCGGTGCCGATGCGGGCCTGAATGGCATCGCTGAGCGCGGTGCAGACGCGCGTTGCCCGCTTTCCTTCCCCGGTGAGGCTTACCTCGACCGAGCGATTGTCCTCCAGCAGGCGGACCCTCTGCACAAGGCCGTTCCTTTCCATCCGCTTGATCTGGTGAGAGATCGTCGATTGCGGCAGCGCCATCAGTTCGACAAGCTGGCCAACCTTCATCGGTCCGTTCTGCGCCAGCGCATACAGGATGCGCGAGCTGTAGAGATCCAGCCCGAAGGGCGAGATGACCGGGCTGCTGAGCTGTTGCAGGCGGGCATTGATCCGATGCGTCAGAAAGGTGACCCGGTTTTCCAGTTTGGGAAGGTCGCCTTGTGTCATGCCGCCATCTCCGCACAGGTTCTCGATCCGCATTTCTAGAACCATGAAGCGGATTTTCCAAGTTTGACAGTAATCATCGATCTCGATATTATTCAAATCGATTTTTTATCCGGGAGGATGACATGTCAGGTGCAGCAGCGGCGCGGGTCATCGACGTTCACGCGCATGTCGTGCTGGCCGAGACGATGGGCATTGCCGGCAGTCTGGGGCCCGAGATGGGCGGGCAGGATGGCCCCGAGCCATTGTTTCGTGTCGGTGGTTACCGGCTCGATGGCGTGCGCTACAAGGGCAGTCCGTTCATGGATGCGAAGCTGCGCCTGGCGCGGATGGCGGCGGCGGGTATCGATTTCCAGGTGCTTTCGCCCAACCCGCTTACCTTTCTGCATTTTGCCGGGATCGATCTGGCCGGGCGATTCTGCCGTGTGCACAACGATGCCCTTGCGGCACTGATCCGCGAACACCATGCCGGCCTTGCCGCCCTTCCGGTGCAGGATGTTGGTGCCGCCGTCGAGGAACTCGAACGCGCCGTTGGCGAGCTGGGCCTTCTGGGGGCCTGTATCGGCACCGATCTGCCGCGCCCGCTGGACAGCCCCGAGATGGATGCGCTTTACGCCGCCTGTGTGCGCCTTGACGTGCCGCTGTTCATTCATCCCGCGCCGGCGGGAATCGACGGGCCACCGGGCGATGCCAATCTGGGCGCGTCCGATCTGGATGTCGTCATTGGCTTCGCCGCGCAGGAAACGCTGGCGGTGGCACGGTTGATCTATGGCGGCGTGCCGGATCGGCACCCCGAACTGGATATCTGCCTAAGCCATGGCGGCGGCGCCAGCGCCTTTCTGGTCGGGCGCATGGCGCAGGCCGTGCGCAAGCGGCCCTGGGCGCCCGCCGAGCTGCGCGCTGACGGCGCCTTCGAGGAGCGGCTGGCGCGGCTGTGGTTCGACACGCATCTCAATAACGGGCCCATCGCTGGGTCTGCTGACGGCGCTGGTGGGCAATGACCGGCTGGTCTTCGGCACCAATTTCGCCGGCTGGGATGCCCCCGAGGATCTGGGCGCCCACCGCCCGCCCTTGCATCTGGCCGACAACGCCCGCCGCCTTCTGCGCCTTACCTGACAAGGAGCGAACATGTCCGATCTGATCATCGTCAACGGCCGCGTCATCGACGGCACCGGCGCCGCGCCGGTCATGGCGTCGGTGCTGGTGGAGGACGGCAAGATCACCGCCATCGGCGCCGAAGCCGACAGTCTTGCGGCGCAACGCACCGATCTGCGGCGGATCGATGCCGCCGGGCAGACCGTGATGCCCGGCCTGATCGATACCCACTGCCATCTGTCCTTCGACGATGCCGGCTCGAATGCCGAGATATTCTTCCAGCGCCGCAACGCGCTTTCGGCGCTGGTGGCGGGCTACAATGCGCGCAAGCTGCTTCGGGCCGGCGTGACCGGGCTGCTTGACCCGGATTCGACCTTCGAGAACATGATCGATCTGCGCGATGCCATCGATGCCGGCATCACCGAGGGCCCGCGCATGTCCTGCGGTGCCTATGCGCTGATAACCGGGGTTGGCGGCACCGCAGGGCGGCTGATCGCCGATGAAGGGGTGACCGGTTACTACATGCCGGTCAATTCGCGCGACGAGATCGTGCGCGAGGTGCGAAGGCAGATCAAGCACGGCGCCGACTGGATCAAGGTGCATGTCACCGGGATCATTCCGCGCCAGGCCCATAGGGGCGAAATGTGCGTCTGGACACTCGATGAGCTGAAGCTGATCTGCGACACCGCGCATGAGCTGATGACGCCTGTGATGGGCCATTGCCGGGGCGCCGAGGCCACGCGCCGCGCCGCCCTTGCCGGGTTCGATTTCATCTTCCACGCCACGGGCATGGATGAAGCTGCCCTGGTCGAGGTAGTGGATCGCAAGATGCCCATCGCGCCGGCGCTGACCTTTCAGGCGAACATGGTCGATTTCGGGCACCGGATCGGCACCGCGCCCGAGCTGATCAGGATGTTCGAGCGCGAAATTACCGATTCGATCGAAACCATGACCGCCGCGCACAAGGCCGGGGTGCCGCTGCTGACCGGGTCCGAATCCGGATTTGCGTTGGTGCCCTATGGCGATTGGCATTACCGCGAGATGGAGGTCTTCGTGAAGTATTTCGGCCTGACCCCGCTCGAGGCGATTCAGTGCGCGACCCAGAAAAGCGCCTTCGGCATCCGCATGGCGGGCGAGACCGGCGTCATCGCGCCGGGTTACCGGGCCGACATCATCTGCGTGCGCGGCAAGGTAGAGGAAAACCTGGCCCTGCTGGGCGACCCGGCCAATATCGTGACGGTCATGATTGACGGGGTGGAAAAGGATCTGACCGCTCCGCCGGCGCGCAAATCCATCTCCGGCTGGCGCCTGGCATCGATCGGCGAACGCCGGCTGACGCGCGAGGTGGCCTTTGGCGATGGCGAACGGCCGGGCGGCGCCGGAACCGGGTTTCAGGTGGAAGAGTTGCACTGACCTCCGGCACCGGCCGTCAACGTGGAATGCGCGCCATATCAGCTTGGCGCGCGGTCGCAGGGGCGGGCACGCAGGCCCGGGGTATCCATCGGAACCGATTATGTGGTCCCTGTATCAGAGGTTACCGCCAATGGGCGAGAAGGGGGCCGGCAGCAGGATCCGGCTTTCCTGCATTTCGATCAGCGGCATGACCTGGCCCAGAAAGGCGCGCCAGTCCGGTTCGGCCATAAGCGCGGCGCGACGCCGGGCGCGCTCGTCGAGGCTGTCATAGCCCCACAGATGCACGGTTTCGTTGAGCGGCCCCAACTCGGTGACGAAATACCCCAGCAGATTTCCCAGAATGCGGGTCTGCATGGCCAGTGGCCCGGCCAGGTAGAGCGTCATGAATTTTGCAATGCCCCCCGGCCGGAAGCGATAGCAGCGCTGTTCGACAATCATCTTCGGAAACTCCCTGTTGCGGCAGGCTCAGTCAGAAAGCGCTGCGGTGAAGGCCGCCATCGAGCAGCAGGTTCTTGCCGGTGATGTATCCGGCATGGGCGCTGCATAGAAAGGCGCAGGCCTTGCCGAATTCGGCCGGATCGCCAAGGCGCGCCGCCGGCACCTGTTTCGTCCAGTCGCCTGCCACCTCGTCGACCGGTCGGCCCGAGCGCTTTGCATCAGCTTCGAATCCTTCCTGCAACCGTTCGGTTCTGAAATATCCGGGCAGCAACTGGTTCATTGTGACCCCGCGATCGGCCACCGAGCGCGCCACTCCGGCCAGAAAGGCGGTAAGCCCGGCCCGCGCGCCGCTGGAAAGTTCAAGCCCGGCAACCGGCATCCTGACCGTCACCGAGGTAAAGTTGACGATCCGCCCGAAGCCGCGCCCGGCCATGCCATCGACTACCGCCTGGATCATCTGGATCGGCACCAGCATGTTCATCGCGATTCCCCGCTCCATGTCGGCGGGGGACAGTTCGCGAAAGTCCCGAAAGGGCGGGCCGCCATTGTTGTTGATCAGAATGTCCGGCGCCGGGCAGGCTTGATGCAGCGCCTGCCGCCCCGCATCGGTGGCGAGGTCTGCTGCCACCGCGACCACCTCGCCGCCGGTTTCGCGGCGCAAGGAATCGGCCGTTCTGCGCAGGCTATCCTCGTTGCGGCCATTGATGACGACCCGCACACCGGCGCGCAGCAATTCCCCGGCGCAGGCGCGCCCCAGCCCGCGCGACGAGCCGCAGACAATGGCCGTTCGGCCGCCCAAACCCAGATCCATGCCCTGCTCCCTTGCCTGTCAGGATACGGGGTCAATTATAGTGTTATCAATTGTATTGATATCAGTATAATATATGCTGACACGGGCCGCGCGAGTCAGCGCGCCATGGGAAGAGTGACGCCATGTCTGGGAGGAAGCCATGACAGTATTCAACAAGACGCTGCGCGCGATCGGCGCCGGTACGGTGATGGCGCTGTTCGCACCGGCCGCGCTGGCGCAGGACAGCCACAACTTTGCGGTTGTCGGCACCTGGGGGCAGCTGGCCCACTGGCAGGACCGCGAGGGCTCGTTCTGGAACGAGGTGCTTCCGGCGGCCTCTGACGGCCGGCTGACCGCTACCGCCCGGCCGCTCACCGAACTGGGCATGGACGGCACCACCGTCATGCGCGAGCTGCGCTCGGGTGCGTTCGACTTCGCGCATGGCGTGTTTCTCTATGTCGCGGCCGACAGCCCGGTGATCGAGGGTGGCGATCTTGTCGGCGCGCGCCTGATCTCGAGACGTTCCGGCAGGTCATGGATGCCTATCGCCCGGTGCTTGAGGACGAGTTCCAGCGGCTTTTCAACTCGCCTATGAGCTGGAAACGCTCGAACTGAACAACTGGCACCTGCACGAGCAGCGTGATATCGACGGGCCGGGCTGGAAGGTGTGCTGGGATGGCTATCTCGAAGCCTATAACCACAACACGCTGCATGCCGAAACCGTGGGTAAATACACCGTCGGCAACCTGATGCTGCACGACACCTATGGCCCGCATCAGCGTATCGTCTTCGGGCGCAAGTCGCTGCGTGAGATCGCCAGCAAGCCCGAGCAGGAATGGGGCGATCCGTCCGAACATATCCGGCTTATCCACTCGATCTTTCCCAACACGTCGATCTCGGGTGTGCTGGGCGATCACTGCCTTGTCAGTCAGGTCTTTCCCGGCCCCACCCCGGAAACAACGCTCACGCGCCAGTCGATCCTGACTGCGCGTCCGCCCGAAACCGAAGAGCAGAAGGCGGCAACGAAGGCGTTCAGCGAACTGACCCTGCGGGCGGTGCGCGACGAGGATTACGCGATGGGTTTCGGCATTCAGGAAACCCTGGGTTCGCGCGCCAACGAGGCCTTTGTGTTCGGCCGCAACGAACCGGCGCTGCAACACTACCATGACTGGGTCGCAAGGTTTTCCGGCCGCTGACCGGACGCCGGCTTGCGCCCATCCCCGCCCAACCCCGCCGGCAAGCGCCCATCTCAGCCGCGCGGGTGGGTGGGCGGGAGCGCGGATGAGCTGGGCGCCTTTTTCCGGCCGGCGTCGCGCCAAAGGTGTGCTTCCGGCCCGACCGGCGGCCGCAACAGGGTTCACTTTAACCTTGACTGGCCAGACCGCTCGTTTCGAACATGTTTCCATCCGTGTTCATGAAGCGTACCACTGACGCTCGGACAAACGAATCCCGGCCGACGACCCGCAGGAGGCTTGCAACATGTCAACAGGTGCCACGGCAGATCGCGAAACGACGGCACACCGCTCACGCACGCATGAGGTGCGCAATCAGGCAAGGCCCGCGATTGGCTTCAACGCCTTCAGCGGCGATGTGGTGCTTCGCGCCGCCATCGAGCGCGAGGCGCCCTGGGCCGCGGATCGCTGCGCCGCCCTCGGTGCCGCCGCCGGCGATGAGGAGGTGCAGGAACTCGCCCGGCTGGCCAATCGCCATCTGCCCGAGTTGAAGACCCATGACCGTTTCGGCAACCGCATCGACTGGGTCGAGTTTCACCAAAGCTGGCACGATCTGATGAAGCTGGCCTGGAAGCACGAAGTGCCCAACCTGGCCTGGCGCACCAACCAGAAGAATGGCCATTACGCGCGCGCGGTGCTGTCCTATGTCTGGAACCAGGTCGAGCAGGGCACCGCCTGCCCGACGGGCATGGCCTATGCCGCCTATGCCGGGTTCAAGGCCGAGCCGGCGCTTTCCATCTGGGCCGAAAAGGCAAGGGGCACCGAATACGAATTCAGCCGCGCCGAGGTGGGCGAAAAACCCTCGGTGGTGATCGGCTATGCGATGACCGAAAAGCAGGGCGGGTCGGATCTGCGCGAGACGCAGACGACGGCGCGGTTTTCCCATTCGGGCGACTATCACGGCAAGACGGCGCATTGGTACGAACTGACCGGCCATAAATGGTTTTGCTCGGTGCCGCAGTCGGACGGGTTCTTCACACTGGCCAAGGTCGATGGCGAGGTGACCTGTTTCTTCATCCCGCGCACGCTGCCTGACGGAAGCTACAACCGCTTTCTTGTCCAGCGCCTCAAGGACAAGGCGGGCAACAACTCGAACGCTTCCAGCGAGGTGGAATATGACGGCACGCTGGCAATCCGGGTCGGCGAAGAGGGCAGGGGCATTCGCGAGATCCTGTCGCATGCCCATCTGACCCGGCTTGATTTCGCCATCGGGTCGGCCGGGCTCATGCGCCAGACGCTGACGCTTGCGATGCAGCACACCGGCAGCCGCCATGCCTTTGGCACCACCATCGCCGATCGCCCGATGATGACCAGCATTCTGGCCGACATGGCTGTCGAGGTCGAGGCCGCGACACTGATGGCGCTACGCGTGGCCAAGGCGACCGATCAGCTCGACACCGACGAGCATGAGCGGCTGCTCGCCCGCGTCGCGACGCCGGCGGCCAAGTTCTTCAACTGCTCGCGCGCACCCTCCATCGCCTATGAGGCGTTGCAATGCCATGGCGGTAACGGCTTCATCGAGGAAAACCCGATGGCGCGCCTTTATCGCGAGGCACCGCTGAACAGTATCTGGGAGGGCACCGCCAACATGATGTGCATGGATGTGCGCCGCGCCATGATGAAGGATGCGCGCGTGATCGACGCGCTTTTCGACGAGGTCAGGCCGCTGAAGGGGCAGGACCGGGGCTTTGACGCGATGGTGCAGCATGCCGAGCTAATGGTCGCCGAGGCGTTGCGGGAGGAATTCTACGCGCGCCCCATGACCGAAGCGGTGGCGCGTGTCCTGCAGGGCGCCGAGTTGATGCGCCACAGCACTCAGGAGGTTGTCGACATGTTCCTGAGCACGCGAAACCCCGGCGCCTCGGGCGCCTGGGGCGCGCATTACGGCACCATGGGCCTGGCCGTCACCCAGCCCGCCGCCCGCAAGGTGATGGAGCGCGCGACGGTCGCAAGCTGACCCGCCCGGCACGACATGGCCGGCCCGGGCAAGATGCATCAGCCCCCTTTGCGGCGCCGGGTTCCAGCCGCGCCCCGCTCAGGCGGAGGTAAGCCGATGCGCCGCCAGCCAGCTTGCCAGCGCCATCAATCCGGCGGTGGCCAGGCAAAGCGGCAGCCCGCCCAGCTGATAGCTGATGCCCGACAGAAGCGTGCCGATCAGCCGCCCCGCCGCGTTCGCCATGTAGTAGAAGCCCACGTCGCGGGTTATGCGCTCGGCCGATCCGAAGGCGAGGATCAGATAGGAATGCACCGACGAGTTGATGGCAAAGACGAAGCCAAACAGCAGCAGCCCTGCGACCAGCGTTGCCGTCAGCCAGGGCGCGGGTTCACCTGCCACAGCGCTGGTTAGGGCAAGCGCGAAGGGGATCGGCACCAGAACCCCAGCCCAGAGGATGGCCTTGCGCGTGGTCTCGGCCTCGGGCTGGGCCCTGCCGCCAAGGATGCGCGGGGCCAGCGCCTGCACCGCGCCATAGGCGATGATCCACAACGCCATGAAACCGCCGACCAGAAAGAAGGCCTCGCGGCGCCCTTCATCGGTGCCATCGGAAAGAACCGCCTGGAAATAGATCGGGATGCCAACCACGAACCAGACATCGCGCGCGCCGAACAGGAACATCCGAGCCAGCGACAGCCGGTTCACCCTTGCGTCGCGCGAGCGCCATCCGCGCCAGGCCTCGGCCGATTTCATTCGCCCCGGCAGGCCCGCTGGCAGGAACAGCACCACCGCGAGCAGGATGACGGCCAGCACAACGGCCATGCCCCAGACCGCCACTTCGAAGCCGGCGAGGCCAAGCAGGGCAGCGCCCAGAAAGAAGCCCGCGCCCTTCACGGCGTTCTTCGAGCCGGTCAGATAGGCAACCCAGCGAAACAGCCCGCCATCCTCGGCCGGTGCCAGCAGCTTCACGGCCGATTTCGACGACATTTTGGCCAGATCCTTGGCCACGCCCGACACGCCCTGCACCGCCATCACAAAGACCACCGAGGCGGCGATGGACCAGCCCGGGTCAAGCTGCGCCAGCGCCACCAGCGCGCCGATCTGCAATGCCAGCCCGGCATAAAGCGTCGCGGCAAGGCCAAAGCGCGCGGCCAGCCATCCGGCTGCGAGGTTGGTGGCGATCCCCGCGATCTCGTAGAGCAGGAAAAGCCAGGCAAGCTGGATCGGCGAGAAGCCGAGGCTGTTGAAATGCAACAGCACCAGCATGCGAAGCGCGCCGTCCGAGAGCATGAAGGCCCAGTATGACGCGGTAACGGCAGCATAGGCGTGCAGCGGGTTTGCAGTGCTCATGCTCTGGCCTTTCGAAGGATGAGAGCCAAGGGGGGGGGGGGGGGGGGGGGGGGGGGGGG
>JAFIEG010000071.1 GCA_020832665.1 Pararhodobacter sp. | reverse complement strand
TCATAGGGCTCATCCTTTGAGTGTTTTACTCTCCGGTAAACCCGGGGCGGTTCAACCTGCAGGATCCACGGATCTACTCCTCACCTGACGAGCACCGTAGCGGTGCCTTCTTCGTCGACTCCGGCCACGGTTATCCGCAGCTCGTCTTCGCGCGGGTGCCCGAGGCGAACTACATGCAGCACGAGGTCTTCGGCGATCAGGATGTCTTCGCGCCGCCTCGCGCGCGACCGCTGACCCCGGAAGAGCAGGCCGCATTCGAAAAGCACCAGATGGCGGAGCTGCGCGAACAGGCAGACTGGTTCCAGCGCGAGTTCATTGAAAACCCCTCGTCACATGGTCCCCTTAAATTGCCGCCCGGCGTGTTCACGGCAGCCGAGATCGACGCGGAACAAGTGGACGTCTGATCTTGCTTGGCCTGTAGCCGCCCTGCTGATCCCACATTTTGCCGCTGGGCGTGATCGCAGACCGCCATCACGCTTGGAATTCGGACTGGACTACTGGGCTGAACGGAGCGGTAGTGTCCCTGCGCCCGGACGGATCACCGGGCTCTCCTCGGTACAAGGACTGGCACGATGCCGGACCGTAAACAGAGGAGACACGACATGGCCAAGGCAAACCAATCAAAGATCGACAAGGTGCGTTCGATACTCGCCCGCCCCCAGGGCGCGCGGATGGACGCGATCTGCAAGGCGACCGGCTGGCAGCCGCACTCCGCCCGAGCCGCGCTCAGCGGCCTGCGCAAGGCCGGCTACACGATCGAGCGGGAGGCAGCCGGTGATGGCAAGGGCGGAAGCTCGATCTACCGGATCACTGCGGCGCCCGAGACCGCCGAATGATCCAGATCGACGACCTCGAAACCATGGGCCGGGCCGTGCTTCTCGCGGCCTGGTCGGACCTCTTCGGGCCGCCAGCACCCAAAGGGATCAGCCGGACATTCCTGCGGCGGTTCATCGCTTACGAACTCCAGGTGCAAGAATGCGGCGGCCTTCCAAGGCACGTGGCGAATGCGGTCACGCGCCCCGCGAACGACCCAAAACCGAAAATACCCTCGCCGGCCCTTAAGTCAGGCGGACGTCTGCTGCGTGAATGGAACGGCGTGACCCATGTCGTCGATGTCACCGATGGCGGTTTCGTCTGGAAGGGCAAGACGTGGCGGTCGCTCTCCGCCATCGCGCAGGAGATCACCGGAGCGCAATGGTCCGGCCCCCGGTTCTTCGGTCTGAACGGCAAGGCGCGGTCATGACCAAATCGATCGTCCGCTGCGCGATCTATACGCGAAAGTCCTCCGAAGAGGGCCTCGACCAGGACTTCAACTCGCTAGACGCTCAGCGCGAAGCCTGCGCCGCCTACATCGCGAGCCAGCGCCACGAAGGGTGGAAGATGTTGCCGGCCCGCTATGACGATGGCGGTCTCTCGGGCGGCACACTGGAGCGCCCGGCGTTACAGCGCCTTCTCGCTGATATCGATGCCGGCCGGATCGACATGGTCGTCGTCTACAAGATCGACCGGCTGACGCGCTCGCTCGCAGACTTTGCCAGGCGCTGGTGGATCGGCTCGAGGCGGCCAGCTGCTCCTTCGTCTCGGTCACGCAGGCCTTCAATACGTCCTCGTCCATGGGCCGCCTCACGCTCAACGTGCTGCTCTCGTTCGCCCAGTTCGAGCGCGAGGTAACCGCAGAGCGGATCCGGGACAAGATCGCGGCGTCCAAGAAGAAAGGGCTCTGGATGGGCGGGCTGGCACCGCTTGGTTATGACGCGCATCCCGACCCCAACCGGCGCGAACTCGTCGTCAACGACGCTGAGGCCGAGACGGTGCGTCGGCTGTTCGGGTTCTACCTCGAGCATGGCTGCCTGAATGCCACGGCCGAGGCCGCTCGAAAGGTCAGCCTCCGGTCGAAGAGACAGGTTTTCGCTAGTGGCCGCCAGCAAGGCGGTGCCGTGTTCAGCCGTGGGCAGATCTATAGGATTTTGACCAATCCGGTTTATCGCGGCCTGATCCGGCATAAGGACAAGGTCTGGCCGGGATCCCATACCGCCATCATTGGCGATGAGCTTTGGGATAGGGTACAGGCCAGGCTGCAATCCGCCAGCGCACGCCGGCGTGGAGCGCGCAACCTCATCGGATCAAAGGCCAGTGTCGGTTTCTCCGCGCCGCTGATCGGCAAGTTCCGGGACGAGACCGGCGATCCGCTCACGCCGACGCACACGAAACGCCATAATCGGCGGCTTCGCTATTACGTATCCAACCGTCTCGTGACCGGCACGAGTGACCCCTCGGGATGGCGGCTTCCGGGGCCGGCATTCGAGCAGGCCGTCGCATCGGCGATCGCAGACCACCTCGAGGAACTGGCCGGCAGGCACGCCATCCTCCGGGATGTCAGCGCAAAAGAATCGATCGGGGCGACCAGCAAGGCTCAGAACCTCGCAGCATCCCTTCGCGAGAGCGGCGTGTCGATCATATCTGCCGCCATCGCCTCGGGCGAGGTAAGCTCTCGGGCCCTGCGCATCCGCTTCGACCAGAGTTCATTGGCCCATGTGCTTGGACTGGCGTCCGGGGATATCGACCTCGCAGTTCTGGATCTGGAGTCGCCGTTCACGTGCCGACGGCGCGGCGTCGAGATGAAGATTGTCGCCGGCGAGAGACAGCTGACACCCGATCCAGTCCTTCTCCGCGCTCTGCGCAATGCGCATCGCTGGGCGGCGATGCTGAAGGGCGGCGCCGCGCTCCGAACCATCGCCCATCGAGAAGGCTTTTCGGAGAGCTATGTCACTCGGATCCTCCCGCTGGCGACACTCTCGCCGCGGATCCAGGAAGCGATCGTCGCCGGGACCCAGCCGCTTGAATTGACCCTCGAGACGCTGGTCCGGACCCGGCTGCCTCTCGACTGGGCCAGCCAGGAGAAGCGCGTCGGCCTCACTTCCTGAACATCTTCCCTGTTCGCCGCGCGGAATTCCCTGTTCTTGCAAGAGAGTTCCCTGTTCAGTCTCCAGAATTCCCTGTTATCCCTTACCGGGAAATGCCGCCCAAGTATCTGAAATGCATATAAAATTCAGCCCATAAATTCCTGACGGCAGCCTCGAATCCGCGAATTTCCCTGTAAATTGCCTGTTATCAGGGAAATCCCTGAAAACCCCACCGGCCAAACTGGGCAACAGAGATTGCGCCCCGAAACCGGCATGGATCAGCTCTCACGGTGCGTCTCAGGCAGGCGCGAGCACCCGCAAGTCCCCTCAATATTGGGGAAATTCCGTGCAGTCTTGCTATGGGCTGGTGAGACGGGGGTCGGTGGCGGATGGGGTGGGATTCGAACCCACGGCAGGGTTTCCCCTACGCTGGTTTTCAAGACCAGTGCCTTAAACCACTCGGCCACCCATCCCGCTGCCCTTCTACTTTTCCGCTCAAACCAAGGCAAGCGGTGCAGGCAGGCGCGGTGCGGGCGCGCGAATGCGCCTCGCTGGGCCCGCCTGCAGGTTACGCCGGGGAGCCGGCAAAGCCCATGACACCTGCCCCGATGGCGTCATGTCTGCAAGATACCGGGCAGGTCGAGCCCGAATTCGCGCGCGCAATCGAGCGCGATGTCGTAGCCGGCATCGGCGTGGCGCATGACGCCGGTTGCCGGGTCGTTCCACAGCACCCGTTCCAGCCGCCGGTCGGCCTCGGCGCTGCCGTCGCACAGTATCACCATGCCGGCGTGCTGCGAGAAGCCCATGCCCACCCCGCCGCCGTGGTGCAGGCTGACCCAGGTGGCGCCGGATGCGCAGTTCAGAAGCGCATTGAGCAGCGGCCAGTCACTGACCGCGTCGGAGCCGTCCATCATCGCCTCGGTCTCGCGGTTGGGGCTGGCCACCGAGCCCGAATCGAGATGATCGCGCCCGATCACCACCGGCGCCTTCAACTCGCCCTTGCGCACCATCTCGTTGATGGCGAGCCCGGCGCGGTGCCGCTCGCCCAGCCCGATCCACATGATCCGCGCCGGCAGGCCCTGAAAGGCGATGCGTTCGCGCGCCAAATCGAGCCAGCGGTGCAGATGGGCATTCTCGGGAAAGAGTTCCTTCATCTTCGCATCGGTGCGGTAGATATCTTCGGGGTCGCCCGAGAGCGCGCACCAGCGGAACGGGCCGATGCCGCGGCAGAAGAGCGGGCGGATACAGGCGGGCACGAAGCCGGGAAAGGCAAAGGCGTTTTCCAGCCCCTCCTCATGCGCCATCTGGCGGATATTGTTGCCGTAATCCAGCGTCTGCACGCCGGCCTCGAAGAATTCGACCAACGCCGCGACATGGCGTTTCATGCTGGCGCGCGCGGCGCGTTCCACCGCTTTCGGATCGCCTTGCTGCTTGTCGCGCCATTCGGCGACGGTCCAGCCCAGCGGCAGATAGCCATGCACCGGGTCATGCGCCGAGGTCTGGTCGGTGACCAGATCGGGGCGCCCATTGGGCAGCGCCTCGCCCGCGCGCATGCGCCGCGCGATCTCGGGCACGATTTCGGCGGCATTGCCGATCA
Source organism: Pararhodobacter sp. (assembly GCA_020832665.1). Taxonomy (GTDB): domain Bacteria; phylum Pseudomonadota; class Alphaproteobacteria; order Rhodobacterales; family Rhodobacteraceae; genus Pararhodobacter. The sequence continues at coordinate 16,816 of JAFIEG010000071.1, read as the reverse complement.
GCGCCACGGATTTCGCCTCGCCCGCCGCCGTCCAGCGCGCGATCATCGCCAGCGCCTCGTCAAGGGAATGCGCCTTGGCATCGCAATAACTTGTGCGGATGCGGAAATCGGCGCGGGTCTCGTCGCATTCCACGGCCAGGCAGCAGGCGCCGGCCATGACCGCGGCCAGGGGCTGAGCGCCGCCCATGCCGCCCAGCCCGGCGGTGAGAATCCAGCGCCCCGTCAGATCGCCGCCGTAATGCTGGCGCCCGGCCTCGACAAAGGTCTCGTAAGTGCCCTGCACGATGCCCTGGGTGCCGATATAGATCCAGCTTCCGGCCGTCATCTGGCCGTACATCATCAGCCCCTTGCGGTCGAGCTCGTTGAAATGCGCCCAGTTGGCCCAGTGCGGCACCAGATTGGAATTGGCGATCAGCACGCGCGGGGCGTCGGCATGGGTGCGAAACACGCCCACCGGCTTTCCCGACTGCACCAGCAATGTCTGGTCGTCCTCAAGCCGGCGCAGGGTGGCAACGATGCGGTCGAAATCGTCCCATGTGCGCGCGGCGCGGCCGATGCCGCCATAGACCACCAGCTCATGCGGGTTTTCGGCCACATCGGGGTGCAGATTGTTCATCAGCATCCGCATGGGCGCCTCGGCTGCCCATGACTTGCAGCTGATCTCGGCTCCGGTGGGGGGATAGATGTCGCGGAGGTTGTGGCGCTTGTCAGGGTGGCGGGTCATGGGTCAGCCTCGCAGTTCGGGGGCCAGTTGGGCCAGGGCAGAGAGGATTTCGGCCAGCGCCGGGCGCAAGGCGGTGGCGCGGGCTTCGTCATAGGCAAAGGGCGGGGACTCACGGGCCAGATAGGTGGATTGCGCCAATTCCATCTGGATGGCATGGATGCCCTCGCCCGGGCGGCCGTAATGGCGCGTTGTCCAGCCGCCCTTGAAGCGGCCATCAAGGACATGGCTGTAGCGCTCGGCTTTCGCCGCGCTGCCCATGACCGCATCGCTGATGCGCGGGTCGCAGGATACCCCATCATAGGTGCCGATGTTCAGATCGGGCAGTCTGCCTTCGAACAGGCGGGGGATATGCGAGCGGATCGAGTGGCAGTCAAAGAGGATGGCCACACCGTGGCGGTCGCGGATACGGGAGATTTCGGCGCGCAGCGTGGCGTGATAGGGGGCGTGATAGGCCTCCAGCCTGTGCCTGGCATCGGCAGCTTCGGGTGCGTGCTTCCAGATGGCCTTTCCATCGAAATCGGAGAGCGGGATCAGCCCGGTGGTGTTCTGCCCCGGATAGAGGCTGGCCCCGTCTGGCGGGCGGTTGGCATCGATGACGTAGCGGTGAAAGCAGGCACGAACCACGGTGGCGCCGGGCAGGAGACCGTCATAGAGCCGGTGGATGTGCCAGTCGGTATCGGCCAGTATCAGGCCGTCTGCGTTGAGCCGGGAGCCGATCTCAGGCGGCAGGTATGTGCCGGTATGGGGCATGGCCAGCAGCACGGGACCATCGCCGCGGTTGATCTGGACCGGGCTCATGGACGGGCTCGCTTGCAGTTCCCAGTCGGCCGGGCTGCGCCCGAAGAGATGCGTTGAAGGGGGCGCTGCCCCCCATCCGCTTCGCGGACTCCCCCCGGACGTATTTGGAGCAAGATGAAGCCCTGCGCGATCACAGCGTCATCTCCAGCGTGGTGGCCTGGGCCAGCCGTCCCTGACGGGTGAGATCGGCGGCGGCGCGGATATCAGGGGCAAGGTAGCGGTCGGCGATCAGCGCGGGGCTTGCCGCGCGGATGGCGGCCAGCGCCTTTTGCAGCTGTGGCGAGGTGATATGCGGGGCACGGAATTCGACGCCTTGCGCGGCGCAGAGCGCCTCGATGCCGAGAATGGTTGCAAGGTTGCCGGTCATGCGCGCAAGGCGCCGCGCGCCGTGAGCGGCCATCGAAACATGGTCTTCCTGATTGGCCGAGGTGGGGGTGGAATCGGTCGAGCAGGGATTGGCGAGGTGCTTGTTCTCGCTCATCAGCGCGGCGGAGGTGACCTCGGCGATCATAAGTCCGGAATTTAGGCCCGGATCGGGGGTAAGAAAGGGCGGCAGATCGAAGCTGAGCGCGGGATCGACCATCAGCGCCACACGTCGCTGGGCGATTGCGCCGGTCTCGGCCAGCGCGAGAGCGATGATGTCGGCGGCGAAGGCGACCGGCTCGGCGTGGAAGTTGCCGCCCGAGATGATTCCGGCGGGCGTAACCAGCGGGTTGTCGGTAACGGCGTTGGCCTCGGTTTCGAGCGTGGTGGCGGCGAAGCGCAGCAGGTCAATGGCAGCGCCCAGCACCTGCGGGGCACAGCGGATGCAATAGGGATCCTGCACGCGCGTGTCGTCTTCACGGTGGCTTTCGCGGATTTCGGAGTCTTCCAGAAGCGCCCGCATGGCCTGCGCCACCTCGATCTGGCCGCGATGGCCGCGCAGGGCGTGAATCTCGGCGCGCAAGGGCGCGGTAGAGCCCATGATGGCGTCGGTGGACAGCGCGGCGATGACCAGGCTTTCGCGCGCCAGCCTCCAGCCATCGAAGAGCCCGGTCAGCGCCAGTGCAGTGGAAAATTGCGTGCCGTTGATCAGCGCCAGCCCCTCCTTGGGCCCCAGCGTAACGGGGGCGAGGCCGGCGCGTGCCAGCGCCCGCGCGCCGGGCACGGTTTCGCCCGCCAGCATGGCCTCGCCCTCGCCGATCATCACTGCCGTCATATGCGCCAGCGGCGCCAGATCGCCCGAGGCACCAACCGAGCCCTGCACCGGCACCAGCGGGATAACGCCGCGCGCCAGCATCGCCTCGATCAGCGCCACCGTCTGCGGCTGCACGCCCGAGGCCCCGCGCCCCAGGCTGAGCAGTTTCAGCACCATCATCAGCCGCGTGGTGGGGATATCAAGCGCCTCGCCCACGCCGCAGGCATGGCTGAGGATAAGGTTGCGCTGCAAGGTGGCGGTATCCTCGGGCGCGATCTTGACCGAAGCCAGCTTGCCGAAGCCGGTATTGACGCCATAGATCGCCGCGCCCCCTTCGGCCGCCGCGCGCACCTGTGCCGCCGCCGCCGCGACGGGGCCGCTTGTGGCCGGGTCAAGCCGCGCCGGCAGCCCCTGCCGCCAGAGGGTTTCGAGCATTGCCAGCGTTGTGGCGCCGGGGGTGAGGGTCAGCATGGGGCACCGTTGAACCAGCGTTGATGAAGGGGGTTGAAGCCGATGCGCCAGGCCAGCTCGGCGGGGTTTTCGACATTCCACACCGCCAGATCGGCGCGCAGCCCGGGCGCCAGGCGGCCGCAATCGGCAAGCCCCAGCGCGCGCGCGGCATTTTCAGTGACGCCGCGCAGGGCCTCTTCGGGGGTGAGGCGAAAGAGCGTGCAGCCCATGTTCATCGTCAAGAGAATCGAGGTCAGCGGCGAGGAGCCGGGGTTGCAATCGGTTGCCAGCGCCATCGCCACGCCATGCGCGCGAAAGGCGGCGATGGGCGGCAGTTGTGCCTCATTGAGCGTGTAGAAGGCGCCGGGCAGCAGCACGGCGACGGTGCCGGCGCGGGCCATGGCGCGCGCGTCGTCTTCGCTGGCGTATTCGACATGGTCTGCCGAAAGCGCGCCATAGCGGGCGGCCAGCGCCGTACCGCCCAGGTGGCTGAGTTGCTCGGCATGCAGCTTCACCGGCAAGCCCAGTGCGCGGGCGGCATCGAAGACGCGGGCGATCTGGGCGGGTGTGAAGGCGATGGTTTCACAAAAACCATCGACGGCATCGACCAGACCTTCGGCATGGGCGGCGTGCAGCGCGGGGATGCAGATTTCGTCGATATAGGCGTCGGGGTCGGTATCGGGCGGGCAGGCATGTGCGCCCAGATAGCTGGTGACAATGCGCACAGGGCGCAGCGCTTCCAGCCTGCGGGCGGCGCGCAGCATGCGCAGCTCGGTATCCCTGTCCAGCCCGTAACCCGATTTCACCTCGATCACCGCCACCCCCTCGGCCAGCAGCGCATCGAGCCTGGGCAGCGCCGAGGCGACAAGATCATCCTCGCTCGCCGCGCGCGTGGCGGCGACGGTGGAAAGGATACCGCCGCCGGCGCGGGCGATTTCCTCGTAGCTGGCGCCTTGCAGGCGCAGCTCGAACTCGCGCGCGCGCTCGCCGCCATGCACCAGATGCGTGTGGCAATCGATGGGCGCGGGCGTGACCAGCCGCCCGCCCAGATCGTGGCGCGAGGTGGCGGCATGATCGGTGGGCAGATCGACCTCGGGCCCGGCCCAGCGAATGCACCCGCCCTCGAGCAACAGGGCGCCGCGCTCGATCAGGCCGCAGGCGGGGCCATTCATAGTGGCCAGCCTGGCGTTGCAAAGAATTTCGACCCCCATTCCGGCCCCTCCTGCCGCGAATCTCGCTTGTTATGTGCGGATGTTTTGTTATTATGTCTGCACATATTAACCTCTGTCAACCGTCATCAAGGCCGAGCAAGCCATGCCAACCCTCTTTGCCCGACAGGCGCTTGCCCAGGATGGCTGGGCCGAAGATGTGCTTGTAGAGATCGACGCTCAGGGCCGCATCGGCGCGGTGCAGCGCAATGCAAGACCGCAGGGCGAGCGCGTCGATATCCTGCTTCCCGCGCCGGCCAATCTGCACAGCCACGCCTTTCAGCGCGCCATGGCCGGGCTGACCGAGCGCCGCGGGCCAGATCCGCACGACAGCTTCTGGACATGGCGCCAGTTGATGTTTCGCTTTCTCGACCGGCTAACCCCCGAGGATGTGCAGGCCATCGCCGCCTTCGTGCAGATGCAGATGCTCGAGGCCGGCTTTGCCTGCAATACCGAGTTCCATTACCTGCACCACCAGCCGGGCGGGGCTGAATATGAGCGGCTGGAAGAGATGTCGGCGCGCATCGCCGCTGCCGCGGATGAAAGCGGCATAGGGCTGACGCTGCTGCCGGTGCTGTATCAGCAGGGCGGTTGCGACGGGCGCGAATTGGGGCCGGGGCAAGCCCGCTTCGGCAATGAGCCCGAGCGCTTTGCGCGTCTGGTCGAGGGCGCGCGCGCAGCGCTTGCCCCGCTGCCCGCCGATACCCGGCTGGGGCTGGCCCCGCACAGCCTGCGCGCGGTAAGCCCCGAAGGGCTGGCGGCGGTGCTGGCGCTGGCGGGCGAGGGGGGCGGGCCCATCCACATGCATCTGGCCGAACAGCTGGCCGAGGTGGACGAGGTGCAGGCCGCCCACGGTGCGCGGCCCGCCGAGTGGCTGATGGCCAATGCGCCGATAGACAGGCGCTGGTGCCTGATCCATTGCACGCAGATGACACAAGCCGAGACGAGCGCGCTGGCCGCCACCGGCGCCGTGGCCGGGCTGTGCCCGATCACTGAAGCCTCGCTGGGCGACGGCATCTTCGACGCGGTGCACTGGCGCGAAGCGGGCGGGCAGTTCGGCGTGGGCTCGGACAGCAATATCCGCATCAGCCTTACCGAGGAGTTGCGCATGCTGGAATATTCGCAACGGTTGCGCGAGCGCTCGCGCGCGGTACTGGCCACCCAGGAACGCTCGACCGGGCGGGTTCTGTTTGAAGAGGCCGCACGCGGTGGCGCGCAGGCGGCGGCGCGCGAAAGCGGCGCCATCGCGCCGGGGATGTGGGCCGATCTGCTGGCGCTCGACGGGAACGCCATCGACCTGACCGGCAAGCGCAGCGACACGGTGCTCGATGCCTGGGTTTTTGCCGGCGGCGAGTGCATGGTCAGCGATGTCTGGTCGGCCGGGCGCCATATGGTGCGCGCGGGCCGGCATGTAGCGCGAGAGCCGATCACGCGCCGCTATCGTGAAACCCTGCACCGGCTGGCCAATGCGCTCTGACCCCCCCACCCCACCGACCGGCTGGCAAGCCATCCGCGACGAGGCGCTGCGGCGCATTCAATCGCGCGAATGGCAGGCCGGCGCGCCGATACCGAACGAGGCAGAGCTGGCCATGCAATTCGGTTGCGCGCGCAGCACCGTCAACCGCGCGTTGCGCGAGTTGGCCGCGATCGGGCTCATCGAGCGCCGGCGCAAGGCCGGCAGCCGCGTGGCGCGCCACCCGCTGCGCAAGGCCACTTTCGAGATACCGATCATCCAGCATGAGGTCGAAGCCCGCGGCGGGCGCTATGATTTCACGCTCATTGCGCGCAACCTTGGCCCGGCGCCGGTGGCGGCGAGCAGCCGCATGGGGCTGCCGGCCGGGGCCGAGATGCTGCATCTGCAGGCGCTGCATCTCAGCGATGGCAGGCCCTACATGCATGAAACCCGCTGGGTGAACCCGGTCGCGGCGCCCGGTATCCTGGATGTCGATCTGGCGCGCGTCAGCGCCAATGCCTGGCTGGTGCAGAACGTGCCCTATACCCGCGGCGAGCTGACGCTTTCCGCCGCCGCCGCCGATGGCACACGCGCCGAAGCGCTGGGCTGCGCGCAGGGCGAGGCGATCTTCTGCATGGAACGAATCACCTGGATCGGCGAGGCGCCCGTGACGCTGGTTATCCAGTCCTACGCGCCGGGGCACCGGATGACGACCGCGATCTGAGCTTGCCGGGAATGCGGTGACTGGGCCAATCACCCGTAATCGGCATCAACCGGTGCGCCAGTCGAAAAAGCCCTTCGGCGCGCGCGCCAGAAGCCGCTGCGCGATCTCGCGGCCCAGCGCGGCGGCGTCGCCTTTTGGCGCGCGGCCCTCCTCGGCCAGGCAATCACTGCCATCGGGGCGCAGAATCTCGCCGCGCAGCCAGACCTCGCCGCCCTCAAGCAGCGCCAGCCCGGCAATGGGCGTCTCGCAAGAGCCGTCGAGCGTGGCCAGATAGGCGCGCTCGGCGGCAAGGCGAATGGCGGTGGCTCCATCATGCACCGGTGCCAGCAGTGCCGCGACGGCACCATCATCGGCGCGCCGCTCGATGCCGATGCAGCCCTGCCCCACCGCCGGCAGCATGGCTTCGGGCGCGATGGGGCCGCGCGCGACATGGGTCATGCTCAGCCGGTTCAGCCCGGCCATGGCCAGAAAGGTGCAATCGGCCACGCCATCGGCCAGCTTGCGCAGCCGTGTCTGCACATTGCCGCGAAACTCGACCACCTTCAGATCAGGCCGCCGCCACAGAAGCTGCGCGCGCCGGCGCAGGCTGGAGGTGCCTACCACCTGCCCCGGCGCCAGCTCATCAAGCCCGGCGGCGCTGTCCGACACGAAGGCGTCGCGCTCATCCTCACGCGGCAGATAGCAATCGATCACCAGCCCCTCGGGCTGGGCCACCGGCATGTCCTTCATCGAATGCACGGCGATATCGATGCGCCCGTCAAGCAGCGCCTCCTCGATCTCGCGGGTGAACAGCCCCTTGCCGCCGATCTCCTTGAGCGGACGGTCGAGCACGCGATCTCCGGTTGTCTTGATCGCCACGATCTCGAAGGCGCTCTCGGGCAGCGCATGCGCCGCCATCAGCCGCCGGCGTGTCTCATGCGCCTGGGCGAGCGCGAGCGGCGAGCCGCGGGTGCCGATTCGAAGCGGTGCCTGCCTGCCGGGAAGGGGGGATGCGCTGGTCATGGCGCATCCATAAGCAAGCATCACCCGGCTGGCAACCGGGGGCGTGAGGCGTCGCCGGCCGGCTGAAAGCCCGAGGGCAAGACGGGCGGGTGGGTGTGTATTATCGCCTTCCGCTCTCATCGCAGAACCGGTTCAGGAGGCACCGGAGCAATTTGCCATCGCACATCAATATCTTCAAAAATTCCACTTAAACTCTCAAATCTAGAGATTTTATCCAAGAATAATAGAACTTATTCAATATTGCTTTCGGCTCTGCTGCAGCCGGTTCGGAGCCTGCTCAACCGTTAAGTGACGACACTTCCCTGCCTTGTCTGGCATTTAATGTCAGCCATTTGATCAGGGCGCGATGACCTCGCAATTCTGGGCGCGTGCCGAAAGACGCTGGCAGGCGCGCTCGGCTTGCTCATGCGTCAGGCTGCCGATATTGGCCACGAAGCGTCCCGCGCGCTGCTCGACCCGCCTTTCGCCCACACCGAGCGCTGAACTTTCCGACAGCACCACCCGCAGCAATGTTCTTTCGGCATCGAAGCGCGAGGGGAAATCCCCCAGCCGCACCGTCCAGCGCCCCGAACCGGGCGGGGCGGCGCGAACCACCATCCTGGCAAGGGGGGCATCCTCGGCGGCGGCGGGTTCGGAATCGCTGGCGGTCAGCACGATGTCCTGGCTTTCGATCTGCCCCACCTCGGGCCGGAGCGCTTCCTGCAGCGAGGCCAGCTGCACGAAAAGGGGCTGTGCGGGTAGTGGATCGGGGGCCGCAGCCGATTCGGCTTGGCCGGCAAGTTCCGCAGCCTGGTCGAGCACGACCGGAGGCAGGCCGGGCACCACCACGAGCCCATCGCGCACGATCACCGGGCCCAGCTCTTCGGCGCTGTGTTCGAATCGCCGCGGCGCGGGGGGCGAAACCGGCAGCGTGTCGAGCGGATCGGGCAGCGCGGCAAGTGAGTCGCCGGGCAGGATTACCTCACTCAACGCAACGCCTTCCTGCTGGCCCACCTGATCGGTGGGAACGGGATCGGCTTCGGCGCGGGCATCGTCACCTTGCCCGGCGGTCTCGGCTGCCGCCGTGGGCGGCGCATCGCCCGGATCATCGCCCAGATAGCGGTGCCGCTCCTGCGCCGGCGAGCTGGCGGCGCGCGTCGCCACCGTTGGCTCTGGCTCTTCCGCAACGCCATCATCGCCGGGGCGCGGGGGCGGTAGTGGCGTCGCCACCGGTGCCGGCACAGACTCTTCAGGCGCGGCGCGCGCGGAAGGAGCGATGGCAACCTCGGCAAGCACGGCATCGACCTCTTCCTGCAGCGCAGCCAGCAAGGCATCGGCGGCCGGGGCCTCGTCATCGGGACGCGGCCTTGCCACCGGCATCGGACTGCGCGCCGGCGCCGTGCGCAGCCGCACCACCCTTCCCGCGCCCTGTTGCCCCTGGCCACTTGCCTGGGCCACGCCGGGCGCATCGCTGTATTGCGGTCGCGACGGGCGCCGCACCGCCACGCGCGCCGGCGCGCGCTCGAAGCCCATATTCATCAGTTCCACCACGCGCTGGTGCCGGTCGGCCACCGAGCGGCCGCCGAAAACGGTGACGATAACGCGCACACCGTTTCGCTCGGCCGAGGCGGTGAGGTTGTAGCCAGCCGCACGCGTGAAGCCGGTCTTGATGCCATCGGCACCGCGATAGCTGTCCAGAAAACGGGTATTGGTGTTGCGCACATGCGCCACGCCGGCATGCTCGCTGCGGCGCGAAAACAGGTTGTAGTATTGCGGATAGTCGAAATACAGCTGCCGGCCCAGGATGGTCATGTCGCGGGCGGTGGAATAATGGCCTACCTCGGTCAGCCCGTGGGCATTGAGAAAGCGCGTGTTGTTCATGCCGATCGCCGCCGCCGTGCGGTTCATGCGCGCGGTGAAGGCCTCGACCGAGCCGCTTATCGCCTCGGCCAGCGCTGTCGCCGCATCATTGCCCGAGCGTATCGCCGAGGCGCGAATCAGGTGCCGCAGCGCAATGCGCTGCCCGGCCCTGAGCCCCAGCCGCGACGGCGGTTCGGAGGCGGCGCGGCGCGAGACGGTGACCATGGTATCGAGCGTGATCTCGCCATTGCCGATTGCCTCAAAGGCGACATAGAGCGTCATCATCTTGGTCAGCGAGGCCGGGTGTAGCCGGGTGTCGTGGTTGCGCGCGTGCAGAATCTCGCCCGAGCGCGCATCCATCACCACCGCTGCAAAGGGTGCGGCCACTGCCCTGCCGGCAGCGAAGAACACCATCAGCGCGACACAGAATGCCGCCATGACCCATGCCATGAAGCCGACGGGGGAACGCCCGATACGCGTTGCCACCTTGCCTGTTCCTTGCCTCGTTCTGCCCGGCAAGTTCTTGTTTTTCTGCCGTGGCGTTTTACTGCTCACAATCAGGCTAGCATGGGGTGCATGCAAAGAAAAGAGCGATATTTCATGGGATTTCCGGCAAAACTTAAGCTTGCACAAGCCGTGGTATGCCGCCCCGGCAACACCCCAAGATGTCAATTTTCAGATGCGGCTCAGATGGCGCTCAATGCCCGTCGATCCAGCACATCAGCTCGGGCAGTTCGGCCAGCGCGCCCAGCCGGCGAAAGCGCGGGTTGCTCACCGGCGGCTCGGCGCGCTCGAGCGCCCATTCCATCCCCTGGGGAATATGCACGCCCCAGGCCCCGGCCAGGATCGGCGCCACCACATCGGATGCCATCGAATCGCCGGCCATCAGCGCCGCCTCGGCCCCGGCGCCGTGGCGCGCAAAGATGCCGGCATAGACCGCCGGGGTCTTGTGGCTGACGATCTCGACGGCATCGAACATCTCGCCCAGCCCCGATTGCGCCAGCTTGCGCTCCTGGTCCAGCAGATCGCCCTTGGTGATCAGCACCAGCCGGTATTCGGGCGCCAGAAGCTCGATAGTGGCGCGCACACCGGGCAGCAGCTCGACCGGATGCGCCAGCATCTCGCGCCCGGCAGCCAGCAGATCGGCGATGACATGGCCGGGCACGCGCCCGTCGGTCACCTCGATCGCCGTTTCGATCATCGACAGCACGAACCCCTTGATGCCAAAGCCGTAATGCTGAAGATTGCGCCGCTCGGCAGCCTCCAGCCGGGCGGCCAGATGCGCGCTGTCGGCATGATCGCGCAACAATTCGGCAAAGCGCTCCTGCGTGAAACGGAAGAATTGCGCATTGTGCCACAGCGTATCATCGGCATCGATCCCGATTGTTGTGATCCGCATTGGCCCGCTCCGTGTTCATGGCAGGGTTTTCACTGCCGCGCCACACGCTATATACTGCCCCGACAGCGAATCCGACAGAGCAGGTCTGCACGCCATGTCCTCGACCCCCATCTTGACCGATCGCACCGACGGCGCCGACGGGGAAACCGGCATCGCCACCAAGACCCGCACGCGCACCCAGCGCCCGCCGATGTACAAGGTTCTGCTGCTCAATGACGATTACACGCCGATGGAATTCGTGGTGCATGTGCTTGAGCGGTTCTTCGGCATGTCGCATGCGCAGGCCTTCGAGATCATGCTGACAGTGCACAAGAAGGGGCTGGCGGTTGTCGGGGTGTTTTCCTTCGAGATCGCCGAAACCAAGGTGGCGCAGGTGATGGATTTCGCGCGCCGCCACCAACACCCGCTGCAATGCACGCTGGAAAAGGAGTAGGCGCCGCGCGCGCCCGCCGATGACCGCCCTCACCGCTGACCCCGCGCCGCGCGATATCAGGCTGTCGCTCGCCCTTGAGGGAGGGCTGGCACTGCCCGAAAGCGGCACCATCGCCCTTCTGTATCCGCGCGCGGGCGAGATACTCGATGCCCTGCCGGCGGCGCGGCTTCTGGTGGTCACGCCGCATGTTGCCGATCACGCCTTCTTTGCCGCGCACGGACTCGCGCTGCGTCAGCAACCCGAAGAGGCGGGCAAGGTAGCGGCGGTATTTGTGTGCCTTCCGCGCGCGCGCGCCGAAGCGCGCGACCTGGTCGCGCACGCGGCGGCAATCACCGATGGCCCGGTCATTGTCGATGGCCAGAAGAACGACGGCATCGACACCATGCTGCGCGCGCTGCGCGAGCGCGTGACGCTGAGCGGCCCCATCGCCAAGGGCCATGGCAAGATCGGCTGGTTCATCTCGCCCGGTGGCGCCGCCCTTTCCGACTGGCGCGCCGAGGAGGCCACGCTTGCCGATGATTCGGGCCGGCGCTTCGTCACCCTGCCCGGGCTTTTCTCGGCCGATGCCCCCGATCCGGGCTCGGCGCTGCTGGCGGCGGCGCTGCCCGCCGGGCTGAGCGGCGAAGGCGCCGATCTGGGCGCCGGCTGGGGCTATCTTTCCGCCTGTCTGCTGGCACGAGCGCCCGGCATCACCGCGCTGCATCTGATCGAATCGGACGCACGCGCGCTGGACTGCGCGCGCCGCAATCTCGATGGTTCCCGCGCGCGTTTTCACTGGGCCGATGCTACGCAGCCCCTGCCCGGAATGCAGCTTGATTTCGTCATCACCAACCCGCCCTTCCATGTCGGCCGCGCCGGCAGGCCCGAACTGGGCGCGGCTTTCATCCGCGCCGCCGCCGCCATGCTCAAACCCGGCGGCCGGCTATGGCTTGTGGCCAATCGCCACCTGCCCTATGAGGCGGCGCTCGCCGCCAGCTTTCGCAAGGCGGGTGAATTCGCACCCGGCAGCGCCGGTTTCAAGCTGATGCTGGGCGAAGGGCCGCTGCGCATGGCAAAGACCACCGCCGCGCGCCGGCGGGCAACAGGCAGCAAGGGGAAACGCCGATGAGCTTTTCGATCGCCGGCAAGACCGCCATCGTCACCGGGGCCGCCGCCGGGCTTGGCCACGCCGTTGCCCGCCATTTCCTCGATCAGGGCGCCAATGTCGTGCTTGCCGATCAGAGCGACAAGCGGCTGAAGAATGGCTGCGAGGATCTCTCTGATCACGAGAATGCCCGCCTGTTCACCGGCGATCTGCGCGAGCGGTTGACGATAGCCAATCTGCTTTCGGCCACGATCGACGCTTTCGATCGGGTGGATATCCTGATCAATGCCGCGCGCGAATTTTCGGTCATGGACCCGCTCGACCCGGCCGATGGCGGTGTCGAACAGGCGCTGGCGCAGAATCTGAGTGTGGCGCTGCGCGTCAGCCAGGCGGTGGCGCGGCGCATGATCACCCAGGCCGAAAACAGCGATGGCGAGGATCGCCACGCCGATGCCGGCAGCATCGTCAATTTTTCCTCGGTCGCCGCGCATCGCACCCAGGCCGAGTTGCTGGGATTTTCGGTGGCAACCGCCGCGGCCGAACAGATGACCCGCTCGCTGGCCGTTGCGCTGGCGCCCCACCACATCAGGGTCAATGCCATAGCGCCAGGCTCGGTGATGAGCGCCAGCCTGAAGGAGCAACTCGCCGAGCACCCCGATTACCGCGAGACCATTATCAAGGGCACACCGCTGCGGCGCATCGGCACCGCCGGAGAACTGGCCGAGACGGCGCAGTATCTGGCCTCGTCGGCCTCGGGTTTCATGACCGGCCAGGTGCTGGTTCTCGATGGCGGCCGTTCGCTGCTGGATGCGGTGCAGCGCCCGGCGCATTGAGCGGCGCGCATTGCGCAAGGCAAGCCGAACCGGCGCAGTCTTCGCGAAAACCCCACGACCCCCCGCAACCTACTGAAAGCCTGGTGGGTGATGACGGATTCGAACCGCCGACATCTTCGGTGTAAACGAAGCGCTCTACCAACTGAGCTAATCACCCCGCGGGGGTGATAGCGCATTGGTGCCGCAGGCGGCAAGGCCCGAAAGCAATAGCCCACCCTGCCCCGTTGCGCAGGCTCATGGGCCGGGTTTGCGCCAGATCAAGGACAGCCCGGAGTGCACGTGCTTGACTGCGCCTGTTCAGGGAAAAGAGGTTAGGCATGTTCAGGCTTGCACTCGTGCTCTTTATGGTTCTCGGCGTCACGATGGCCGGGATCGGGGTTGTGGTGGCGCTGTCACTTGGCTGGTACGAGGTGAACGCGATCGTGGCCACCGCCACCATCGGTGCGGTGATTGCCGTTCCGCTTAGCTGGATGGTGGCACGGCGGCTGCATACCGCCTGACCGGGCTCAGCGCGGCAGAACAAGGCCTTTGCGAAAGCGCTTGGTCCCCGCCAGCTATGTCAGAAAGCTGCGCAACACCTGTTCGAACTCGCGCGGCTTTTCCGCGTGCAGCCAGTGCCCGGCGCCGGCCAGTTTTGCCATCCGCGCGCGGGGAAACAGGCTGCGGATCGTCTCGCGGTGTTCGGGTCTGACATAATCTGATGTGGCACCCGCCAGGAAGAGCGACGCCCCCTCAAAGGGCGTCAGGCCGGCGGCATCGGGCCAGCCGGTGATATGGTCCATCTCGCGGGCGAGGGTATCAAGATTGAGCCGCCAGCGCGGCGGCTGGCTGCGCAGATCGAGCGATTGCAGCAGGAAGGCGCGCACCGGCGCCTCGGCCACCGTTGCCGCCAGCAGGCGGTCGGCCTCGGCGCGACTGGAAAGCGTTTCAATGGGCAGCGCCTGCATCGCCTCGATGAGATGGCGCTGGCTGTGGCCATAGGCCGCCGGAGCGATATCGGCCACCACCAGCCGGTTCACCAGTTCGGGCCGGTTGAGCGCCAGCCACATCGCCGCCTTGCCGCCCATGGAATGGCCCAGCACATCCATCGCACCGCGCTGCCCCTCGATCACCCCGGCCAGATCGGCGGCCAGATCGGGGTAGCGGTGCCGCTCGGCAAAGGGGCTGTCGCCGTGGTTGCGCATGTCCACGGCCAGCACGCGCCGCTGGGCTGACAGCCGCTTCGCGATCACCCCCCAGTTGCGCGCCGAGCCAAAGAGCCCGTGCACGATCAACAGAGGGGGCCGCTCGCCGCCTTGTCCATGCGCAACGACGTTCAGTCGCATTGCCCGCCGCCCGTCACAGCCCCGGATAGATGGGAAAGCGCGCGCACAACGCCTTGACCTTGTCGCGCACCGCCGCCTCGACGGCGCCATTGGCCGCCAGCCCGTCCACCACTTCCACGATCCAGTCACCAATCTGGCGGAACTCGGCCTCGCCGAAGCCGCGCGTGGTGCCCGCCGGCGTGCCGAGGCGAATGCCCGAGGTCACCATCGGCTTTTCCGGGTCAAAGGGAATGCCGTTCTTGTTGCAGGTGATATGCGCGCGCCCCAGCGCCTTTTCGCTCTCGTTGCCCTTCACGCCCTTGGGGCGCAGATCGACCAGCATCACATGCGTATCGGTGCCGCCGGTGACGATATCCAGCCCGCCTTTCACCAGCTGGTCGGCCAACGCCTGGGCGTTCTTGACTACCTGCGCCTGGTAGGTCTTGAACCCGGGCTGCAGCGCCTCGCCGAAGGCCACGGCCTTGGCGGCGATGACATGCATCAGCGGCCCGCCCTGGATGCCGGGAAAGATGGCCGAGTTGAACTTCTTCGCCAGCGCCTCGTCGTCGGTCAGGATCATGCCGCCGCGCGGGCCGCGAAGGGTCTTGTGTGTGGTCGTGGTAGCGACATGCGCATGCGGAAAGGGCGAGGGGTGCACGCCCGCCGCCACCAGCCCGGCGAAATGCGCCATGTCCACCATCAGATACGCGCCCACACTGTCGGCGATCTCGCGAAAGCGGGCGAAATCGATCACGCGCGGAATGGCCGAGCCGCCGGCGATGATCAGCTTCGGCTTGTGCTCGGCGGCCAGCGCCGCGACCTGATCGTAATCGATGCGCTGGTCGTCGCGCTTCACGCCGTAATGCACCGCGTTGAACCATTTGCCCGACTGGTTGACCGGCGCGCCATGCGTCAGATGACCGCCCGAGGACAGGTCCATCGCCAGAAAGGTATCGCCCGGCTGCATCAACGCGGTGAACACGCCCTGATTGGCCTGGCTGCCCGAATTGGGCTGCACATTGGCAAAACCCACGCCAAAGAGCCGGCAGGCGCGCTCGATAGCCAGGTTCTCGGCCACATCCACGAACTGGCAACCACCATAATAGCGCCGGCCCGGATAGCCCTCGGCGTATTTGTTGGTCAGCACCGAGCCCTGCGCTTCCAGCACGGCGCGGCTGACGATGTTCTCGCTGGCGATCAGCTCGATCTCGTCGCGCTGGCGCCCCAGCTCGTGGCTGATGGCATCGAACAGCGCTGCATCGCGGCTGGCGAGGTTCTCGGTGAAGAACCCGGTGTCACGCCCCGTGTTCTGATCGGGCTTGTCCTGAATGTTCATGCGTCTCTCCCGCAATGGGTGGCCCGCGCCTGCCTGAGCGTCGGTTGCGGCGCTATGTAGCGCAAGCGCCCACAGGGGGAAAGCGACGAATCCGACCTGCAAGGCGCACAAAGCGGTATCGCGCGTTCCCATCGGCGCCGGCATGCGCCATTGCGAAACCCGCCGCGCTGAAAGCTTGTATTCCGCCGGCAGAGGCGCAACAACAGATGCCACAGCGGAGGACAGAGTGAGCGCCACGAACAAAGCCCGCAAGCCGGCCATCGCCTTTCTGGCCAGCCGCGCCGAGGATGCACGCAAGGCGCTGGCCCGGCTGAACGCGCGCTACGGCAATGCGCCGCTCGACGAGGCCGAGGTGATCGTGGCGCTGGGCGGCGACGGCTTCATGCTGGAAACCCTGCATGGAACGCAGTCGCGCGGGCTGCCTGTCTATGGCATGAATCGCGGCACGGTCGGCTTTCTGATGAACGCCTATGGCGAAGACGACCTGCCCGAGCGGCTGGCCAGCGCCGAGGAAACGGTGATCAACCCGCTGGCCATGCGCGCCACCGATACGCACGGCCAGGAGCACCACGCGCTGGCAATCAACGAGGTCTCGCTTCTGCGCCAGGGCCCGCAGGCGGCGCGGCTGCGCATTTTCATCGATGGCAAGCAGCGCATGGACGAGTTGGTTTGCGACGGGGCGCTGGTGGCCACGCCGGCCGGCTCGACGGCCTACAACTATTCGGCGCACGGGCCCATCCTGCCCATCGGCGCCGATGTGCTGGCGCTCACCGCCATGGCAGCCTTTCGCCCAAGGCGCTGGCGCGGGGCCCTGTTGCCAAAAGCGGCGCTGGTGCGCATCGACGTGCTCGCGCCCGAAAAGCGCCCGGTGATGGCCGATGCCGACGCCCAGCCGGTGCGCAATGTCGCCTGGGTCGAGGTCCGCTCGGAACCTGCGATCCGCCACCGGCTGCTCTTCGATCCCGGCCACGGGCTCGAGGAAAGGCTGATCCGCGAGCAGTTCTTCTGACCCGGTCCCCTTTCCGCCCCCGGCGCGCGCTGGCGGGCGCGGG
>JAFIEG010000070.1 GCA_020832665.1 Pararhodobacter sp. | reverse complement strand
CCGCCCCCCCGGGCGGGCGCTTCGCTTCCGCCCGCGGTCGGTCGCTGCCCGTGCCCGCTAATCTGTTCATCCACACCCCCGTCAAAGCTGGAACGCCCGCTTGCGGAAGCGCTGGCGGATCAGCTCGGCGCCGGTGTTGATGACGAAGGTCATGATGAACAGCGTCAGCGCGGCCAGGAACAGCACCCGGTAATTGGTGCCGTCGCGCACCGCCTCGGGCAGTTCGATGGCGATATTGGCCGACAGCGTGCGCAGCCCCGAAAAGATGTTCCACTCCATGATCGGCGTGTTGCCCGCCGCCATGACCACGATCATCGTCTCGCCCACGGCGCGGCCCATGCCCATCATGATCGCCGAGAACACCCCCGAGGCGGCGGTGGGCAGGATCACCCACAGCGCCGTCTGCCAGGGCGTGGCGCCGCAGGCCAGCGAGGCCGCGCGCAGATGCGAGGGCACCGAATTGAGCGCGTCCTCGGCAAGGGTGTAGATGTTGGGGATCACCGCAAAGGCCATGACGAAGCCCACCACCAGCGCGTTTCGTTGCTGATAGCTGTCGATGAAACCGCCGCGCGGGTCATAGCCCAGCGCGGTCAGCAGACTGGCCAGCAGGAAGCTCAGCAGCATCGCCGCGCCCAGCAGCGCCAGCCAGCGCAACACATCCAGCCGTCCCGCTGCGGCGCGGTTGCGATCACCGATCAGCGCGCGCCAGTGATGGCCCAGCAGCCTGCGAAAGCCCCAGGCAACGCCCAGATAGGCCATCGGCAGCAGGATCAGGAACATGAAGGGCGTGCCGGTGCCGATGCGCCCGGTCGTCCAGTCCTTGAAATCGCTGTTGAAAAGCACCTGCTCGAAAAGCGGCCCCAGCTGCAGCGCCACCAGCGCGGTCAGCACGATGGTGCCGCCCATCAGAATGAACTTGGGAAAGCCGTCAAGCCTGAGCGCTACCCGCACCGGCAGCATCTGCCAGATGAAGGCGCCCAGCATCAGCCCCATGGGCAGCGCGAAGAAGCCCAGCAGCACCGCACCGATCCATTCCTCGACCAGCGGCGCCAGCACCAGCGCGGCGACAAAGCCCAGCACCACGGTGGGCAGGCTTTCCATCATCTCCATCATCGGCTTGACGGTGGCGCGCACGCGCCTGTCAACGAATTCTGAGGTATAGATCGCCGCCCCCAGCGCGATGGGCACGGCAAAGAGCATGGCGTAGAAGGCCGCCTTTGTGGTGCCGAAGATGAGCGGGATCAGCGAGTATTTCGGCTCGGCCAGATCGGTGCCGGCGGTGGATTGCCACACGAAGGTCGGCTCGGCATAGCCTTCGTACCAGATGCGCCCGAAGAGCACGCGCAACGTGACCTCGGGGTGGCGCTGGGTGTATTGCCAGGCCTCGACCTCGCCGCCCTGGCTGATCAGCATCACCCCGTTCGAGCGAGGAAAGATCATGGCGCTGGATTCGGTGGTCACCTCGCCCGAGCGCGCCAGCTCAAACAGCACCTGATCCGATGTCGAGTGATAGACCCAGACATTGCCCTGCGTATCGGTGGCGACGAATTCCTTTTGCCGCTGCGCTTCGGACAGATCGATGATGGCGGCGGGCATCGGGGCATGGCTGCGCGCGCGCACCAGCTCGCGCCCGTCGGTGGTTGCCTCGGTGCCCGTTTGCAGCCGGAAGAAGACATGGACCGCGCCATCCTCGCTGCCCACCACCAGCGATTCCTCGCCCGAAAGGAAGGTCATGGCGGTGACCGCCACGCCCTCATCGGCCACGCGGCGACTTTCGGCCAGGGTGGGGTTGTCCATGTTGCGCAGATCATAGCGAAAGACATAGCCGTCATCGCTCGAGACGATGGCGCGGTCGGCATTGCCCGAAAGCAGGATGCCGGTCACGGTGGCGCCGCCTGCCAGCCCCAGCGGGGGCAATTCGGTGGTGGTGGTGGTCACCGTCTGCGCGCCGGTCATCATGTTGACCTGAATACGCGAGCGGCTGACCCGCACCACATTGTCGGCATCGACCGTGGCAAATGCCAGGGTGGGGCGCTCGCGCGTGCCGCCTACGCGGTAATCGACAGCGATGATGGGTAGATCCGACACCGCCTCGGCCTCGCCCAGCTCGATCTCGCTGGAAAGCGTGCGAAAATCGCCGGTGCCCACCTCGGTGTACACCTGCCCGTCAAGCACGCGGTCGCGCTCGTCCAGCGCCGTCAGCCCGGCGGGCAGATTGCGCCGCGCGGTGGTGGTGGTGGCGAAACCCAGTTCGGCAAAGCGCACTGTGCCGTCGTCAAAGCCGAAGGCGACGCGGTCTCGCTCAAGCGTGCCGGCAACGGCGGTGACCTCGGCATCCTCGAAATCGAATTGCTGGCGCGCGATCTCGGTGCCGGTGGGCACGTGATAGGTTATAACGCGGCCCTCGGCGGCCACGGCAATGGCCAGTGTCTGGAACTCGTCGCCATTGACCCAGATGACATCCTGATCGGTGTCGAGTTGATAACGCACATTGCCCAGCATCTCGCCGCCGGCCAGGAGCGGCATCACCACGCGAAACAGGAACACCATGATCCCCAGCACGGCGACGATCACCATCAGCCCGCCCACGGTGATCACCCCGCCAGCAATCTTCTCGCCCCAGATGACGGATCGGCTGGTGTTCAGGCTGCGCTGGCGGCCTCTTTCGGCGCGGTCCGCGGCGCTGTGACTCTGATGGGATGCGGTGTCGGTCATGGGATATCCCGTGCTTGTCGGCGCCGGTTGCGCATGGGGTAGGGCCGGCGCGCATTTATCGCGCCGGCCCTGGCTCTTGCATGGGGTCAGTCAGCCAGACCGAAGGCCTGCAGATCCTGCTCGGCGATCATCTGCACCAGCGGGAAGAAGCCGGCGCGCAGCACGTCCTGCTGGCCTTCCTGACTGTAGACGTAACGCACGAATTCGGCGCGCAGCGGCTCCATCTCGGCGTTGGGGTCCACATTCATGTAGATGTAGAGAAAGCGCGCGATCGGGTAGAGCCCCCCGGCGGCATTCTCGCCCGAGGGCTCGTAGCACTCGCCGCCCGGCTCGGCCGAGATCGCCACCGCGCGCACATCGGCGGTGGCATAGCCCACGCCCGAATAGCCGATGCCGTTGATATCGGCGGCCACGCCCTGGATCACGGTCGATGAGCCGGGCTGCTCGCGCACTTCCGGGCTGTAATCGCCGCCGAACAGCGCCACCGAGCGGAAATAGCCATAGGTGCCCGAGGCCGAGTTGCGGCCGTACATGGCGATGGGGCGGTTCGCCCATTCGCCGGTCAGGCCAACCTGGCCCCATGTGGTGATCGCCTCGTCGGCACCGCCGGCGCGGGTGGAGGAAAAGATCGCGTCAACTTCCTGCAGCGACAGGCACTCGACGGGGTTGTCGCGATGCACGAACACGCCCAGCGCATCGATGGCGCCGCGCATCGGGATCGGCTCATAGCCGTAGCGGGCCTCGAATTCCTCGATCTCGGAGCCGCGCATCGGGCGCGACATCGGGCCGAACTGGGCAGTGCCCTCGACCAGCGCGGGCGGCGCGGTGCCCGAACCAGCACCCTGGATCTGGATGGCCACATTCGGGTAGAACCGGCGGAAGCCTTCCGACCACAGCGTCATCAGGTTGTTGAGCGTGTCCGAGCCGATGGAAACCAGATTGCCCGAAACGCCCGAGGCGGACTCATAGCCGGGCAGGTTGGGGTCGATGTTCTGGGCCTGGGCGGCACTTGCCAGCGCCAGGGTCGAAGCAGTCATCAGGGCAGCGACGCGTTGCATGTCATCTCCTTGCCTATTCGCCGCGCCGGGCCTTGTGCCCGGTGCTGTGCCCCGTCTAGCGGTGGCTCGTGACGCTTCTGACAAGGTTTTGTAACAGCGCGATGACAATTTCGCCGTGCGCCCGGCAGGACGGGCTCAGTCGAACATCGCGCGCAGATCGAGCGTGGCGCGCTCGCCCAGATCGCCGGCATGCGCGCTCAGGAATGCATCTGCCGCGCGCATCCCGGCGTCGTGGAGTGTGTTCAGCAACAGCGGCGTCGGCGCGGATTTGGTGCGCACCGAAAGCGTGGTCATCAGCGCGTCATCGGCGATCATGTGCACCAGCACATCCTTCATCGCCCCGCGCCTGATCGTGCCCTCGGCGATCAGTCGCTTGACGAAGGCAATCGCGCGCAGATCGCGCAACAGCGCCGAATTGAAGCTGATCTCGTTGATCCGGTTGATGATCTCGGGCGCCGATTGCGGCACCTCCTCGCGCCTGATCGGGTTGATCGAGACGATCAGCACATCATCGGGCAGTTTCGGGTCGTAGAAGGGGTGCAGCGCCGGATTGGCGGCATAACCGCCATCCCAATAGGCCTCGCCATCGATCTCTACCGCCTGAAACAGCGTCGGCAGGCAGGCCGAGGCCAGAATCGCCTCGTTGGTGACATCCTCGCCGCCAAACACGCGCAGCTTGCCGGTGCGCACATTGGTCGCCGAAACATAAAGCCGCGGCCCCTCATGCGCGCAGATCTCGTCATGGCGAAACGCGGCCACCACCGGCACCATCGGGTTGCGCCAGAACGGGCCCAGATCATAGGGGCTGAACACCCGCGTCGCCAGATCCAGCGGCGAGACCGGCATCATCTGCTCCATCGTGCGCGCCATGGCGCCCACCGGCGGCAGTAGGGTGCGAAACCAGCCCATCGCGCGCAGATCGCCCACCCCGCCGACACGCTCCCACAGCGCCCTGAGCGCGGCCTTGGCGCCGGCGCGCCCGCCCGTCACCAGCCCCGATTTCAGCGCCGCGCCGTTCAGCGCGCCGGCCGAGGCGCCCGAGATCGCGGCGAATTCAAGCCAGGGCTCGTCGAGCAGCCGGTCGAGCACGCCCCAGGTAAAGGCGCCATGCGCGCCCCCGCCCTGCAGCGCCAGATTGATCTGCCTCGCTTCCATCGCCCGCATGCCTTTCATCTTGCCCAAAATACGCCGGGGGGAGTCGCCGCCATGGCCGCGACGGGGGGCAGCGGCCCCCTCTGCCCTCAAGCCTCACCTTGCGGCGCCGGGGCGGCTCAAAGCGCCGTCCAGCCGCCATCGACGCTGATCGTGGTGCCGGTGATCTGCGCCGCGGCCTCCGAGCACAGGAACACCGCGGTGCCGCCGATCTGTTCCACCGTGGCGAACTGGCGCGAGGGCTGGCGCGCCAGCATCACCTCGCGCACCACCGTGTCGCGGTCCATGCCGTGGGTCTCCATCTGGTCGGGGATCTGCGCCTCGACCAGCGGCGTAAGCACATAGCCCGGGCAGATGGCATTGGCGGTGACGCCCTTGCCGGCAGCCTCCAGCGCGGTGACCTTGCTCAGCCCCACCACGCCATGCTTGGCCGCCACATAGGCCGATTTGTAGGGGCTCGCGGTCAGCCCATGCGCCGAGGCGACATTGATCACCCGCCCCCAGCCGGCGGCATACATGCCCGGCAGCGCCGCGGCGGTGGTGTGAAAGGCCGAGGACATGTTGATGGCGATGATCGCGTCCCATTTCTCTTGCGGGAAATCCTCGATGGCGCAGACATGCTGGATACCGGCATTGTTGACCAGAATGTCGCAACCGCCGGCCTTCTTCACCAGCGCCCGGCACTCGGCGGGTTTCGACATGTCGGCGGCGATGTAGCGCGCCGACACGCCGTGGCGCGCGGCCAGATCGGCGGCGAGGGCGTGATCGTCAGGCGAATCGGTAAACGAGTTGAGCACCAGTTCGGCCCCGGCGCCGGCCAGGGATTCGGCGATGCCCAGCCCGATGCCCGAATTCGAACCGGTGACGATGGCGCGGCGGCCGGCCAGTGGCTGCGTGTTCATGCTTGCTCCTGCTTCTCGATGATGCAACGCAGCATAACCGCGAAGCCGCCCCCGGCGCCAGCGCCGCCAATGCGAAAAAAAACGCCCGCACAAGGCGGGCGTAAGTCGTTGAGGCAGGTTTCATACAGGCAAGAAACCTATCGAGCAGTGCTCACTTTATAGCCAATTGCGGCGCCTGATCCAAGCTAAAAGTTTGATAATCCGTCGCTTGCGCGCTAGCACCGGGGCAGGGCCATATCCGAAAGAACCGAGGGGCGAACGATGCCCGATATCCTGCGCCGCATCCCGCCATTTCTGGTTTTCGCGCTCATGGCGCTGCCGCTTTCGCCGGCTGTGGCGCAGCCCGCGCATGGCATCGCTATGTATGGCGAGCCCGCCTTGCCACCAGATTTCGTGTCTCTGCCCCATGCCGACCCGGATGCGCCCCGCGGCGGGCGAATCACCTTTGGCGAGGTCGGCGGCTTTGATTCGCTCAACCCCTATATCCGGCTGGGCACCGCACCCTGGGGGGTGGGGCTGCATACGGTCGAAAGCCTGATGGGTCGCAGCCATGACGAGCCCTTCACCCTTTACGGGCTTCTGGCCGAGTCGATCGAGACCGATGATTCGCGCTCCTTCGTCGAGTTCACCCTGCGCGAAGAGGCGCGATTCTCCGATGGCAGCCCGGTCACCGTCGATGATGTCATCTGGTCCTTCCAGACGCTGGGCACCGAGGGCCATGCCCGCTACCGCAACGCCTGGGGCAAGATCGAGAGCATCGAGCAGACCGGGCCGCGCTCGGTGCGCTTTACCTTCACCGAGCCCGACCGCGAATTGCCGCTGATCCTGGGCCTGCGCCCGGTGCTGCAGGCGGCGCAGTTCGACGGGGCGGCGGGCGGGCGGGCCTTCAACGAATCCTCGCTGGTGCCGATCATCGGCTCGGGCCCCTATGTGGTGGATCGTTTCGAGCCCGGCCGCTTCGTCAGCTTCCGTGCCAACCCCGAATGGTGGGGCCGCGATCTGCCCTTCAATGCCGGCCAGCACAATATCGAAATCATCCGCTACGATTATTTCGGCGATTCCAACGCGGCCTTCGAGGCCTTCAAGGGCGGGCTGATCGATGTCTGGCGCGAGCGCAGCGCCGCGCGCTGGGAAGACAGCTACGATTTTCCCGCAGCGCGCGAGGGGCGCGTGCGGCTGCTGGAAATCCCGCATGAGCGCCCCTCGGGGATGAACGGCTTTGTTTTCAACACCCGCCGCGCGCCCTTCGATGACTGGCGCGTGCGCGAGGCGCTGCTGATGGCCTTCAATTTCGAGCGCATCAACGAGTTGGTCAATGCCGGGCTCGAGCCGCGCATCGAGTCGTATTTCGGCAATTCGCCGCTGGGCATGGTGCCCGGAGAGCCCGCCGAGGGGCTGGAGCGCGCGCTTCTTGAACCCTTCGCCGATGAATTGCCGCCGGGCGCGCTGGAGGGTTATGCGCTGCCCGTCTCCGACGGCACTTCGGCCAACCGGCGCAACATGCGCACCGCCTCGCGGCTCTTGGCCGAGGCCGGTTGGCAGGCCGATGAGCGCGGCGTGCTGCGCAATGCCGCCGGCGAGGCGTTCTCCTTCGACATATTGCTGCGCCAGGGCGCGGCCGAGGTGCAGGCCATTGCCTCGGTCTATACCGAAGCGCTGACACAGCTGGGCATCCGCGCGCGCATGGCGGTGATCGATCCGGCGCAATATGTCGAGCGCAGCTATGCCTATGATTTCGACATGACCCATTTCACAAGGCTGATGTCGCTTTCGCCCGGCAACGAGCAATGGCTCTACTGGGGTTCGGACGGGGTGGAGGTGCCGGGCACGCGCAACCTGGCCGGGGTCAACGCGCCGGCGGCCGAGGCGATGATCACCACGCTCCTGGAGACCGAGGATGCCGAAACCTTCACCGCCGCCGCGCGCGCGCTCGACCGGGTGCTGATGGCGGGACGCTATGCGATACCCTTCTGGTATGCGCCGGTATCGCGCCTGGCGGTGGCCAGCCATCTGCACCACCCCGAGCGGCTGCCGCTTTACGGCGACTGGACGGGGTTTCTGCCCGAAGTGTGGTGGTCGCAAGAGGCGCGCTGATCGCGAGCGGGGCAGGGGGGGCGCTGCCCCCCGTCCGCTATGCGGACTCCCCCCGGCGTATTTTGGGCAAGATGAAGGGGCGGGTTACAGGTGCAGCCCGGTATCCTTCAGCCGCTCGATCAGGCGGGCGGCTTCGGCCTTGGGCTTGCTGAGCGCGGCGCGGTCCTCGCCGGGAAAGAAGCGCGCGCGGCTGGCGGTGGGCATCGGCGCGGGGGTCTCGATGAAGACGCGCGGCGCGCGTTCGGGGCCGAGGGCTGCGCATTCCGTCACCCAGGCGCGCGCCAGCGCCATCTGCCCGGCCTTGGCCGCGCCATGGGCGGCGAAGAACTTGCGCGCCGCGCCGGTATCGTCGTGCCAGAGGGGATCGTCGAAGAACAGCGCCGCGCCCTGGCGAGCACGCAGCAGCGGCTCGACCATCGGAATCAGCGCCCCGGTGGCGCGCAGCGTGACGGCGAGCGCGCGATCGAAATCCTTCATCGCGACATGGCCCGCCGGTGACAGTGGCGGGGCGTGGATGGCCGCATGCACCCACAGATCGATGCCGCCCCAGCGCTGGTGCAGCGAGGCGCATAGATGGCGCATGGCATCGTCATGGGTGATGTCGAGCGGCACCAGCGTGGCTGGCGGCCCGCCGACGCTGCGAATGCGGTCGTCGAGTTCCTCCAGCGCGCCGGTGGTGCGCGCCAGCGCGACGATCTGCCAGCCGCGCGCGCCCAGAGCCTCGGCCATCGCCGCGCCCAGCCCGCGCGAGGCGCCGGTGACGAGGGCCACGCGCTCGGGCTGCGATTCGGTTGTGGAGGCGGATGCGTTCATGGCGCGCTTCCTGCCACCGGTAGGGGGCGGGCGCAAGCCATGCCCCGCCCCGGTTGCCCTTGCCCGCCTCAGCCCCCTTCGCGCAGGCGAAAGCGCTGGATCTTGCCGGTGCTGGTTTTCGGCAGTTCGGTGGTGAAGATCACCCGGCGCGGATACTTGTAGGGGGCGATGGTGTTCTTCACATGGTCCTGCAGGCGCTTGCGCGTGGCGTCATCGCCCGCCACCCCCTCGGCCAGCACCACATGCGCCTCGACGATGGCGCCGCGCTCGTCATCGGGCGCGCCGATGACGGCGCATTCCAGCACGTCGTCATGTGCCAGGAGCGCCGCTTCCACCTCGGGCCCGGCAATGTTGTAGCCCGAAGAAATGATCATGTCGTCCGAGCGCGCGGCGAAGTGGAAATAGCCCTGCTCGTCGCGCCAGAAACTGTCGCCGGTCAGGTTCCAGCCTTCGCGCACATAGGCTCGCTGGCGTTCCTCGTCGGCCAGGTAGCGGCAGCCGGTGGGGCCGCGCACCGCCAGGCGGCCAACCTCGCCATCGGGCAGGGGCTGCATGTCCTCGTTGACGATGCGCGCCTCGTATCCCGTTACCGGGCGGCCGGTGCAGGCGGGGAAGCTGTCGCCAAAGCGGTTGGTTATGAAGATATGCAGCATCTCGGTGGCGCCGATACCGTCGAGCATCGGCTTGCCGGTCTTGGCCATCCATTCCTCATAGACCGGGCCGGGCAGGGTTTCACCGGCCGAGACGGCGGCGCGCAGCGACGACAGATCGGCGCCTTCATCCATCGCCTTGAGCATGACGCGATAGGCGGTGGGCGCGGTAAAGCACACCGTGGCGCGGTATTTCTGGATGATCTCGATCATGTTGGGCGGCGAGGCGTTTTCCAGCAGGCAGGCCGCGGCACCAAAGCGCAGCGGAAACACCGCCAGCCCGCCGAGGCCAAAGGTAAAGGCCAGCGGCGGTGAGCCAACGAACACATCCTGCGGCCTGACGCCCAGAACCTCGCGCGCATAGCCATCGGCGATGATCAGGATATCGCGGTGAAAATGCATTGTCGCCTTGGGCGCGCCCGTGGTGCCCGAGGTGAAGCCCAGAAGCGCCACATCGTCGCGCCCCGTCGCCACGGCGTCAAATTGCACCGGCTTGGCCAGCGCGGCGCGGTCAAGTTCGGCGTCGTGGTTGGCGGTGCCGTCGAAACCCACCACCACTTTCAGGAAATCCGAATTCTTGGCGCAAGTGGCAAGTTCGTCCATGATGCGCGTGTCGCACAGCGCGTGGCTGATCTCGGCCTTGTCGACGATCCCCTTCAACTCGCCCGCGCGCAGCATCGGCATGGTGTTGACCACCACCGCCCCGGCCTTGGTGGCGGCCAGCCAGCAGGCCACCATCGCCGGGTTGTTGGCCGAGCGGATCAGCACCCGGTTGCCGGGTTTCACCCCGTAATCGGCGACCAGCGCATGGGCGATGCGATTCGTCCAGTCGCTGAGTTCCTTGTAGGTGCGCACCCTGCCATTGCCGATCAGCGCGATGTGGTCGCCAAAACCCTGCTCGACCATGCGGTCGGTCAGCTCGACCGCGGCGTTGAGATACTCAGGGTAGTTTAACCCGTCTTGCTTGAGCACCGGCCACAGATCGGCCGGCGGCAGGTTGTCTCGGGCGAAGCTATCGACATGCGCGCTCGGTCCCAGCATCTTCATTTCCCCATTGTTGCGGGCCTTTTCGGCCTCTGCACCTTATGCGTCACCCGGGCAGAACCGCCGTGGCCTCGATTTCCACCCGGGCGCGATCTTCCACCAGCCCGGCCACCTGCACCAGCGCCATGGCAGGAAAGTTCTTGCCCAGATGCTTGCGATAGACCGCGCCCAGCCCCTTCAGGGCGGCAAGATATTCCTGCTTGTCCACCACATACCAGGTCATCCGCACCAAATGCTCGGGCCCGGCGCCGGCCTCGGCCAGCACCTCCACGATATTGGCCAGCAACTGATCGACCTGGCCCAGAAAATCATCAGTCTCGAATTCCTGGTTTGCATTCCAGCCGATCAGCCCGCCCAGAAAGATCATCCGCCCCGTCGCCGCCATGCCGCAGGCATAGCCCGGCGTGGCTTTCCAGTTCTTCGGATGCAAGGTTTCATGCACGCTCATCATTCGCCCCCGTTATCAGATCGCGTTCCAGTTTGGTTCTCAGTTCCGCCGGCCAGGCGACTGCGCGGCCGCTTTCGTCAACCCAGACCAGGCGCTGATGCGCTTCCAGCCGCACCACCCCCGCCCCCGTCGCGCGGTGGCGCAGATCGACCGACGAGCGCCCCAGCCCGGTCACTTCAAGCGCGAAACGCACCATCTCGCCCAGCTTCGAGGGGGCACGGAAATCGATTTCCAGATGCACAGTCGGCACGCTGGAGCGTTCGCCCAGCACGATGCGCTCGAAGGGATAATCCAGCCGGTCGCGGAAGAAATTCTCGGTCATCGAATTGATCATCTCGAAATAGCGCGGAAAAAAGACGATCCCGGCCGGGTCGCAATGATTGAACTCGATGCGGATGTCGCGGGTATAGCTCACCTTGCCCCCATCACCTGCCGGGCAATCACCACCTTCTGCACATCGCTGGCGCCCTCATAGATGCGCAGGGCGCGGATCTCGCGGTAAAGGCTTTCCACAATCATGCCCTTGCGCACGCCATCGCCGCCGAAAAGCTGCACCGCGCTGTCGATCACTTTCTGCGCGGTCTCGGTGGCGTGCAGCTTGGCCATCGCCGCTTCGCGGGTGATGCGCGGCGCTCCCTGATCGCGCACCCAGGCGGCGCGATAGACCAGGAGCGCCGAGGCATCGACCCCCAGCGCCATGTCGGCGATATGGCCCTGCACCATCTGCAACGCCGCCAGCGGCGCGCCGAAACGCTGGCGCGCCTGCACATGCGCCAGCGCCTCATCGAGAGCGCGGCGCGCAAAACCCAGCGCGGCGGCGCCGACGGTCGAGCGAAACACATCCAGCACCGCCATCGCCTGCCTGAAACCGGCGCCGGCCTCGCCGATCAGCGCGCTGTCGGGCAGGAACACGTCATTGAGCCGGAAATGCGCCAGCGGGTGCGGGGCAATCACCTCCAGCCGCTCGAGCATCTCGAAGCCATCCACATTCGCCGGCATCAGGAACGCCGAAAGCCCGCGCGCGCCCGGCGCCTCGCCGCTGCGCGCAAAGATCACATAGACATCGGCGATGCCGCCATTCGAGATCCAGGTCTTCTCGCCATTGAGCTTCCAGCCGCCGGGCACCTTTTCGGCCGTCATCGCCGAATTGGCCACGTCCGAGCCCGATTCAGGCTCGGTCAGCGCAAAGGCCGCGATCGCCTTGCCGGCGCGTGTCCTGTCCAGCCATTGGCGCTGCTCGTCGCTGCCGGACAGGCTTACCGCGCCCATGCCCAGCCCCTGCATGGCAAAGGCGAAATCGGCCAGCCCGTCATGGCGCGCCAGAGTCTCGCGCGCCAGGCACAGCATGCGCAGATCGAAGCTTTCGCCCGCCGCCACCCCGGTGGGTTTCAGAAAACCCGCCGCGCCCAGATCACCCACCAGCTTGCGGCAGGCAGCATCGGTATCGCCGTGATCAACCGGCAGATTTGATGTGCACCATTCATCCAGCGCCTGCGCCCATTCGCGGTGGCGCGCCTCGAAAAACGGCCAGTCCAGAAAGCTCTTGTCCGCCATGTTTCATCTTGCTCCGAAATACGCGCGGGGGGTGAATTGGCGCGCCAGCGCCAAGAAGGGGGCAGCCAGCCCCCTGCCGGCGCGCTCAATTGCCCTCGAATACCGGTTTTTCCTTGGCCACGAAGGCATGATAGGCGCGCGCGAAATCCTGGGTCTGCATGCAGATTGCCTGCGCCTGGGCTTCCGATTCGATCGCCTGTTCCAGCCCCATGTTCCACTCCTGGTTGAGCTGGGTCTTGGTCATCATATGAGCGAAATTGGGCCCCTTCGCGATGCGCCCTGCCAGCGCCTTCGCCGCGCCTTCCAGCTCATCCGGGCCGTGCAGCGCATTCCAGAAGCCCCAGGCGGCGCCTTCCTCGGCGCTCATCATGCGCCCGGTATAAAGCAGCTCTGCCGCGCGGCCCTGGCCGATGATGCGCGGCAGCATGGCGCAGGCGCCCATGTCGCAGCCGGCCAGCCCGACGCGGGTGAACAGGAACCCCGTCTTTGCCTCGGGCGTGGCCAGGCGCAGATCGCTCGCCATCGCCAGAATCGCCCCGGCGCCGGCGCAGATGCCGTCAACGGCGGCGATGATCGGCTTGTGGCAGTTCAGCATCGCCTTGACCAGATCGCCGGTCATGCGGGTGAACTGCAGCAATTCGGGCATTTCCATCGCCACCAGCGGCCCGATGATCTCGTGCACATCGCCGCCTGAGCAGAAATTGCCACCATTCGAAGCCAGCACCACCACATCGACATCCTCGGCATAGGGCAGCGCGCGGAAGGTGTCGCGCAGCTCGGCATAGCTTTCAAAGGTCAGCGGGTTCTTGCGCTCGGGCCGGGTCAGGCGGATGGTGGCGATGCCGTTTTCGAATTGCCAGTCAAAATGCACCGGGGCGTGTGCGGCCATCTTCGCCATGCTCAATCCTTCCTTGCTTTCAAGTCGTCGTCTTCAGGCAGGGCGCGGCGCAAGATTTCGCGCAGCGCGTCGAGATCTTCGCCGCCCAGCCCGGCAAAGAGCGCATCGATGCGCGCCTCATGTTCGCGCGCCATCGATTCGAAGGCGCGCATGCCGTCCTCGGTGAGCGCAACATGCACCGTGCGCCGGTCGGTCGATGAGGGTGTGCGCTTGGCCAGCCCGTCGCGTTCCAGCCGGTCCACCACCGCCGTGGCGTTGCCGTTCGATACCAGCAGCATGCGCGAAAGCTCCGACATGGTCAGTGCCTCGCGCCGCCGGTAAAGCGCGGCCATGACATCGAAGCGGGGCAGGGTGGTTTCGTGATCGCGGCGCAGGAAATCGCGCAGATCGGCCTCGACCGTGCGTGTCAGCCGCAACAGGCGAATCCACATCTTCAGCCGGCGCTTGGACAGCGACGAAGGCTCGGGTGGTGCGTTCATGTCTCTCCCCCGGCAATGGCGATGGCCTGACCATTTATCCCCTCCGCGCCCGGGGCGCAAAGCCACAACGCCGCCGCCGTCACTTCCTCGGGTCTGATCAGCCGGCGCTGCGGGTTTGTGGCGCTCAGCGCGGCCAGTGCCTCGTCGTGGCTCTTGCCGGTCTTTTCCATGATATTGGCGACCGAGCGCTCGGTCATCTCGGTGTCCAGGAAACCGGGGCAGAGCGCATTCACCGTCACCGGCTTGCGCGCTACTTCAAGCGCCAGCGCGCGCGTCAGCCCGACCACGCCATGCTTGGCCGCCGCATAGGGCGTGACATAGGCATAGCCCTTCAGACCGGCGGTCGAGGCGACCGAGATAAGCCGCCCCCAGCCGGTGAACTGGCGCAGCCCCTCGCGCAGGGTCAGGAAGACGCCGGTCAGATTGACAGCCAGCATGGCGTTCCAGTCCTCGAGCGTGGTGCGGTGAAAGGGCGCGCTGGTCGAGGCGCCGGCATTGGCGATGACCACATCCACCGGCCCGGCTTTGTCGAACATCGCCTTCACGCTCGCCTCGTCGGTCACATCAGCGGTAACCACGCGCGTGCCCTTCAGGCGCTCGGCCACCACCTGCAAGGGCCCCTCGCGGCGCCCTGTGATGACCACCTCGGCGCCCGCTTCGTGAAAGCCGCGCGCCAGATCGGCACCGGCACCGGTGCCGCCGCCGGTGATCAGCACGCGCTTGCCCGCCAGCGCGCTCATGCCCTGATCTGCTCGAGCTCGCGCTCGCGCAGGCGGAAGACCAGATCGCGCCCGCCCTTGTAGGGCACCGGCCATTCGCTGGCCTCGTCGCCCTGTTCGACCGCGGCGTGCAGCGTCCAGTAGGGATCGGCCAGATGCGCACGCGCCAGGCAGACGAGATCGGCGCGCCCGGCCATCAGGATGCCGTTCACCTGGTCCCAGTCGGATATGTTGCCCACTGCCATGGTGGGGATGCCGGCCTCGTTGCGGATACGATCGGAAAAGGGCGTCTGGTACATGCGGCCATAGATCGGCGCTTCCGCCGGGTCGGTCTGTCCCGATGAGACGTCGATGATATCGGCGCCGGCCTCGTGAAAGGCCTTGGCGACTTCGACCGCCTCTTCCGGGGTCACGCCGCCATCGATCCAGTCATGCGCCGAGATGCGCACCGACATGGGCTTTTCAGCAGGCCACACCGCGCGCATGGCGTTGAACACTTCCAGCGGGTAGCGCAGGCGGTTTTCCAGGCTGCCGCCATATTCATCCGTCCGCTTGTTGGTGACGGGCGAGATGAAGCCGGCGATGAGATAGCCATGCGCGGCGTGCAGTTCGATCATGTCGGCACCCGCGCGCCCGGCCATCTCGGCGGCGGACACGAACTGCGCCTTGACCGCGTCCAGATCGGCTTGGGTCATCTCGCGCGGGGTCTGGTTGTCGCCGCGATAGGGAATGGCGCTGGGGGCGAGGATCTCCCAGTTGCCCGATTTCAGCGGCCGGTCGATGCCACCATCCCAGGGCACGCAGGTCGAGCCCTTGCGCCCCGAATGGCCGATCTGCATGCAGAATTTCGCGCTCGTCTCGGCATGGATGAAATCGGCCAGCCGCTTCCAGGCGGCCTCGTGCTCGGGTGCGTACAGGCCCGGGCAGCCGGGCGTGATGCGCCCCTCGGGGGAAACGCAGGTCATCTCGGTATAGACCAGCCCCGCGCCGCCCTTGGCGCGCTCGGCGTAATGGGTGAAATGCCAGTCGGTGGGGCAGCCATCGACGGCCTTGTACTGCGCCATGGGCGACAGGACGATGCGGTTCTTCAGCTCCATCTGCCGCAGCCGGAAGGGCTGGAACATCGGCCGGCGCCCCTTGTGGCCCTGCGCGGCCTCGGCAAACCAGTCCTCGGCGCTTTGCAGCCATTCAGGGTCGCGCAGGCGCAGGTTTTCGTGAGAAATGCGCTGGCTGCGGGTGAGAAGCGAATAGGCGAACTGGGTCGGATGCATGTCGAGAAAGCGCTCGACCTCCTCGAACCATTCCAGCGAGTTGCGCGCCGCCGACTGGGTGCGCAGCACTTCCAGCCGCCGCTCTTCCTGATAGCGCCTGAATGCCTGTTCCAGCGTCGGCTCGGAATGCAGGTATTCGGCCAGCGCGATGGCGGAATCGAATGCCAGCCGCGAGCCCGAGCCGATGGAGAAATGCCCGGTGGCGGCAGAATCGCCCATCAGCACCACGTTTTCATGATACCAGCGCTCGCAGATCACGCGCGGGAACTGCATCCATACCGCCGAGCCGCGCAGATGGGCGGCGTTCGACATCAGCTCATGGCCATCGAGATGACCTTCGAAGATCTTGCGGCAGGTTTCGACCGTCTCTTCCTTCGACATGTGCTCGAAACCCCAGCGATCCCAGGTATCGGGCATGCATTCGACGATGAAGGTCGCGGTGGTGTCGTCAAACTGGTAGACATGCGCCCAGACCCAGCCATGCCTGGTCTTCTCGAAGATGAAGGTGAAGGCGTCGTTGAATTTCTGGTGCGTGCCCAGCCAGACGAACTTGCATTTGCGCACATCGATATCGGGCTTGAAAATGTGCTCGTATTCCTTGCGCACAAGGCTGTTGATGCCGTCGGTGCCCACCACCACGTCATAATCCTTGCGGTATTCCTCGGCCGATTTGAACTCGGTCTCGAACTGCAGGTCCACGCCCAGCTCGCGCGCGCGCGCCTGCAGCAGGATCAGCATCTGCTTGCGCCCGATCCCGGCAAAGCCATGCCCGCCCGAGACGGTGCGCGCGCCGCCATGCACCACCGCGATATCGTCCCAATAGGCGAAATGATCGCGAATCGCGTCGGTCGATTTCGGGTCGTTGACCTGCATCTTCGAGAGAGCGTCATCCGACAGCACCACGCCCCAGCCGAAGGTGTCGTTGGCGCGGTTGCGTTCCAGCACCGTGACCTCATGCGATGGGTCACGCAGCTTCATCGAGATGGCGAAGTAAAGGCCGGCCGGCCCGCCGCCAAGGCAGAGAATCTTCATTGCTGGTCTCCCATATGCGTTGTGAACAGAAAAGCATTTTGAGTTATAAATTTCAAGCTTGAAATTTCTACAAGTGACGTTGCGGCAGCGTGCGGGCCGGCGGGGATGCCCGTGAATGGAGACACAGGGGGGCGCTGCCCTCCAATCGCCTGCGGCCTGGGCTTCGCCGGTTCCTTCGCTGAAATCGCTCCACTGGAGCGATTTCCGGGCGCTCGGAACCCCCCGGCGTATTTGGGACAAGATGAATTGGATGGGGCAGGTGGCGTGCGCCGGGCAATCGGGCGGAAAGGCGCTCAGAAAAGCGGCGGCAGGCTGCCCAGAATCACCGGCCCCAGCAGGATATCGCCATCGCGCAGCGTGATCGGCGCCTCAAGGCGGTCGGGGTTTTCCGGATCGACCATGCCCGACAGCGCCATCTCGATGAGAAACGCATGCTCGGCGGGCATCAACCCGGCCTCGCCGGCGCGGCGCATCAGCGCGCGCCAGTTGCGAATGTCCAGCGTCACCTCGCCATTGAGCCGGCCGCGCGAATCAGCGCGCAATTCACCACTCGCGGCGATATCGGTCACCGTCTCGCCTTCGGACCAGATGACGCGCGCGCCGGTGAACACCATATCGACAAGCTCGGGCAGGCCGCCCTCCAGCGCCGCGCGGTCAAGCGGGCGGTCGAAGGCAGCCACGCCCTCGATGCGCATCGCGTCGAAGCGCCGCGGCCAGTGCGCGCCCGGGTCGAGCGCGTTCATCATCCCTGCATCGGGAAAGGCGGCCTCGATCTGGATGGCGAATTCATGGCGCTCGGGGCTTTGCGCGTTGCTGCCCAGGCGCAGCGCATCGGCGCGGTGGGTCTGCGTGTTCAAGCTGGCCTCGGGATTCTCGATCACCAGCACCAGTCGCTCAAGCGGCAGCGACAGGCCCGGCTCCATCACCAGGCTGGCGCGCATGTCGGCGCTGTGCAGTGTCATCGCCTCGCCGCCGATTTCGAAAAGCTGGTCATTGGCAAACACCACGATCAGGTGATGTGGCCGGTAGCTCAGCGCGAAGACCTGCACGAAGGGCGCCTGCCAGGTCAGGCCGGTCGCGGCAATGCGCGGCTCGCTGAAGGTCAGGTCGAAACGGTTGGGAAAGCCGCGCACCCGGTGGCCCTGCGCCTCGACATGCCGGTTCGCATCGAGCAGTCCGCTCACCGTCCGGTCCAGCCCGCGCGCGCCCACAAACCAGTAGCCCCCCCAGGCCAGGGTGGCCAGAACCGCCGCCGACAACATGAACAGGATGGCGCGCATGCCCCGTCCCCGGTTGTTTCCTTCTGCCACCGTGTTTACATGCGCGACGCAGGCGGGGCCAGCCCCGCCTTGCCGGAGTTCCTCAACGGAGATGGCATGACGCCGCTTTGGGTTTTCGGATATGGCTCGCTCTTGTGGGATCCGGGCTTTGCCTGGAGCGCGCGCCACCAGGCGCGGCTTGATGGCTTTCGTCGTGCCTTCTGCATGCGCTCGATCCATCACCGCGGCACCGAGGCCCAGCCGGGGCTGGTGCTGGCGCTCGATGCCCATGAAGCGGCAAGCTGCGCCGGGCTGGCCTTCGAGATCGCGCCACAGATTGCCGAAGAGACGCTGGAATATCTGCGCGCGCGCGAGCTGATCTCGGCGGCCTATCTGGAAACTCGCCAGCGCGTAACACTTGCCGACGGCGCCAGCGTCGAGGCGGTGGTCTATGTCATCGACCGCGCGCATTGGCAGTATTGCGGCGGGCTCAGCCTGGAAGAACAGGCGCAGATCATCGCCCGCGCGCAAGGCCGGCGCGGGCCAAACTGCGAGTATCTGCACCAGACGGCGGCGCAGCTGGCAGCGCTGGGCGTGCCCGATGGCGAGCTTGATTGGCTTTCAAAACGGGTAAAGAAGCTGAAATCGCCCGAATTGACGGTTGGCAAGCGCGGCGCTTCCCACTAGATTTTGTGGCACGCTTACCAGGTGCACATATGGCAAGACAATTGAGGGCGGGCGCTCTGGGGCCGATCGGTGCGGTGGTTCAGTTCAGCCAGCCCGTTCGCCAGATCACGCTCATGCTGATCTCGCTGGCGCTGGTCGCTGTCGGGGTCTATTTTGCGTTTCCGCGTGTCTCGGGCATCTTTCTGGCCAATATCTGGCTCAACGGCTTCATCTTTCTGGTTTTCGTCATCGGCGTGCTGGCCACCTTCTGGCAGGTGACGCAGCTTTCCTCCTCGGTGCGCTGGATCGAGGGCTTTGCCGCCGGAACGCCGGGCCATCAGATAACCATCGCGCCGCGGCTGCTGGCGCCGCTGGCCGCGCTCTTGCGCTCGCGGGGCAAATCCAGCCCGATATCGCCCTCTTCGGCGCGTTCGATCCTGGAATCGGTCGCCACGCGCATCGATGAAGAGCGCGACATCACCCGCTATATCGTCAACCTGCTCATCTTTCTGGGCCTGTTGGGCACCTTCTATGGCCTCGCTACCTCGGTGCCGGCGGTGGTGGAAACCATCCGCTCGCTGGCCCCGCGCGAGGGCGAGACGGCGCTCGACGGTTTCGGCCGGCTGATGCAGGGGCTGGAAGCGCAGATGGACGGCATGGCGGTGGCGTTCTCGTCCTCGCTCCTGGGGCTGGCGGGCTCGCTGGTGGTGGGGCTGCTGGAGCTTTTCGCCGGCCACGGGCAGAACCGCTTCTACCGCGAGCTTGAAGAATGGCTTTCCTCGATCACCCGGCTGGGCACCGCCGGGCCCGAAACCGCCGATGGCGAGCAGGCGGGCATGGGCGTGATGGTCAATGTCGTCGAGGGGCTGAGCGAGCAGCTGCAGACGATGGAGGCGCTGCGGGCCGAATCCGAGGCCGGGCGCGCCCAGCTCGACGAGGGGCTGGCGGCGCTGATTTCGGCGGTCGAGCGCCTGTCGCTGCGCTTCGAGATGGAAACCAGCACCGCCGCGGCGCTGGAGCGCATTGCCGATGGGCAGGAGAAGATCCTCGCCCAGCTGGAAACCCTCACCGCCGACCCCGAGCCGCATCTGCAGGCCGAAACCCGGCTCAGGCTGCGCTCGATGGATGTGGTGCTCTTGCGCATTCTCGAAGAGCTTTCCGCCGGGCGGCAGGAATCGGTTTCCGATCTGCGCGCCGATCTGGCCTCGCTCACCCAGGCGGTGCGCCAGCTCAACCGTCAGGCGCCGCCGGTGATCGAGCCGGGCCGGGACGGGGGCTAGATCATGGCCCCTCCCCGCCGTTCGGGCCAGCGCTTCTCGGCCTCGATCTGGCCGGGCTTCGTCGATGCGATGACGGCGCTGCTTCTGGTGCTGATCTTCGTGTTGTCGATCTTCATGATCGTGCAATCAGTGCTGCGCGACACCATCACCACCCAGGACACCGAGTTGCAGGACCTTTCCGCGCAGGTGGCCAGCCTGACCCAGGCGCTGGGCCTGTCTCGCGCGCAGGTGGCCTCGCTCGAGGGCGAGGTTTCGGGGCTCAGCGCCGAGCTTGCAAGCCTGCGCGACGTGGCCAGCGCACAAGAGGCCGAGATCGCCGCGCTGGGCGGAAGGCTGGCCACGCGCGAGGCCGAGCTTGACGAGGCGCGCGACACCATCACCGAATTCGAGGCCCAGGTGGCCGGGCTGCTGGCCGAACGCGCCGATTTGCAGGGCCGGTTGGAGGCCAGTGAGACCGAGCGCGAGGAACTGATCTCGGAAACCGAGGCGCTGCAACTGGCGCTGGCCAGCGCGCGCGACGAGATCGACGCCGCGGCCGAGGCCGCGCGGCTTGATGCCGCCAGGCGAGAGGCGATCGAGGCGGCGCTTGCCGAGATGCGCGCGCGCGCCGAGGCCGGCGAGGCCACGCTGGCCGAAATGCTGGCGCGGCTGACCGACACCGAGGCCGAGCGCGACACGGCGCTGGCAGCGCTTGAGCGCAGCGAGGGGGCGCTGCGCGCCATGACGCGCGCGCGCGATGCGGGCCTGATGGCGCAGGCCGAGCTGGCCGAGACCCTGCGCCGCACACAGACGGCCCGCGATGCCGCGCAGGCCGAGCTTGTCAGTGCGCGCGAGCGCACCGATGCCCTGACGGCCCGGATCGCCGTGCTGGATAGCGAGCTGGCCGACGAGCAGGCGGCGCAACGCCAGGCGCTGGCCGATCTTGAAGAGCGCGAAGCGGCGTTTGAGGCGCGCATCGCGGAACTCGATGCGGCGCTGACGGATGAGCAGCTTGCCCGCGAGCAGGCGCTGGCGCGGCTTGCCGAGACCGAGGAAGCGCTGGCCGAGCGCATCGCCGAACTGGCTGCGTTGAGCGAGGAAGAACAGGCGCGGCGTTCAGAACTTGCCGATCTGGCGGCACGCGAGGAAGCCTTGCAGGCGCGCATCGCGGAACTCGATGCGGCGCTGACGGATGAGCAGCTTGCCCGCGAGCAGGCGCTGGCGCGGCTTGCCGAGACCGAGGAAGCGCTGGCCGAGCGCATCGCCGAACTGGCTGCGTTGAGCGAGGAAGAACAGGCGCGGCGCGCCGAGCTGGCCGATCTGGCGGCGCGCGAGGAAGCCTTGCAGGAACGTATTGCCGAACTGGACGCGGCGCTGACGGACGAGCAACTCGCCCGCCAGCAGGCGTTGGCGCGGCTTGCCGAGACCGAGGAAGCGCTGGCCGAGCGCATCGCCGAACTGGAAGCCCTGAGCGAGGAAGAACAGGCGCGGCGTTCAGAACTTGCCGATCTGGCGGCGCGCGAGGAAGCCTTGCAGGAACGTATTGCCGAACTGGACG
>JAFIEG010000069.1 GCA_020832665.1 Pararhodobacter sp. | reverse complement strand
AAACACCACGAGCCTCCGCAAGGTGCGGGCGAGGGGAAGTGGAAAGATAAAAAAGATGGCGGTCAGAAGAGGTCATCATGTTTGCAAGGCTCTTTCCGGGCTGATCATTCGACGGCGTCTTGTTGCAGAAAAGTGCGTGTGCGCGCCTGCCGGGGGTTGCGCAGCACCTGATCGGGCGGGCCTTCCTCGACGATGTGGCCATCGGCCATGAACACCACATGGCTGGCGGTATCGGCCGCGAATTTCAGTTCGTGCGTGACGATGATCATGGTCATGTTCTCTTCGGCAAGCTGCTTCATCGTGCGATTGACCTCGCCCACAAGTTCGGGGTCGAGCGCCGATGTCACCTCGTCGAACAGCATCACCTTGGGTTCCATCGCCAACGCGCGGGCGATGGCCACGCGCTGCTTCTGACCGCCCGACAGCCGCGACGGGTAGTAATCGGCCCGGTCGCTGAGGCCGACCTTGGCCAGCAGCCGCAGGGCATTCGCGCGCGCCTCTGCCCTGGAATGCAGCCCCAGCAGTACCGGCGCCATGGTCACATTCTCCAGCGCCGTCATATGCGGGAACAGGTTGAAATGCTGGAACACCATGCCGATGTCGCGCCGCAGCGCGTTGAGATGCTTTTCGCGGGCGCGATGGGGCAAGGGGGCGTTGACCAGCGCGCCATCGAACCAGATCTCGCCCGAAGTGACATCCTCCAACTGGTTGATCGTGCGCAACAGCGTCGATTTGCCCGAACCCGAGGGACCGATCAGCGCGACGATCTGCCCCTCGCGCACTTCCATGTCGATGCCCTTGAGCACCTCTATCGCACCGAAACTCTTGTGCAGGTTGCGGATACGGATCAGGGGTTCGCGTTTCAGGTCATGCACGGGCCACCTATCGGGTAAGGGCTGCGCGCCGCTCGATCAGGCGAAGCGCCTGTTGCAGCACGAGGTTGAGAACGTAGTAGAGCGCCGCCGCGGCCAGGTAGAACTCGAAGGGCCGGAAGGTCTGGCTGATCGCGCGCTGCGCGGACAGAGTCAGTTCCATCACGCCGATGGCCGAGACCAGCGCGCTTTCTTTTAAAAGCGCGATCATCATGTTGCCCAGCGCGGGCGTGACATTGGCCAGCGCCTGCGGCACCACCACCTTGCGCATCGCCTGCAGGTGGCTGACACCAAGGCTGCGCGCGGCCTGATACTGGCCG
Source organism: Pararhodobacter sp. (assembly GCA_020832665.1). Lineage (GTDB taxonomy): Bacteria > Pseudomonadota > Alphaproteobacteria > Rhodobacterales > Rhodobacteraceae > Pararhodobacter. The sequence goes on along the minus strand of JAFIEG010000069.1, from coordinate 20,687 downwards.
GTGTCGATGGACTGGATGCCGGCGCGGATGATATCGGCGTTATAGACCGCAAAATGCAGGCTTAGCGCGATCACCCCGGCCGTAAAGGCATTCAGGTTCAGGCCCAGCTCGGCCAGCCCGAAATAGACCACATAGAGCTGAAGCAGCAGCGGCGTGCCCATGAATATCCAGCTGAAGGCTTGCACCGGCCAGCGGACAAGCCGGAAGGGCGCCAGCCGCGCCACCGCAAAGACCGCGCCCAGCACCAGGCTGAGCACCATCGACAAGACCGACAGGATGACGGTCCACATCACGCCCCAGAGCAGCAGGTCGGTCATGCGCGGGATGACTGTGAAATCAAGGTTCATGGCGTCATTCCTTTAGCGCCACGCGCGCATCGATCCAGTCGATCATCCGCATGAAGAGGGTGATGATGACGAGGTAGAAGATGGCCGCCAGAATGAACATCTCGAACGGTTTGTAGGTCGATGAGATGAAGCGGTGCGCGGTATAGGTCAGCTCGGTGACCGAGATGGTGGAGACGATGGCCGAACCCTTGATCAGCGCCACCGAATTCACGCCGAGCGGGCGCACCATCAACCGCGCGGCCTGGGGCAGGATAATCCGGCGCATGGTCTGCGACCGGCTGAGACCCAGGCAGCGCCCGGCCTCGGTCTGGCCGCGATCCACCGCGATGATGGCACCGCGGATGGATTCGGTCATGTAAGCGCCGATATTGATGCCCAGCCCGATGATTCCGGCCTGCACCGCCGTCATTTCCAACCCCAGTTGCAGCCCGCCAAAATACAGCAGGAACAGCTGGATCAGCGCCGGAGTACCGCGGAAGATCGAGACATAGGCGCGCGCGGGCCAGCGCACCGCTGCCAGCCGTGACAGTGAGGCCAGCGCGGCGGCAAAGCCCAGGCACAGCCCCAGCGTGATAGCCAGCCCGGATATCATGATCGTGGTGAGCGAGGCCTGGGCAAAGAAGATCCACACCCGCTGCATGAGGTCGAAATCCATCGCCCAACCCCTTCCTGTCAGTGGTGATCCTTGCGCGGCAGGATGGGCAGCGCGCGGATCTCGCGCACCAGGCCCAGCACCTCTTCAACCGCCGCGTCAAAGAACTGCTTTCCGGTCTCGGCCGTGGCCGCGGTGGGGTCGCCCATCGTGCCATCGGGCGAATGTTCGGACCACCAGCGCATCAGCATTGCCCGCGCTCCGCCCGAAGCCAGATCGAGGTTGAAATACCGGCTGTCAGGATCATGCACCACCTGTTTGGCGGCGCGCTCGGGGTAGATGTGGTCGGGGTCAAGATACATGTACATCGCCGCCTCGAATTCGCAGGCATGGGCGCAGCCGCCGGTTTCGGATTTGCGCATGGCGTTGATCCGGTCCGGCATCAGGTTCCAGTAGGAAGCCGAGACGCACAGCACCTCGTTCTCGATCACGGTCTTGCGCGCGGCGAGATCCAGCGCCGAATGGTTCGATCCGTGGCTGTTGAGAAGCAGGATACGGCGAAACCCGTGATGCGCCAGCGAGCGGGTCACATCGGTGACGAAGGCGATCAGCGTTTCCGGGCCAATCCAGATGACACCCGGGAAATCCTTGTGGTGTTCGTTGAAGCCATATGGAATGGGCGGCATGATGAAAACTTCATCTGGGGCCGCGCTGGCAACACCATCGGCGATCGAGGTACCCAGAAGCGTATCGGTATCCAGCGCCATGTGCGGCCCGTGGTCTTCGGTGGCCGAAACCGACAGGATCACCACGCGGTCCTTGTCGGCGTCGCGCACCTCTTCCCATGTCAGTTTGCCGTAATAGGGGGTCATGTCTGCCTGTCCTTGCGTGGTGTGCCGCCCCGCAAGCGCGGAGCGGCGGTCGTTATGTTCTTGCGTGGCGTTCAGCGGATATCGGCGCCGATCCATTCCATGGCGATATCCATGTAGGTGCCGTCTTCCATCATATCGTCGAGCACGCCTTGCATGGCCGCGGCCAGCTCGGGGTTTCCCTGACGGATGGCGATGCCCACATCGACCGAGGCCCCGTCGGCGCCAGGCAGGTCGATCGCGCGCAGCGCGGTGCCGCTTTCGCGCGCGGCCAGCGCCCCGGCCACGCTGTCGGCCACAAAGCCGTCGATGCGGCCATTGCGCACTTCCAGCACCAGTTCGTTCAAGCCGCGATAAGTGCGCAATGTCCAGTTGCGGTCAGCCTGGCCACGAGCCCATTCCTCATGGGTTTCGCCCAGTGTGACGCCAAGGGTGCGACCGCTCAGCGAGTCAAGATCCTGAAAATCCGAACCTTCGCCAACGAAGATCGTGCGCCCGGCGCTGTAGTAGGGGCCAACAAAATCCACCACCTCCTGCCGCTCGGGCGTAATAGACATCGAGGCGATGATGGTATCGAAACGCCCCGTCACCAGCCCCGCGATGATGCCATCCCAGGCCGTGGTAATGATCTCGGCCTCGACACCTATGCGGCGGGCGATCTCCTTGGCGATATCGACATCAAAGCCCACGACCTCGTTCTGGTCGTTGGTCATGGAAAAGGGCGGATAGACGCCGCTGAGGGCAACGCGAAGGACACCGCGATCGCGCACGGAGTCCAGATCGTCAGCAGCGACGGGGGTTGGGGCGGCAACGGCCAAAAGGCCGAAGGCCAGCATGGCGGATGCGCCGAGGAGTGATTTCAGCATTCTTGGTTCCTCATGTTTCAGACCTGTTGGATGGGTGCTGCGCAGGATTGCAATAACCTAGGCATTCTGCAAATATATAATGGAAATAGTGAAAATAGATTTAGAGAATGACAGAGCCACGCCCCGACCGAACCGCGCGCCTTCCCTTCGATCTTGACTGGAACCTTCTGCGCACCTTCCTGGTGATCGTCGAGGAACGCGGGATCACCGCCGCCGCTGAACGGCTGAACCTGAAGCAGCCCACCGTTTCAAACGCGCTGCGGCGGTTGGAGGAACGCCTGGAGCGCAAACTGATCGAGCGCAAGCCGGGCCGATTCGAGGTCACGCCCGAAGGCGAGATGCTGCATCATGAGGCGGTAGAGATTTTCGGCACCGTCTCGCGCCTGCCGGTGCTTTTGCGGCGCACGGCTGAAGAGGTCGTGGGCCAGGTCAACATCGCCCTCGCCAGTCATGTGGTCTCGCCGCATCTGGACGCCGTGCTGGCTGAATTCCACCAACGCCACCCTCGCGCCACCTTTTCCATGGAGGTGTCCACCAGCCTGAATGTGGTAACGGCGGTCTCACAGAAACGCGCCAGCTTCGGCATCTGCCTTGTTCATCAGATGCTGCCGACATTGCAGTATGCCCGCCTTTTTCGCGAGTATTTCGGCCTTTACTGCGGACCGCGACACAGGCTTTTCGGCAAGAAGGATCTGGAAATGGCCGATCTGCGCGGCGAAACCTTCGTATCCTTCCAGACTGACCGGCTGACCGATGCCCTGCGGCCGGTGGCGATGATGCGGGCATCGGCGCATATTGATGGACGGATGGTGGCGACTTCCAGCAGTCTCGAAGAGGTGCGTCGGATGATTGTCTGCGGGCTTGGGATCGGCAGCCTGCCCCTGCATATCGCTCGTACCGACGAGGCCAATGGATTGCTCTGGCGGCTGCCGCCATACCATGACCCGCCGGCGATCGACATCTATCTGACCTGGAACCCGCGCGCGCATTTCAACCGCGCAGAGGCAGGAATGCTGGCGATGCTGCGCAACATGATAGATACCACGCCAATGGCAGCGCGAGACTATTTCTGAAAGGGACCAAGGTTACGAAAAACCGCTGGAGGACAGGGAACTTGCGCGCGGCACGTCTCCTCCCCGAACATATCAAGATGACAGCACGGTCCGTTATCCGGGCGTTGACCCGGAGAGTGCGCTGACTTTCTCGAAACGCGTGGAGATTTAAAAACGAAGGGCCGACGGTTGAATGTCACTCGGGACAGACCCGGCAACAGTAAAAATTGTCACTGAGAAATGACCCATGTGCAACCTTGCCCCTGCCGGAAATGGCCGGGGGTGATCGGAGTGATCGACATGGTATGTCCATACCGGGATATGGGGGCAGTTTTCTGGACCGGCAGAGAGTTTCATCGACAAGGATTTGGTGATTCTTGAGACTTTGTTGCACAAATAGGTTGATGGCCGGACTTCCCCTTTGCCCGAACAGACTCATCCCACGGCCTCGGCGACGGGTATGCCCAGTACGGTGAAGCCGTTGAGCACGGCAATCCGGATTTGGAACTCGGCCAGCTGACGGTCGAATTCGCGCGCCGAGAGGCGTTGGCCCAAGAGTTTGACACAAGTCGCATTTTCGTCTCTGCGCGGCTTCGGCGGTGATATTCGCTCCATCGTCTCCAGAGCGCACGACCCAGATGCTTCGATGTCCGCAATGCTTCGTTGCGGGCCTGTGCTCCCGCCGTCGTTGGCTTCCAGGGTCTGGCGTTCCTGCGCGGTGGCAGTGAGGGCACGAACGCCACCGGTTCGAGCGAGTGCCCGAACGCGGCCGCGCCCCGGTTCGCGATGGCGTCATGGCACTTGCGGGTGTCGTAGGCCCCATCGGCGGTTACGGTGCCGATCTCCTGATCCGGTGCGATCTGGTCGAGCAACCTGGGCAGCATGGGCGCATCACCCACGTTGCTGCTGGTGACCTCGACAGCGCGGATTTCGTGTGTTTCCTCGTCGATCCCGAGATGGATCTTGCGCCGTGAGCCATGCCCGCCATTGATGAAGTGGATGGCTCCCGCTTCCGGCATCGCAATGTGCCATGTTGGGTGCTGAGAAGACAGCCAGCAAAGGGAGCCATCCATGGGCAAGATTAGCACAATCGGGATCGACCTTGCGAAATCTGTTTTTCAGCTTCACGGTGTTGATGCGGATGGTCGGGTGCTGCTGTGCCGCCAGTTGCGGCGCAGTCAGATGCTGGAGTTCTGTCAGCGCCTGCCACCTTGTCTGATCGGCATGGAAGCCTGCGCCAGCGCGCATTACTGGGCGCGGGAACTGATCGAGCTCGGGCATGATGTCCGGCTGATGCAGCCCAGTTACGTGAAGGGCCACGTCAAGCGTGGCAAGACCGATGGTGAGGAGGACCGTGGCGCCAGTGACGCCGCGTAAGCCGACGAACGATGCCGAGGCAATCTGTGAAGCCGTGTCGCGCCCGTCCATGCGGTTTGTTCCCGTGAAGAGTGAAGAAACCCAGGCGCTGCTGATGTCGCACGTCGCACCGCAGGTACGCCTCTGGCGCAACGCACGGGAATTTCTCGTCCACCAGCAGACCCAGATCGTGAACGCGTCGTGCTGAAAGCACGCCTCTGGCGTGACGCGCGCGCACCTTTGTGAATTCGGCATTGCGGTTCCCAAGGGCATCCACAATGTCGAGCGGCTGACCAGGGCCTGCGAACAGACCGACCTGCCAGCACCCGCTCGCAAAGCCCTGAACCTGCTCGCCGATCAGTTGATCGAAACACAGAAGAAAATCGAAGATCTGACAGCTGACATCTGCGCAGACGCCAAGGCCAATGAAGATGCGCAACGCCTTCATGGGCTCCGCCCGTTCGCACCTCAAACTGTCCCCCGGACAGTTTGCCGCTGCGCGGACCGGCGCTCACTCCCGGGCATCGGCCCGATTACCGCCAGCGCGCTGGTTTCTGCCCTGCCGGATGTCGCCGATTTCAAATCAGCCAGAGACCTATCCGCGTGGTTGGGTCTGACACCGAAGCCCCATTCGACGGGCGGCAAGGAAAGGCTGGGCCGCATCTCCAAGAATGAGCCCGTGAACGCGATCCGTCCGAGAGAGCGGGCGAACCAACAGGTATCTGCGCAGGCTGCTCTATCTGGGCGCCATCGCGCATGTCAGCGCGCGTCGGCGCGGCGAGGCCGGGGACGACTGGCTGTGGAATATAATCGGGCGCAAGAAACCAAAGCAGGCCGCGATCGCCCTGGCCAACCGCATGGCGCGCACCGTCTATGCGCTGATGAAGAACAAGACGGAATTCCGGGCGGCGCAAGCCGGCAGACCGAGACAGGGGCACAAACCCCTACCAAGGAGGCAAGTGCGTCACGCCGAAGGCGTGCCCTGTCTTGAGTGGCACGCCTTCGGCGTGACGAGATGATGGCAAATGACGGAAATATCGACAAGGACATCCTGTTTGAACCGGAGCGCTTTCAAGCGCGTGCCATTGATTGGGACCAAATCGACCGCGGAGTTTCGCTGCGCGGGCCTTCGGTTCATCAGGGCGCGCAGCAACCAAGCTGCAATCCAGACGCCGTATACATGGCCGCAACCGAAACCATGCCAGCATCAACCGAAAAGCCCTTGCCCCGCGGGAGCCATCCATACATGGTTCGAGGGCGTGGCGAACGCGGCGTTTCGGGCCGCCGTGTTTGCGCGCGTTCCGTTCGTCGGGCTTACGCGGCCACGGTCCCTCCTCACCCTTCGCCCTCCACCTTGATACCTGTGCTGTCGATCAGGAGGTGTAGCGGGGCCTGCGAGTCGCGATAGGGAATGGTGACATCCAGGGTTTTCTGACGACGGCTCAGCGTGCTGAAGTCCGGCACCGACCACGGCAGTCCGATCAGACCCGGCAAGCTCTCCACGAACCCAGTCGTCTGCCTGAGCGCCATGCCAAAGAGCACCTTCAGCGTCAGGCAGGTCTGGATGGCGGCATCGCTGTAGTCGGGCTGCCGGCCGCGCTTGCCGGTTGGCGCAGCCTCCCAGATCATCTCGGGGTCGAACCAGTCCGTCAGCGAACCCCGGCGCTTGAGCGCTTCATTGCAAGCCTGCCAGTTCTTGGTCTTGGAGGTCGGGGGCGTGGGTCTGCTCATGACCCTCAGCTACCACGCTGAATTCACAGAATGATCCCCCCTCACACCCCATTTGTGCAACAAAGCCCGACGAAGGCGCCGATCTGGCGTTCGAGATCGCCTGGCAGGAAGTAATGCTCGAGCAAGATACAGTTCTTCATGGTCTGGTGCCAGCGCTCGATCTCTCCTTGGGTCTGAGGGTGGTACGGCGCCCCGCGAACATGATCCCTGCCCTTTTCGTCGAGGTAATCCGCCAGATCGCCTGCGATGGAACGCCTTGGCATCGGGCCGGCCGAGTGCCTGGCCATCAATCCACGCCTGGTCTTTGGCCGGATGACCGGCTGGGGGCAGGAGGGGGCGCTGTCGCGTGCGGCCGGGCATGACATGAATTACGCCAGCCTGTCGGGGGCCCTTTGGTATGCCTCCCCGCCAGGTGTCGAACCCTTCGGCACGCCGACCGTTCTGGGCGATATTGGCGGTGGCGCGCTTTATCTGGTGATCGGTCTCCTGATGGGCATCATGCGCGCGCGGGAAACCGGCGAGGGCACAGTGATTGATGCCGCGATCGTCGACGGTTCTGCCCATAGCCTGAACCTGCTGATGGCATTGGCCGGCAGCGGAATGCTGGCCGAAGAGCGTGGCCAAAGCCTGCTGGATGGCCCGCCCTGGAGCCGCAGCTACCGCTGCGCCGATGGCGGCTTCATGTCCGTGCAATGCATCGAGCCGCAATTCTACCGGCAATTTCTGGAAATCCTCGGCCTGTCCGATGAACCCGAGATGGCCGCGCAGATGGACCGCGCAAAATGGCCGCGTCAGGCGGCGATGATCGAGGCCTGTTTTCTGTCCAGATCGCGTGACGAATGGGAATGCGCCTTCGGCACATCTGATGCCTGTGTCGCCCCGGTCCTCAGCCCGCATCAGGCCGCCCGACACCGGATCAACAAGGACCGCGGCATGTGGACCGAGGCTTTCGGCCTGCTGCAGGCAATGCCGGCGCCCAGGTTTTCAACCAGCAGCCCGCGTCGCCTGACCGAGCCACCGGCACGCGGTCAGCACACGGCGGAAATACTGGCCGAATTGACGGCCAGAAACGCCCGCTACTGCCCAAACACGTCTGGGCCATAAGGGTGCGCCTCGATCACCCAGACCAGGACCCGGCAATCCGTTCGTTTCGAGATCACTGAAGGAACCCGCAAATCTGTCGCCGCCTGGCTGGATGATCCGGCCATGGTCGGTTCGGAATACCTCTGGCCCGGGCGTTTTCACGAGAGGCTGCTTGTCTCGACGCACCAGTATGCCGGGCTGGTGCGCGATTGGGTAATCTCGATCGGCTTGGAGCCAGGCTCTTACGGTACCGAGCACGGGCTTTCCACCGATGTCCAGGAGTTCAACCCGACGCCGATTATCAACGAGTTGCGAGGCGAGATAGAAAGCTGGCGTGCGCTGCCCAATCCCACGCAATGGCAGATCACACCCGTCACCGCGCAACTTCTCAAGCACTGGCGCGCATTGCAGGCCGATGACACGCAGCCGATCCGCCCGTTCTTCTGCCAGCTCGAGGCAGTTGAGACAGCGATCTGGCTTGCAGAGGTTGCCCCGAAATCCGGCAAGCGCGGACGGCATTACACGGAGTATCTGCGTCAGGCCAATGACAGTGCCAACCCGGACCTCTTCCGCGTTGCGCTGAAGCTTGCGACCGGGGCGGACAAGACCGCGGTGATGGCGATGCTGATAGCCTGCCAGGCGATCAGCATCGCGCAGTCCCAACAACCGCAGCTTCACCAAGGGCTTCCTGATTGTCGCGCCGGGCATCACGATCCGTGATCGGCTTCGGGTCCTGCTGCCCAACGATTCCGAGAGTTATTACCGCAAGCGTGATCAGGTGTCTCGCGGATAGTTGTGCGATGTTGAAGATCCTCGTGCCCACACGCTTGTTGTCGGACTGGCAGCGCTTGCTTGCCGAGCCGGAAAAACACTGGCGCGCCAGCTACTCGGCCATGGCGACCGCGCGTTCCTGGGAAGAATCCCAGGATCTGCCGCCCGAGATTGCTGAAATTCTCGGGCCAGGGGCCGAACTCCTTTTCGCCATTCCGGAGCAAAAGCCGCCGTTGCCGGGGGCATCGCGAGAGCCAATGCGACGTCTTTGCCTTGCTGCAAATCTCCGGGCGAACCATCGCTCTTGCGGTGGAGGCCAAGGTCGATGAACCATTCGACAGAACGCTTGGCGATTGGCTTTCGGACGCGAGTGTTGGCAAGCGCCAGCGCCTCGATGCTATCTGCGCGCTGCTGGGCTGCCCGGTGCCGCCGCCGGAATTGCGCGACCAGCTTTTCCACCGGACGGCCGCCGCAATCATCGAGGCGGAACGGATGAAGGCTGATGCCGCGGCTATGATCGTACAATCCTTTTCGCAAGAACATCGCTGGTTCGATGACTTCGCGCGGTCTTGCGCCTTCCTCGGCCTCGATGCCGCGCGCGACGCCCCTGGTGAGAAGCCTGCCGGATGGCCGTGACCTGATCCTCGGCTGGGCCGCCGGCGATCCACGCCACCTCGCAGAGGAGGCGATCCATAGCAATGAAAGTGAACCGTAGATTTTGGGCAGTCTTCTTGAGTGTCCGTCGTCGACAGCATTGGGATGCCCGAGAGGCAAATGATCGGCATTGTTGCCGCCGATGATACCAACGACACGCGTAGTCTGCGGATTTCAGCAGAACCGGGCGGCAGTTTTTCCAGTTCCCGGCCAGTCCGAGGCCGGCTTGTCCTTGCACCACGCTCATGTGTCTTGGATGATGGTTTCCGGGTTTTCGACCTGGGTCGGTCCAGGCTTGCATATATACACCATCGGCCCCGATGCACTCGTTGCGGAGAACCGAGGGGTTGTGGCGCTGTCAGCTGCCGAGCTCCTGCGGTGGTTCCTATGCCAGCCCCGAGACCACCTCCAGAAAAAGGTTCACGCCCCCCCTCCCCAGTAGCGAGGAGCTAAGGCGACATAAGTTGCATCAGTTACCCGCGTAACCCTATCTTGAATTGCATCAGCTTGCATCAGTAATCCCTGTCCTGTTCTGGGTATGTCTTGACTTGTTCTGTCTAAGTTCGCACCCCACTTCAGCGCACAGAAATCACATAAGACCTTGATTATCCAAGCCTGTAATTCGGCGACTCGCGGGTAATCTGCACGTCGTGGACATGGCTTTCCTTGAGCCCCGCTCCGGTGATGCGCACGAACTGGCAGTTGCGGCGCATCTCCTCGATGGTGGCGCAGCCGGTATAGCCCATCGCCGCGCGCAGACCGCCCACCATCTGGTGGATCACCGTGCCCACCGGGCCCTTGTAGGGCACCTGCCCCTCGATCCCCTCGGGCACCAGCTTGTCCGAGGCCGCATCCTTCTGGAAATAGCGATCCGCCGAGCCGCGCGCCATGGCGCCAAGTGAGCCCATGCCGCGATAGATCTTGTAGCTGCGCCCCTGGAAAAGCACCACCTCGCCGGGGCTTTCATCGGTGCCGGCAATCGCCGAGCCGACCATGGCGCAGCTTGCCCCGGCGGCGATGGCCTTGGCGAAATCCCCCGAGAACTTGATGCCGCCATCGGCGATGATGGGCACATCGCCGGCGGCGCCGACCGCATCCATGATCGCGGTCAACTGGGGCACGCCCACCCCCGCCACCACCCGCGTGGTGCAGATCGAGCCCGGCCCGATCCCCACCTTCACAGCATCGGCACCGGCGCCGATCAGCGCCCGCGTGGCCTCGGCGGTGGCTACGTTGCCGGCCACCACCTGCACCTTGTTCGACAGCGCCTTGACACGCTCCACCGCCTGGGCGACCGAAGCGGAATGGCCATGCGCGGTGTCGATGACCAGAAGATCGACCCCGGCATCGATCAGCGCCGCCGAGCGTTCATAGCCGGCATCGCCCACCGTTGTCGCCGCCGCCACCCTGAGCCGGCCCAGAGCGTCCTTGCACGCCATCGGATGCAGAACCGCCTTCTCGCTGTCCTTGAGCGTCAGAAGCCCGGTCAGCCGGCCCTCGCCATTGACCACCAGCAACTTCTCGATGCGCCGCGCCTGCATCAGCGAGCGCGCCTCGTCGCGATCGGCCGGCTCGCGCAGGACAGCCAGGTTTTCCGAGGTCATCATTGCATGCACCGGCGTGCGGTCATCCGAAGCGAAGCGCATGTCGCGATTGGTGACGATGCCGACGACGCGCCCGGCGCCATCGACCACCGGAAAGCCGGTGACCTTGTAGCGCTCGGCAAGCTCGCGCGCATCGGCCAGCGTCTGGTCGGGGCGCAGCGTGATCGGGTTGTAGACGATGCCCGATTCGAACCGCTTGACGCGGCGCACTTCGCGCGCCTGCGCCTCGGGATCAAGATTGCGGTGGATCACCCCCATGCCGCCGGCCTGGGCCATGGCGATCGCCATGCGCCCCTCGGTGACCGTGTCCATGGCCGAGGACAGAAGCGGGATGTTCAGCCGGATCGATTTCGTCACCCAGGTGGCGGTGTCTGCCTGCGCGGGCAGCACGCTCGATGCCGCGGGCACGAGAAGAACATCGTCGAAGGTGAGCGCCTCGCGAATCTGCATGAGCCGGCTCCTTGCGCTGCAGCTGTCACTTGGCACGTCCCTATTTCACGGCCCGGCGAAAAAGGGAAGAGGCGCCGCCCCCCCCCACCCCCCCGCCCCCCCCCGGGGGGGGGGCGGGCCCCCCCCCCCCCCCCCCCCCCCCGCCGCGGCGGGGGGGGGGGGGGGGGGGGGGGGGGGGGGGGGGGGGGGGGGCGGGGCAGTTGTTTTGCAGGTGAAAGATTTCGCTTTCATCCCATCTGGCGAGAAGCTAGGTAGGGCGACATATCAGGAATCTTGCATGAGCACGACAACATCTCCCCTATCCGACGCCCGCGCGCGGCGAAATGTCTGGGTTCTGGTGGCGGCGCAGGCCATTCTGGGCTCGCAGATGCCGATGATCTTCACCATCGGCGGGCTCGCCGGCACCACGCTGGCGGCCAATATCTGCTGGGCGACGTTGCCGATTTCCATGATCGTGCTGGGTTCGATGCTGACCGCCACGCCGCTGGCGGCCTTCATGCAGAAATACGGCCGCCGCGCGGGCTTCGTGCTCACCGCTTCGGGCGGCGCGGCCGGCGCGGTGGTGGGTGCCATCGGGCTGATGCAGGGCTCTTTCCTGCTGTTCAACATCGGCTCGCTGCTGACCGGCATCTACATGTCGGGCCAGGGATTTTATCGTTTCGCCGCCGCCGACACCGCCTCGGACGCGTTCAAACCCAAGGCCATTTCCTATGTCATGGCCGGCGGGCTGCTTTCCGCCGTTCTGGGCCCGCAATTGGTGAAAGTGACCGCCGAATCGATGGTGGTGCCGTTTCTGGGCACCTATCTGGCGGTGATCGCGCTCAATCTCGGCGGCATGTCGCTTTTCGCCTTTCTGGACATTCCCAAGCCGCCGGCACCTGATCGCGACGCGCCGCGAGTAGGGCGCACACGCGGCGAAATGCTGCGCGACCCGGTGATCGCGGTGTCGATCATCTGCGCCACCGTTGCCTATGCGCTGATGAATCTTGTGATGACCTCCACCCCGCTGGCCGTGGTGGGTTGCGGCTTCACCACCGGGCACGCCGCCGATATTGTTTCGGCGCATGTGCTGGCGATGTATGCGCCGTCATTCTTCACCGGGCATCTGATCGCGCGTTTCGGGGTTCAGAAGATCGTCGCCGCCGGGCTGATGATCCTGGCCGCGTCGGGGGCGGTGGCGCTCACCGGGGTTGAGCTGGAGCATTTCTTCATCGCGCTGGTGCTGCTGGGCATCGGCTGGAATTTCGGTTTCATCGGCGCCACCACCATGCTGGCGCGTTCGCATTCGGCGGCCGAACGCGGGCGCATTCAGGGCATCAACGACATGATCGTCTTCGGGGGGGTGACGGCGGCATCGCTGTCATCGGGGCAGTTGATGAATTGTTCGGGCTCGGATGCCGAAACCGGCTGGCAACTGGTCAACATGGCCATGCTGCCTTTCCTGGTGCTCGCCGGCGGCGCGCTGATCTGGCTGACGCTCCGACCGCGGGAAATCTGAGCCGGCACCGCCCGGCGCTGCGTTGCTTCCCTTCCCCGCAACCCCCGCAACCCTGTCCCTGGGGTCTTTTCAGACATTTGGAAAAAACCTGCCGCGAGGTGAGCGTGGCGGGGTTGACCGCTCATGCCCCGCGCGTTAGGTCAGCCGGGCGAAAGCCCCGGGACAGTCCCGGCGCATTGATGGAGGCACCATTGGAGGACGGAAGTAGAAGCAGGGCACCGATCCGCTTTGCGCGTTCCGGTGCCCGTGCTTTGAGCGAAAACAGCAAACGGTCCGACGGCCTGAACGCCTGACCCGGTCGGTCATGCGGCGGGCCCGTGGGCCCGCAGCCGGAGCATGACCGATGAACGAAACCGTAACCACCGATATCACCACCAGGGAAATTGCCCGCCTGCTTGAGGCCGGCGACACGCAGACCCTCGCCGAGGAACTGCGCCACGAGCACGCAGCGGACATCGTTGCGATGATCGAGGACATGTCCGTCGAGGACATGGCAAAGGTGCTTCTGTGCCTTGACGAGCATCGTCAGGCGACGGTTTTCGGCTATTTCGACCACGAAACCCAGGTTGACCTGGCCGAGGCGCTGGACCGCAAGGACATGGCGCGCATCTTCGGCGCCATGGCGCATGACGAACGCGCCGACCTTTTCGCCGAACTGACCGAGGAACAGAAGAACGCGCTGCTGCCAGGGCTGGCCCAGGCCGAGCGCGAGGACATGCGCAAGCTCGCCGCCTATCCGGAAGGGACCGTCGGTTCGGTCATGACCTCGGATTACGCGACGCTCTCACCCGTGATGAAGGCGGCCGAGGCGATCGAGCATCTGCGCAAGGTGGCCCCGGATTCCGAGACCATCTACCACTCCTATGTCATTGACGAGGAACGCAAGCTTCTGGGTACCGTCGCGCTGCGCGACCTGATGATCGCGCGCGACACCGCCACCGTGGCCGAGATCATGCGCCAGGAGCCGCCCTTCATCCGCGCCGAGGATGACCGTGCCGTGGCGGTCGAGCTGATCCGGAAATACGACGTGCTGGCCCTGCCGGTCATCAATGGCGGCGACCGGCTGGCCGGGATCGTGACCTATGACGACGCGATGGACGTGGCGCAGGAGGAAGAGACCGAGGCCTTCACCAAGACCTCGGCCGTTTCGGGGCTGGGCAGCTCGATGCTCGATGCGTCGACCGGGCTTCTGTATCGCAAGCGCATTCCGTGGCTGTTGATCCTGGTCTTTGGCAACATCTTCTCGGGTGCGGGCATCGCGTTCTTCGAGGACACGATCGCCGCGCATGTGGCGCTGGTCTTCTTCCTGCCCTTGCTCATCGACTCGGGCGGCAACGCCGGCTCGCAATCGGCCACGCTGATGGTGCGCGCGCTGGCCACGGGCGATGTGCGCATGTCCGACTGGGGGCGCATGCTGGGGCGCGAGCTGGGCGTGGCGGCCGCGCTGGGTGCGACGATGGCGGTGGCGGTGTCGTCCATCGGTTTCCTGCGCGGCGGCGCCGACATCGCGCTGGTTGTGTCGCTGACCATGGTGATGATCGTGATCGTGGGCTCGCTGATCGGGATGATGCTGCCCTTCCTGCTGAGCAAGTTCAAGTTCGACCCGGCCACCGCCTCGGCGCCGCTGGTGACCTCGATCGCCGATGCCACGGGCGTGCTGATCTACTTCGCCATGGCGACCTGGATCCTCGGCATCGCGGCGGGCTGACGGCACAGCGCAGGATGGGCTGCATTGCCCATGCTGCAGGGGAACGCGGGGCGGGCCGGATGGGTTTTTCCACCCATCCGGCCCGCAATCCGTTTCAGTAGCGCTCGATGATCAGGTCGGCATCGCAGCTGTTGCCGGCCCAGCTGCCGATCCAGATGTGATAATCGCCGCTTTCGGCATGGCCCAGATTCAGCCGGGCGTTCCAGTCATGGCGATGATGGATGTCATCATTGAACCACCACTGCCCGTTCGGGTCGTGCAGCAGCAGCGTGGTGTCGCAGCTGCGGCCGCTGTTGTCGTCATCCATGCGGATGCGCAGCCGGCGCTGGGCGCCGCGCTGGCCCTCATTGTCGTAGCGCAGCACCAGATGCGGCGAGGCATGCACCCAGCCCCAGCCATCGATGCCGGCGCAGCTTTCCAGCCTTGTGCTGCCGCCGGCGCGGCGCTCGATGAGCAGCGCATCGAGCAGATCGGTGTTGAACACCGTCAGCCAGGGCGCGCCGATGCGCGGATCGGGGCAGCCAGCGTGGACGGGAAAGCGGGTGTGATGGTCTTCCCCCTGCCTGCTGGCCGGATCGGGCGAAAAACCCGGATCGGCGGGCGTGCCGTAATTGGCTGTTACCCGAAAGCGGCCGATGCCAAAGGATTCGTCATGGATATCCTGGTCAAGACTGGCGCTCAGGGCGAAATCGAACTGCCAGGGAGGCCCCTGAAGCGTCACCGTGACGCGCCAGATCTGGTCGGGCCAGTGCGCACCGTAAAAGTCAGTGCCGTGGCTGATCGGCTCCATCTCGACGGTGTAGCGCATGCCCTCCAGCGTGCCGCTGGCAAGACGGGTGTTGCGAAAGACGCCCTGGAAATCGTGCTGGAACACGTCCAGCGAAATCGGCGTACCATCGATCATCAACGTCATGTTGTCACCGCGCCGATCGGCCCATTGGCGCGAATAGCCGTCCCAGCTGTCAATAACGAAAAGGTCGAAATCGATCACCGCCGACACCGCAGGCGCGCCCAGATGCACGTTGAAGCGAACCGGGTCGTCAAAGGTCTCACCGCCGAAGGGCCCCAGGAAACGCCCGGCGCTGCCGCCATCGCTGATCGAGCCGCGCGACCAGCCGCCGGTGGCGCCGTTCTCGAAATCCATGTCGGTTAACACCTCGCTGCCGGTGGGGCAGCCCGGATCGCCCGGCTGGTTGCATACCAGCGGCTCTTCGGGTGGTTCGGGCGCGTGCGGATCGTCGTCGATGTCATAGCCCACCATCTCGTAGGCATCCTCGGGAAAGACAGGGATCGTGCCCTCGAGATGGATCCACGGGGTAAAGCGCGGCCGCGTGGCCACGACATGGCTGATGCGCCGCCGGGCAAGGCCGACATCGACAAAAGGCGACCACATGGCGAAGCTTTCCACCACGACCACCGCCTCGCCGGGCAGCACCGGGGGAATGCGATCATTGAAATCAGGCACCGGCATCTGCGCCTGCGTGCCGGAAAAGCTGAAGCTGTCGTCACCGCCAAATGCCTGATAGAGGGGCTCATCGCTCTCGGCATTGAGCAGCGCGAACAAATTCTCCGGCAGCGGCGCCAGCCCGCGCGTGCCGTAAGACCATTGCAACCGGTTGCGCTCGGCGCTGCTGTCCCAGATCACCGATGAAATGCGCAGTCTGGTCGGCCGGCGGGAATTGGCCAGAAAATCAAATACATCGTTCATGCCTTCCAGGTAATCGGTGGTCAGCATGTCGGTCTCGCGCGAGACGATATCGGCCACCGTCAGCGCCGCGGTCTGCACCTGATGGCGGGTGCGGAATGCATCGAAGAACACTACCGTCGCCACCAGCGCCCACAGAAGCAGCGGCAGGATAATGATCGTCTCGACCGATACCGCGCCGCGCGCATCGTCGCGAAAGCGGGCAAGGGTGGGTGCAACCTGTGAATTGGGCTTGTTCATGGTGCCTGCCTCATGCGGGTTCATTGGCAAAGGCCGAGTGCGTGACCACATTGTAGCCGCCCGAGGCATCGAGCGGCATGCCCAGCACCATGCCGGTTACGCGCAGGAACGGGTCGGAAACCACGCAAACGCGGATCAGCATCAGTTCCTGCTGGCCGCGCGCGGGGTTGAAGGTCAGAATCGGGTTGATCTCTTCCTCGCGATTGACGCATTGCGCCGGCGCGTTGAGCCCGGCAAAGGTTTCGGTGTTGATCGGGCGCAGCTCGATGGCGATGTCCTGACGGCAGTTCGGCATCAGAATGCTGCGCTCGCAGATCGCATCGCGAAACTGGGTGAAACCGGAACCCGAAACCCGGCCCAGCCGCACATCGCGCACGGCGATATCCACCGCGCGGTCAAGAAAGACCTGACGAAGCATCACCACGCCGAAATCGATCGAGGACAGCAAGAGCAGCAGCACCAGCGGCACGGTGATGACGAACTCGACCGTCGTCGTACCGCGCTCATCGCCGGCAAATCGCCGCAGCGGGCGTCCGCCCTGTCTGCCCTGGCGCCGCGCGCTCATAGCGTCAGCCTCAACCGCTGGGTCTGGATATGCGAGCCGATGGAGCGAAACACCTCGGCGATACCCTCGCCCGAGGTATTGAAGAAATGGTTCTCGGACGAGGCGCATTGCTGCATCATGTCGATGCCGCCCGCCGGCGCCTCGAAGGCCACGGCATAAAGCAGCACGCCCTGCTGACGCAACGCCTGGCAAGCGGCGACGGTCTGCGCATCCTGCGTCGAACGGTTGGGGCTGCGCGAATCCCAGCGCCCGAAGCAGCAATTCTCGCCATCGGTCATCAGCACCATGGCGCGAATAACGTTTTCGGCGTCCCAGTCATGCGGGCGGTTCGCGAAAAGCGGGCTGATATCGCCATTGTCGATCATCTGCTCGATCGCCGGGCGGATCGTCGGGTCGAAGAACATCGCGCCGAAGCGCACCCCCAGATCGATCGAAGTTGTGGTGCTGGCAATCAGATTGTCGATATGGGCAACCGCGCTTGCATAGTCATGCAGATAGGGCCGCACCAGCCGCCAGCTGCTGGTGTTGCAGCTGTGGCGGGTGAAATGCGCGTTGAGCGAATCGGTCGCATCATTCCAGGCGACGAAATCGGCGCAGGCGCCGTTGCCGGAAGGGAAATTGGGGAAATGGGTCATGAAGCCCGCCGGCGGCACCACCCAGCTGTCATAGGGCACCAGCGTCACCGCCATCTGGCCGGGCTCGGTATCATCGAACAGTTCCTCGACCAGGTCGCGTGCGGCGATGCGCAGATTCTCGATGCGCGTCAGCCCGTTTGCCGTCATTGCGCTCATCGAGCCCGAGACATCGAGCACCATCACCACCTCGACATCGGGCGGCTCGCCCATGGCCTCGAGCGCGCGCGCGGGTGTGGCCATGTCGAAGCTGTTTACCCCCAGCATGCGCATGAAGATCGTGGGCATGCGGCCCGCCGGCGCCACCGTCACCTGGCGGCCAGTCTCGCTTTCCACCACCTCGATACGGCCATTCACCAGCGATGCGGAAATGCCGCCGGCGGTCAGATAGGCCTCGGCAATCTGGCGCGCCGAGAGCGATTGCGGCGCGTTGGGGCGCACCGACGCCGCCGCCAGCACGGCGCGATCGGCCGCGCCCTGCATGCGCACGCGCTCGGTCTCGTAGCGCATCATGTCGATCGCCAGCCCGGCGACGAAGAGCATGGCGACAAAGACAAACAGCCCCAGCACCAGCATCGAGCCCTCCTCGCGCCGCAGCAGGCGTGCCAGATGGCGCGGTAAGGCGGGCGATGTCGAACAGGTTCGGAACATGGGAACCAGCACTCCTTGCAGGCGCAAAAGCCGCCCGGGAAGTGCCCGGAATACCCCAGACGATGGGCCAAATTGCGGCAGCACAGCCGCCGATTGTGGCTGTTTCATGGCAGTTTGCGCGCAGCGTCCGGCCCGCCGGCGCCTGTGGCAGCGGTTGGCAGCGCTTTCAGGCGGGCGGTCTGTGTAGCGCCGCAGCCATACCGTTATTGCCGAAAAAACCTGCCAGCAGATTAATTTCTGGGCTTTTTCGGCACGCGCGAATAGCCTTGAGAGTCAGGCGCAAACAGGAACGGTTAAATGAGGGAGGCACCATGCTAACGCGCAATGAACCCAGTTTTCGCGAAAATGTGGATATCATGTTCAACCGCGCCGTGGCGCTGATGGATCTCTCGCCCGGGCTGGCCGAGAAGATCCGCGTTTGCAACGCCACCTATACCGTGCGCTTCGGGGTGCGGCTGCGCGGGCGCATCGAAACCTTCACCGGCTACCGTTCGGTGCATTCCGAGCACATGGAGCCGGTCAAGGGTGGCATTCGCTATGCGCTCGAGGTCAATCAGGACGAGGTCGAGGCGCTGGCGGCGCTGATGACCTACAAATGCGCGCTGGTAGAAACACCCTTCGGCGGCTCGAAGGGCGGCTTGTGCATCAATCCGCGCCAATACGAGGAACACGAGCTGGAACAGATCACCCGGCGCTTTGCCTATGAGCTGGCCAAGCGCGACCTGATCCACCCGGCCCAGAACGTGCCCGCCCCCGACATGGGCACCGGTGAACGCGAGATGGCCTGGATCGCCGACCAGTATGCGCGCATGAACACCACCGACATCAATGCGCGCGCCTGCGTCACGGGCAAGCCGCTCAATGCCGGCGGCATCAAGGGCCGGGTCGAGGCCACGGGCCGCGGCGTGCAGTATGCGCTGCGCGAATTCTTCCGCCACCCGGCCGATCTGCGCAAGGCAGGGTTGTCCGGGCAGCTCGACGGCAAGCGCATCGTCGTGCAGGGGCTGGGCAATGTAGGCTATCACGCCGCAAAGTTCCTGTCGGCCGAGGATGGCGCGAAGATCATCGCCGTGATCGAGCGCGATGGCGGCGTGGTCAACGAGGACGGGCTCGATATCGACGCCCTGCGCGACTGGATCGCCGAGGCCGGCGGCGTGCGCGATTTCCCCGGCGGGCGCTTCCACGAGGACGGGCCGGCGCTGCTGGGCATGGAATGCGACATTCTCATTCCGGCGGC
This sequence comes from Pararhodobacter sp., assembly GCA_020832665.1. GTDB lineage: Bacteria > Pseudomonadota > Alphaproteobacteria > Rhodobacterales > Rhodobacteraceae > Pararhodobacter. The sequence goes on along the minus strand of JAFIEG010000069.1, from coordinate 1,076 downwards.
ACTGGAAGCAGTGATCAATCTGGGCAATGTCGAGACGATCAGGGCGCCGTTGATCATCGAGGCCGCCAATGGCCCCATCACCGCCGGCGCCGACGAGATATTGCGCCAGCGCGGCACGGTCATCATCCCCGATATGTATGCCAATGCCGGCGGGGTGACGGTCAGCTATTTCGAATGGGTCAAGAATCTCAGCCATATCCGCTTCGGCCGCATGCAGCGACGCAATGAAGAAGCGCATGCGCTGCTGCTGATCGAAGAGCTGGAACGGCTTTCCGATGACAAGAAGCTTGGCTGGGAACTGTCGCCCGATTTCAAGAGCCGCTACCTGCAGGGCGCCGACGAGCTTGCGCTGGTGCGCTCGGGGCTCGATGACACGATGCGCGTTGCCTATCAGGGCATGCGCGAAGTCTGGCACGAACGCCGCGATGTGCCCGATCTGCGCACCGCCGCCTTCATCGTCGCCATCGAGAAGGTGGCGGCGAGCTATCGCGCCAAGGGGCTTTGAAAAAGGATCGCTTCAACGGATCGGGCAAGCGAGGGGTTGTTACCGCCCGTGCCGGCCAGGCTCGGGCGGGAATGACCGCTGATACCGTCACCGTATGATCTGATCACTCGCAGCGCTGGTATCAAAGACTTGCCGGCACCGCACCAAGCGCAGGATGGGCGTTACTGCCCATCCTACTTGTCGAGCTTTGCCAGCTTTTCCTGCAGCGCCGCCAACTGCCGGCGAATCTCGTCGAGGTTTTCGGCCTCGCCCTGCCTTTCGCTGCCGGGCGCGCCCGGGCCTTCCTTTGCGCCCCCTTTCGCCGGTGGGGCGGGGCCATCGCCCCCCTGCCCCTCGCCCTCTTCGCCCCCGGCACCGGGCCAACCCGCCATCATCGATTTCAGAAACGCCTCCTGCTGGCGCTGCATCGCCTCGAAGCCCGGCATCTTGGACATCTGCGCCATCATCGGGTTCATCGCGCTCATCCGCTCGGCAAACTTGCCCGGCCCCTCGCGCAGCATGTCGAAGGACATGGAAAGAAACTGCGGCACCACCGACTGCGCCTGCGCGGTATAGCTGCGCACCAGATCGG
>JAFIEG010000068.1 GCA_020832665.1 Pararhodobacter sp. | reverse complement strand
GCGCAGGCGGCAAGCGGCGGCGCCCGCGGCGGCACAAGGCGGCCTGAGGGCAGCGAGGGGCGCGGCAAGATCCCGACTTGCAAAGCGCGCTTGATCAGTCAGGATGCCTCATCGGTTATTCCCGCCCGTGCTGTCAGGCACGGGCGGTCGCTGCCCGTGCCTCAACCGATGCCATCAGCCGAACCTGCCACAACGGGCGCCTCAAACCGACCTGATCGCACCCTCACAAGAGCGCCAGGCTCAGCCAGGGCACCAGCGCAAGGATAACCAGCGCCACGCAGGCCACCGCGAAAAAGGGCAAGGTCACCCGGAACACCTGCAATGCGCTGACATTGCTCACCGAAGCCGCGACATAAAGCCCGATTCCCACCGGCGGCGAGAGCAGCCCCAGAATCAGGTTGATCGACACCACCACCCCGAAATGCAGCGGGTGGATGCCGTAAACCTCGGTGGCGATGGGCAACAGGATCGGCACCACCATGATCAGCCCCGGAATGCCGTCGATCACCGTGCCCACCAGCAACAGAACCACCAGCACCAGCAGCATGAAGCCCATCGGCGTGGTGGCGACCGATTGTATCCACACCGCCGCGCGCTGGGGCACCTCGCCGAAGATCAGAACCCATGAAAACACCCCTGCCGCCGCCACCAGAAACAGCACAAGCGCACTGTTGAGCCCGGTGCGCAGCAGTATGGCGGGAAAATCGCCCGGCTTGAGAGAGCGGGTGACAAACAGCCCGATCAGCGCGGCCACCACCGCGCCGATGGCGGCGGCCTCGGTGGGCGAGCCATAGCCGCCCAGGATGGTGCCGATGATCACCAGAGGGATAAGCAGCATCGGCAGCGCCTTGCGCAGCGCGCGCAGCCGCGTGGCGCGGTCGGTGCGCTCGCCGCGCGGCCAGCGCTGGCGCCAGCCGAGAAAGGCCACGGTCAGGATGAACAGCCCGGTCAGCATCAGCCCCGGCAGGATGCCGGCGATCAGCATGTCGCGCACCGCCACCTGCGCCAGCACCGCATAGACCACAAAGACGATCGAGGGCGGAATGATCGGCCCCAGGAGCCCGCCATAGGCCGTCAGCCCGGCGGCGAAGGCGGGCGAATATCCCGCGCGCGTCATCTCGGGCACCATCACCCGGCTCATCATCGCGATCTGCGCCGTGGCCGAGCCCAGGATCGAGGCCACCATCATGTTGGCCAGCAGGTTGATATGCGCCAACCCGCCGCGCAACGCGCCCACGAACCCCGCCGCCAGCCGCACCAGCCGCTGCGTGATGCCCGCCCCGTTCATCAGCTCGCCGATCAGGATGAAGAGCGGGATTGCCAGCAACCCGAAATTGTCGAGCGAGGTGAATAGCTTGAGCGGGAAACTTTCAAGCAGCAGCGGGTTGCCGCTCTCAAGAATGAACACCAGCGCCGCCATGCACAGGATCAGCCCGATGGGCAACCCGATGGCCAGAAGCAGAAGAAAGGCCGCCAGCGTCATTGCCCCTGCCCCTCTTCCGGGCGGAACTCATGCGCCAGCGCGCGCGGGGCGATGAGCCCGGCATCCTCAGCCAGGTTGGTCAGCGCGTGCAGGCTGAGCGAGAGTGCGAACCAGGGCATGACCAGGTAGAACCAGAAGCTGGGCAGCCCCATCACCGGCGTCACTTCGGTATATAGGAAGTTGAAGCGCGCCATCTCGTAGGCGTCGATGTCGAAACCGGCGGCGACAAGCCCAGGCAGGTCGAACCAGCGCCAGCACAGCCAGATGAGCGCCAGCCCGAACAGCGCCGAGAGCACTGAGACCGCAATGCGCAGCGCCCGCACCAGCGCCGGGCCCGAAACCTCGTGCAGGATCCGCACCGCCGGGTCGATGCGCGCGCGCAGCATCAGCGAGGCGCCGACAAAGGCGGCCAGCGTCATGCACAGCACTGCCAGTTCGTCGGCCCAGGCCAGGGTGCGACCAAAGGCGCGAAAGCCCACATTGACCAGCACCAGCCCCGCCAGCGCCGCCACCAGCGCCATCAGCGCCAGCCGTTCGAGGCGCAGCACGGCATCGGACAGGGCACGCAGCAGGCGGATCAGGGGCATGGGCGGGCTCCGGCCTTTCGGGCGGCGGCGGCCATGCCGGGCGCCACCGCCGCGCATCGCTCAGAAGCTGGCGACCAGCTCGCGCAGCCGCGCCACATAGGGCGTGCGCTCGGCCCATTCGGCATCCCAGCGCTCGACGATATCGCCGAAGAATTCGGGGCCGACACCTTCGGTGATGCGGATGCCCGACGCCTCGCGCAGGCGATCGAGCTTGTCTTCCTCTTCCTCGACGAAACGGTCGATGGTGCGGTCGCAATGCAACTGCATGGCGTCAGATACCAGTTCGCGGTCTTCCTCGCTCAACTGCGCCCAGCGCCGCACCGAGACCAGCGCCACCATACCGAACATGTGGTGGTTGGTTTCCAGCAGATAGGGCGCGTGCTCGTAGTAGCGGAAATTGATGATCGATTCGTAATCCATGTCCAGCCCGTCGATCTGGGCATTGGCGAGCGCGTCATAGATCGCCGGCAGCGGCATCGGCGCGGGGGCGGCGCCGAACATCTCGAAGAAGCGCGAGATCGGCGGCGCAGGGGTGATGCGGATGCGCTGGCCGCGCAGCTCTTCGGCCGAATCGATGGGGTTGCGCATGACCATCTGGCGCATGCCGATCATGGCATAGCACAGCCCCACCGTGCCGGTGGCACGCGGCAGCGCATCGAGGATCTCGCGCGCCTCGTCCGAGCGGAACACGCGCGCTGCGTCGGCGATGTTGGTTACCAGGAAAGGGGCGTGCAGCGCGGCCATGTCGGGCACGCGAAACGTCAGCTCGGCGGTGGTCAGCCAGGCCATGTCGAGCGCGCCGGTCTGCAACTGCTGCAGCATGGTGGCCTCGTTGCCGAGCTGGCCCGAGGGGTAGGCGGTGATCGAAAAACGCCCGTCCGAGCGCTCCTGCAGCGTCTCGCCCAGTGCTGCCACCTCCTGGTTCCAGACATGCACCGGCGGCGTGATCAGGCCCAGGCGAAAGCTTTGTTCTTGCTGTGCCATCGCGGCGGATGGCGCCAGGGCGAGCCCCGCAACGAGTGAAAACAGCGCCAATATGTTCTTGCGGCTCATTTCCCTTGCTCCTTGATGCAACCCCGGCGCCGTGGGCACCGGGCCTTCCCATGCGCGCTTCTATACGCAGGCTGGCCCGCATGGCCAGTGCCGGCAGGGCCAGACGGGGCCGGGCTGCGTCATTCGGCCCCGTCCCGGGGGCTGTAGCGGCTGTTTTTTTCGCCATGCGGGTTGGCAGGCGCGGTGATGGCGCCGGCAGCACGACGGCGGCCAGGCCGCAGGCGGGGCGATTCGCCGCGCCGGCCGGCCCCGATTCCGCCTGATCATTCCGCCGCCCTGGCTTTCTGGTGCCCTCAGTCGCCAGCCCGGTCAGCGCCCGCAAGCCGCACGGGGAGAGGGTGGGCGGGAGCGCGGCTTGCGGGCGCTGACCGGGCTGCAACCGATGCGATCATCCCTTGAGCGCGGCGATATCCTCGGGCGTGCCGATGGCGCGGGTCTCGGCCTCGCGCGCGATGCGCCGGATCATGCCGCAAAGCGCCTTGCCCGCGCCGATCTCCCAGAACGAGGAAACCCCCTGCCCCACCATCCATTCCACCGACTCGCGCCAGCGCACCGCGCCGGTGACCTGCTCGACCAGCAGCGCGCGGATGGTATCGGGCTCGCTCACCGCCTCGGCGCGGATATTGGCCACCAGCGGCACGCGCGGGGAACTGATCGTCACCCCGGCCAGCGCCTCGGCCATGGCATCGGCCGCGGGCTGCATAAGCGCGCAGTGAAACGGCGCCGAGACCGGCAGCATCACCGCGCGCTTGGCGCCGCGCTCGCGCGCCAGCGCCACGGCGCGCTCGACCGCCGCTCGGTGGCCCGAAACCACCACCTGCGCGGGGTCGTTGTCATTGGCCGCCTGGCAGATCTCGCCCTGCGCCGCGTCAGTGGCCACCGCCGATGCGGTGGCGTGATCGAGCCCCAGAAGCGCGGCCATCGCCCCCTCGCCAACCGGCACCGCCTGCTGCATCGCCTGTCCGCGCAGGCGCAACAGCCGCGCCGTATCGGCCAGCCCCAGCGCCCCGGCGGCGGCCAGCGCCGAATATTCGCCCAGCGAGTGACCGGCGACAAAGGCGGCGTCGTCGATGCCGAAGCCCTCGGCCTCAAGCGCGCGGAAAGCGGCCAGCGAAGTGGCCATCAGCGCCGGTTGAGCATTGGCGGTGAGTTGCAGCGCCTCGGCCTCGCCCTCCCAGATCAGCGCCGAAAGCTTCTCGCCCAGCGCCTCGTCGATCTCGTCGAAGACGGCGCGCGCTTGCGGATAGGCCTCGGCCAGCGCGCGGCCCATGCCGATACTCTGGGCCCCCTGGCCGGGAAAGACAAAGGCGCGGGACATGGCGGTTTCCTCCTGCTGCTGCGTCTTGGCATCCCTCTAGAGCAAATCCGGCGGGAGGGTAAAGCCGCTTCGCGCCCGCTGGTCATGACATCGTTGCCGGGCCGCAATGGGCGGGCGCTTCGCGCCCGTTTTGAGTATTTTTTTCAATATGAAGCGGCAGGGGTGGCGGATTACTGCGCCGCGGTGCGCGCCTGAACCTGCGGTTCGGGCCGGTAGAGATAGTCGCGCGTCAGCGGCACCGCGTCGCGCCTGCGCGCGAGCTGAAGCTGATAGACCGCCTGCGAGGCATGGCGGAAGGTCTGCTCGGAGCCCGCCAGATAGAAGCGCCACATGCGGCAGAAGCGCGCGTCGTAAAGCTTTTCGGCCTGATCGATATTGGCCATGAAACGCTCATGCCAGTGGCGCAGTGTTTCGGCGTAATGCAGCCGCCAGACCTCGATATCGCAAGGCCACAGCTTCTCGCGTTCGACGGCCGACATTACCTCGGACAGCGCCGGGATATAGCCGCCAGGGAAGATGTATTTCGCCATCCAGGGGTTGGTCGAGCCCGGCGGACAGACGCGCCCGATCGTGTGCACCAGCGCCACCCCGTCTTCGCTCAGCCGCTCGCGCAGGGTGCGGAAATACCGCCGGAAATGCGGCGCGCCTACATGCTCGAACATGCCCACCGAAACGATGCGGTCGAACTGTCCCGGCACGGCGCGGTAATCCATCAGCTCGAAGCGCACGCGCCCGGCCAGCCCGGCCTGCTCGGCGCGGGCGCGCGCGGTTCTGAGCTGTTCCTCGGAAAGCGTGATGCCCAGCACCTCGGCGCCGTGATCGCGCGCCAGCGTCAGCGCCATGCCGCCCCAGCCGCAGCCAATATCGAGCACGCGCATGCCCGGCTCGAGCAGCAGCTTGCCGGCGATATGCGCCTTCTTCGCCGACTGCGCCTCGTCCAGGCTCATGCCGGGGCGCGGAAAATAGGCGCAGGAATACTGCCGGTCGTTATCGAGAAACAGGTCATAAAGCGCGCCGGAAAGGTCGTAGTGATGCGCCACGTTGCGCCGCGCACGCCCGGCGGGGTTGAACTGCTGCAACCAGCGCGACGCGTTGCGCAGCGCGATGGCTGCAAAATGCAGCGCGCCGGCCGGCCCCTCTTCAAGGTTGCGCAGGCCAAGCTCGAGCATCCCGTACAGATCGTCACCCTCGATGGTAAGCGAGCCCTCCATCCAGGCCTCGCCCACCGCCAGCGAAGGGTTGACCATGAGCCGGCGCAGCACCGCCGGGTCATGCAGGGTCACGGCCACCTCGGGCGTGCCATTGCCATAGCGCTGCGTGCTGCCATCGGGCAGGGTCAGCTGCAGGCTGCCGTGCCTGACAAAGCGGCGCAGGAACCGGTCAACCATCAGGTTCCACATTTCGGGCCTCGTCTGCGTTTTCAAAGGCTCAAGGTGTGGGATTCGATGCTAGCCCAACGAATGGGCGTTTTCAACTTTTCGCTACCGGCTTGCGCGCGCGTCCGCCGAACCCGGCGTTGCCTTGCAACCTCTTCATCTTGCCCGAAATACTCAAGGCCGAGCGCGGGCCGCCGGGCGCAGGCGCCGCAGTGCTGTCCTTGCACTGGCACCGCGATGCCAAGCAAGGAGACCCGGCAATCGCCCCTTGCGGCGGGCGGCGTTTCGGGTGTAAGGGCACGCATCCTGCCGCGCTACAGCATCAATTCCGGCGCAGTCCCTCGTGGGTGGAAGGCGGCAGGCGCATGTTCCACCCGGTGAAACGCGCCCTGACAGGACTGGAGACAACATGCCTCTTTACGAGCATGTCATGATTGCGCGTCAGGATATTTCCAGCGCGCAGGCCGAAGGGCTGATCGAGCATTTCTCGAGCGTGCTTTCGGACAATGGCGGTAAGCTCGTCGGCTCCGAATACTGGGGGCTGAAGACGCTGGCCTACAAGATCAACAAGAACCGCAAGGGGCATTATGCCTTCCTGCGCTCGGATGCACCCGCCCCGGCGGTGCAGGAGATGGAGCGCCTGGCGCGGCTGCATGACGACGTGATGCGCGTGCTCACCGTCAAGGTCGAAGCGCATGAGGACGGACCCTCGGTGCAGATGCAAAAACGCGACGACCGCGGCGACCGCGGTGATCGCGGCGACCGGCGCCGCTGAGGGAGAGGAAAGACCCATGGCAACCAGACCGTTCTTCCGCCGCCGCAAGGTCTGCCCCTTCTCGGGCGACAACGCACCGGCGATCGACTACAAGGATGTGAAGCTGCTGCAGCGCTACATCTCCGAGCGCGGCAAGATCGTGCCCTCGCGCATCACCGCCGTTTCGTCCAAGAAGCAGCGAGAACTGGCCCGCGCCATCAAGCGCGCCCGGTTCCTGGCGCTTCTGCCCTATGTCGTGAAGTAAGGAGGGCAAGCAATGCAAGTCATTCTGCTGGAACGCGTGGCCAAGCTGGGCCAGATGGGCGATGTGGTGAAGGTCAAGCAGGGTTTCGCCCGCAACTACCTTCTGCCACAGGGCAAGGCGCTGCGCGCCACCGAGGCCAACAAGCTGGCCTTCGAGGCGCAGAAGGCGCAACTTGAGGCGCGCAACCTGGAAACCCGCAAGGAAGCGCAGGCGCTGGCCGACAAGCTGGATGGCGGCAGCTTCGTCATCATCCGCTCGGCCTCGGATGGCGGCGCGCTTTATGGTTCGGTGAGCCCGCGCGACATCGCCGAGGTGCTGAGCGAGAACGGCTTTTCGCTCGAGCGCCGCCAGGTTGTGCTGCCGGGGCCGATCAAGATGCTGGGCCTGCACGGCGTGCAGATCGCCCTGCACCCCGAGGTTGACGCGTCGGTGACTGTCAATGTCGCGCGTTCGGCCGAAGAGGCCGAGATGCAGGCCTCGGGCAAGTCGATCCAGGAACGCGCCGCCGAGGAAGAAGCCGCCGCCGAATTCGAGATCGCCGAGCTTTTCGACGATCTGGGCGGCGCCGGCGACGACCAACCCGATCTGGAACAGTAATTCTGCGCCCCGCCGGAGGCGCGGTAAGGAACACGGGCGCGCGGCATTGCAGCCGCGCGCCCTTTGCACTTGGCGCCTGGCGCCAGACCCTGCCCGCTGCCGGCCATCGCGGCATCGCGATGTCCGCGCCGGGCGATTTCCCTTGAACCGCGCGCCGGCTGCGCCTATCTTAAATTCGCATTCTTGAATTACCTGGCATCTGCCAAGCATGCGGAGCGCCGGGCAAATGCGCCCTGATGGCACGCAGGCCATGCGGGCGCGGCACGGAGACCAAAGCCATGGCGCTGCAAGCCGAACTCGAACCCGAAACCCTTTCCGCGCCGGATGACGGTAGCTGCACCGCAATCCCGCCCGAGGACATGATCGAGCAGGCGCAGCACGCTGCAGCCTTTCTCAAGGCGCTTGCCCATGAGGGGCGGTTGATGATCCTGTGCTTTCTGTCTTCCGGCGAGAAAACGGTGACCGAGCTGGAGCAGCTTCTGGGCTCGCGCCAGGCGGCGGTCAGCCAGCAGCTGGCGCGGCTGCGGCTGGAAGGGCTGGTGCAGTGCCGGCGCGAGGGCAAGGCGATGTATTACTCGCTCGGCGACCCGCGCGCGGCGCGGCTGATCGCGCTCGTCTATGACATGTTCTGCGCGCAGGCCGGGGAACGCTGAACCCCGCCCCGGCGCTACGCCCGGTATGTGCAAGCAGCCCTCCGCAAGCCGCACTCCGCCCCCCACCCACCCCGCGCGTCTTGCGGGCGCTGGCCCATCGCGGCGGCGCGGTCGGGCCATGTGCACGGGCGGGCCATGTGCAGGGGCGGGCCATGCAAGCCTGGGTGCCGGGACCGATCAGTCGAATCTGGCTTGATTTCAAGATCGTTCCGCCCGCGGGCGACGGCAAGGCCGCGTTTCGGGCGGTTGGCATTATGCCCAGGCGGCAGGCAGGGATGCATCGTTTATGCGCATCGCGGCGCGCCGCATGCCCGGTTCTTGCGGCGGTTCCAGGCCGCCTCGCCCCCACTTGCCGCAACGTCGTGTTTTCTGTTGACGGCGGCGGTGATTCTTCCTAGCGTCCGGATCAATAAGTCGGCCAGTCCGACAGGGAGAAGATGAAAAGGGTCCAGCGCGCGGGCCCTTTTCACATTTTTACTGGTCCGTTCCTGCCTTTCCGGCGGCTTTTCCGGCAGATCGGTGCCCGCCGTGAAGGCCCCGCCCGGATGCTGCCGACTGCCCTGCTGACACCCCGGCCACGACATGCTAGGCAGGGAAGACACTCAAAACCAGAGGCACGACCATGACCTTTCGCCCGCTCGCTGCCAGCACCCTTCTCGCCTGCGCCCTGATGCTGCCGCAAGCTACCCTCGCCGAGGAAACCACCGGCGAGGCCCCTGGCCCGGCCTTTGGCGAGCCCTATCGGGTGACCACCCATCAGGACTGGGAAATCCTGTGCACGCGTTTCGAGGAAGACGGCCCCGAGCTTTGCGAGATGTATCAGCTGCTGCTGAACGAGGATGACTCGCCGGTGGCCGAAATCACCGTCGCCGTGTTGCCGCCGGAAGAGGAATACCCCGTCGGCGCCACCGTCACCACGCCGCTGGGCACCTTCCTGTTGCCGGGGATGGGCTGGCAGATCGGCGATGACGGCGAGATCCGCGCCGAGCCCTTCCAGATGTGCAACGCGGTCGGCTGCATGGCGCTCCTGGGCCTCGACGACGCGGATGTGCAGGCGATGCGCCGCGGCTCGCATGCCAATGTCCTGTTCCGGCCCTTTTCCAACCCGCAGGCGGTGGCGCAGGCGCGCGTCTCGCTGATGGGCTTCACCGCGGCGCTGGAAGACCTGCAGGATCGTGCGCCGGTGCCGCTGGGTGCCACCGCCGTTCCCGAGGCCGACTGAGCGAGACGATGCGGCGATGAACGCCGCCGGTGCCCGGGGCCATCAAGGCCTTGCGGCGCGCGGTGGCGCCAAGGGGCATGGCGCGCGGGGGCGGGGCATCCTTTCCGCCATCGCCTGGACGTGCGGCAAGGCGGGGGCCAATGCGGATCGGTCAGGCGCTGAAATTCCATATCGCGACGAATGTGCATGGGCAGTATTGCGTGCCCGTCGAATCTCTGCACCGCCCCTGCGCACTGACGGTGATGCGTGGCAGCGTATGGGAGGGCGCAACGCTCAAGGCGATAGGCCGGCACTATCGCGGCGGCGACATCGTCACCGCCGGCACCTATTTCGGCGATTTCCTGCCCTTCCTGTGCCGGCAGGCCCATGCGAGTGAGGCGCATGTCTGGGGCTTCGAGCCGGTGACGGTGAATTATCTGTGCGCCAGCGCCACGCGCGCCTTCAACGCGCTGACCAACTGCACGCTCACCCATGCCGGGCTGGGCGCCGAGCCGGGCCGGCTGACGATCAAGACCCATGACAACAAGGGCCGCCCCCTGGGCGGCGGCTCGCGCATTGTCGAGAACCGGCAGGGACCGCCGGCGGCGCGCTTCGATGCCATCGACATCGCCACCATCGACGCGGTGCTGGGCGAACGCCATGTCGGACTGATCCAGCTCGATATCGAGGGCCACGAGATTGCCGCGCTCAGGGGCGCGGCGGCGATCATCGCGCGCTGCCGGCCGCTTCTGGTGCTGGAAGCGCATGGCGGCGCCGATCTGCCCGCCGATGCCTTCATGCGGGAACTGGCCGAACGCCACGGCTATCGCGAGATCGACCGGCAGGACCAGAATGTGTTTCTGGCCGCCGGGGCGGGCTGATAACGGCTCTGGTTGATCGTCTGGCGAGCGCCGAACTTGCAGGATGGGCGACATTGCCCATCCTGCGGCTGGCTTATCCAAGCAGATATGCAGGCACGGGAAGCGACCGGCCCGAGGGGTGGGCGAGAAGCGCCCGCCTTCAGCCGCAAAGCCGCCCCGGCGCGGTCGCGCCGGCAATGCCGTGGCGCGCCATCCACTCGCCGATCAGCGCCGCGCTTTGCCCGGCATGGGTGATCGGCACCATATGCCCCGCGCCCTCTACCACGCGCCATTCGGCCCGGCCCAGCCGCCGCGCAAGCGCCCGCGCCACGGCCTGGAAGATCGCCGGCGCGCGCTCGCCGGTGCCCACCCGCCCCGGCCCCGAGAACGCTTCCATCCGCCCCCGCGCCCGCCGCTTGGCCCGGGCACTGAACACCCCGGCGCGGCTGGCCGCGATCAGCGGCATCTGCGCCATGAACCGCGCGCGCTGCTTCTCGGGCAGGCTGTCCCATTCGGGGGCATCGCCATTGATCTGCATGAAGGCCCGCGCAGCGCGCTCCGTGTCGCCGCTGCCCAGCGCCGCCGCCAAGGGCTCTTCAGCCCTGATGTAATCGGCGAATTCGGGCTCGCCGGCGGCGGCGGCAAAGAAGACCGGCTCGAACAGCACCAGCGCGCGCACGGTATCGGGCCGCGCCAGCGCGTGGCGCAGCGCCACCGTCGCGCCAAAGGAATGGCCGATCAGCAAGAGCGGGCCATCGCCTTCGCGCGCGGCGACGAGCCCTGCCATCATGGCCGCGACATCGGCCTGGTAATCGCCGCTGCCGGTCGGGTCTTCCCAGGCGGGCGAGCGGCCATGGCCCGGCATGTCGAAGGCCAGCGCATCGAGCGGCGGCGCCATCGCCTGCACCAGCCCGGCCCAGCCGCCGGAATGGCCCAGAAAGCAATGCGCCAGCACCGAGGGCAGCCCGCCGGGGCTGCCCATGCTTTGGGTGTTGAGCGCGCTCAAGAGCGGTTTTCCAGATACAGCGCCATGTCCTCGATACGGTCCTGGCCCCAGAACTTCTCGTCGTCGATGACGAAAAAGGGAAAGCCGAACACCCCGGCCTCGACCGCCTGAAACAGGTTGCGCTGATAGATCTCGGCGCCCTGCAGCATGCCCGACATCGCCAGCGAGCGGTCAAACCCGGCGGCCTCCAGGCAATCAATGATCACCGCATCCTCGGCGATGTCGCGTTCTTCTTCCCAAACCGCACGGGTCAGCCCCTGCACCAGCGCGTGAATGTCGCCCGGCGCGCCCTTCTCGGCGGCTTCCTGCGCGGCGATGATGGCATAGGAGGAAGGCGCCGCATTGGTGGGGAAATGGCGCGGCTGCAGCACCAGCGGGATGCCCAGCTTGGCCGATTGGCGGCGCAGCTCTTGCAGACGGTAGGCGCGCCGGCTTTCATGGCGTTCGCCCAGCATGACCCCGCCGGTCTGCGCAAAGAGCGCCGCCGCATCGACCGGCTTGTATCGCAGCGCAAGCCCGTGGCGCGCGGCAAGCACGGCAGGGCGGGTGCCGGCCATATGTACCCAAGGCGAAAGGGTGGAGAGATAGTAATCGATCCGCAGCATGCGCTGGCCTTCCCGGGTTGTCGGCTTTGCAAGACGTTAGCGGGGTGCTAAGCGGTGTCAACCTGCCGAATCCGCCGTGAAGGATAGCCATGCCCGTAATGACCGAGCCGAAGCTGATTGCCGGCAATGCCAACCGACCGCTTGCCGAGGCCATCGCGCGGCGCATGTCGCTGCATCGCGGCATGTCGGTGCATCTGGTCGATGCCCGCGTCGAGCGCTTCAACGATCAGGAAGTCTTTGTCGAGGTCTTCGAGAATGTGCGCGGCGAGGACATGTTCATCATCCAGTCGACATCGAACCCGGCCAATGACAATCTGATGGAGTTGCTGATCATCGCCGATGCGCTCAAGCGCTCATCGGCGGCGCGCTCGACGGCGGTGATCCCGTATTTCGGCTATGCAAGGCAGGACCGGCGCACCAAGGCGCGCACGCCGATCTCGGCCAAGCTGGTGGCCAACATGATCCAGACCGCCGGCATCGACCGGGTGCTGACGCTCGATCTGCACGCCACGCAGATCCAGGGTTTCTTCGACATCCCGGTAGACAATCTTTACGCCGCGCCGATCTTTGCGCTGGATGTGCTGCACCATTTCAAGGGCAAGATGGAAAACGTCACCGTGGTTTCGCCCGATGTCGGCGGCGTGGCGCGCGCGCGCGAGCTGGCCAAGCGGGTGGGCTGCGCGCTGGCCATCGTGGACAAGCGCCGCGAGAAGCCCGGCGAAGTGGCCGAGATGACCGTCATCGGCGACGTCACCGGCAAGAGCTGCATCATCGTTGACGATATCTGCGACACGGCGGGCACGCTGTGCAAGGCCGCCGAGGTGCTGATCGAGGCCGGCGCCACCGAGGTGCATTCCTACATCACCCATGGCGTGCTCTCCGGCCCGGCGGTCGAGCGCATCACCGCTTCGGTGATGAAATCGCTGGTCATCACCGATTCGATCGAACCCACCGTTGCGGTGCGCGCCGCGCCCAATATCCGCATCGTGCCCACCGCGCCGCTTTTTGCGCAGGCGATCCTGAACACCTGGAGCGGCACATCGGTGTCGTCGCTCTTCGACATGGAGACGCTGTCGCCAATCTATGAGGGCATTTATCTGCCCGGTTGAGGGGTGCGGGCGCTGGTTGGGGGGGGGGCGCTGCCCCCCGTCTGCCATGCGGACTCCCCCCGGCGTATTTCGGGCAAGATGAAGAGGCGCGATCATCCAGGACCCGAAGGTGCGATTGTCAGATCAGGCCCAGCTCGGCATCGGTGGCGATGCGCTCATATTTGTCTTTCGGCGGCATGGGCCGGTCGCGCCAATGCGGCTCGAAGACGAAGGTGGAGCGTTGCCGCCCTTCCGGCAGCGCGCCGTTGCCGCTGCCGACGGCGTAATCGTAATAGAGCTTGATGATTTCCTCGCGGCTGACCTGCTGCGCGGCAGTGTGTTCGAGGCAGGCATCGCGCCAGCGCGCCACGCGGGCAAAGCGCTCGGTCTGCGGCAGCGCGAAGCCCTCGTAATATTCGAGAAACCAGAAGCGCATCATCAAGGGCGTATAGGCCAGCTCGGCCAGGCCGAAGCGCTCGAACAGCCAGATGCCATCGGGGTTGTACTGGCACAGCATGTCATCGAGCCAGGCGTAGTGTTCCAGCAGGGTTTCGCGCATCTGCGCCGCCTTTTCGCGCGCGCGATTCATCACATAGAGATAGCCGGCGGTGCCGAAAGCCCCTTCGCGCGAGATGAACAGCCGCTCGATGCCGCGCTCATAGGGCGTGTTGCGGGCGATCTGCGGCTCGGCGAAGCGCTCTTCGACATAGCGCATGATCACCAGGCTTTCCTTGAGGATGCCGCCCTCTTCGGTTTCCAGCACCGGCAGAGCGGTGGTGCCGCGCGTCTTTTCCAGCAGCCAGGCCTCGCGCGGGAGGGTGATGTCGACGACCTGAAAATCGACCGCATCGCGCATCCCCTTCAGTTCCAGCAGGATCTCGACGCGCTGCGAGAAGGGGCAGACCGGAATGTGGTAGATCACGGGGCGGGGCATGGCGATTCCTTTCCGGCCTTGGCCGCAACGCGCGTCATTGCGGCCGGCGCATGCTGCGGCGCAAAAGCAGCCCGGCGATGAGCACCGCCGTAGTGACGATGGCGATGATGATGGCCGCCAGCGCGTTGACATCGGGGCTGACGCCCAGCCGCACCTTTGAAAAGACAACCATCGGCAGGGTCGAGGCACCGGGGCCCGAGACGAAGCTGGCGATCACCAGATCGTCAAGCGACAGCGTGAAGGCCAGCAGCCAGCCCGAGACCAGCGCCGGAGCGATCACCGGCAGGGTGATGTCGAAGAACACCCGCACCGGCCCGGCGCCGAGATCGCGCGCGGCCTCTTCGAGGCTTTCATCCATGTCGCGCAGGCGCGACTGGGCGATGACCGCCACGAAGGCCGCGCAAAAGGTGGTGTGGGCGATTATGATCGTGGTCAGCCCGCGCCCGGCCGGCCAGCCCAGGGTGAGTTCCATCGACACGAACAGCAAGAGAAGCGACAGCCCGGTGATGACCTCGGGCATGACCAGCGGCGCGGTGGCCATGCCGGTGAGCAGAAGCCGGCCACGAAAGCTGCCGAAGCGGGTAAGCACAAAGGCCGCCAGCGTGCCGATCACAGTGGCGATGGTGGCCGCGGCGAAGGCTATCTTGAGGCTGATCCAGGCCGCGCCGAGGATCTGGCGGTCATTGAACAGCGCCACATACCAGCGTGTGGAAAATCCGCCCCAGACCGTTACCAGCCGGCTTTCATTGAAGGAAAACACCACCAGCGAGACGATGGGCGCGTAAAGGAACACGAAGCCCAGAACCACCGCCAGGGGCAGGAACCAGCCGCGCGCCATCAATCCAGCTCCCGCCGGTCCTGGGTGGATTGCAGCCACATGATGGGCGCCACCACCAGCACCAGCATGACGATCGCCACCGCCGAGGCCACCGGCCAGTCGCGCGAGGAAAAGAACTCGTCCCACAGCACGCGGCCAATCATCAGCGTATCGGGCCCGCCCAAGAGCGCCGGGATGACATATTCGCCGATCGCCGGGATGAAGACCAGCATCGAGCCCGCCACGATTCCCGGCAGCGACAAGGGCAGCGTGACCGTGAAGAAGGTCACCACCGGCGAGGCGCCCAGATCATTCGCCGCCTCCAGCAGCGCGCCGTCAAGCTTGGTGAGATTGGCGTAAAGCGGCAGGATCATGAAGGGGAGATAGGTGTAGACGATGCCGATATAGACCGCGAGATCCGTCTGCATCATCACCAGTGGCTGGTCGATCACCCCCAGCCAGATCAGCATGTTGTTGATCACCCCCTCGCGGCGCAGGAACCCCATCCAGGCATAGACGC
This sequence comes from Pararhodobacter sp., assembly GCA_020832665.1. Taxonomy (GTDB): domain Bacteria; phylum Pseudomonadota; class Alphaproteobacteria; order Rhodobacterales; family Rhodobacteraceae; genus Pararhodobacter. The sequence goes on along the minus strand of JAFIEG010000068.1, from coordinate 6,801 downwards.
GCAACAGAAACGAGGTCCAGAAGGGCAGCACCACCATGAGCAGCAGGAAGGTGCGGCGCGGCTCGGGCGAGCGGGCGATGAAATAGGCGATGGGATAACCGATGAAGAGCGCGCAGATGGTCGAGATGGCGGCAATGCGGATCGAACTGAGATAGGCGTTGCGGTAAAGTGTGTCCTGCCAAAGGAACCAGTAGTTCTCGAGGCTGGCGATGATGCTCAGCGTGCCATCGGCGGCGCGCTCGAAAAGCGGCGTATAGGGCGGGCGGGCGATGATCGCCTCGGCCAGCGATATGCGCCCGAGCACAAGGAAGGGCACCAGGAAAAAGACCAGGAACCACAGCATCGGAATGGCAATGACCAGCGTGCGCCCGGTTATGCCGATGGCGGCAAAGCCGCGCGCGGTGGCGCGCCAGAGCGCGTTGTCGCTCAGCCGGTTCATTCTGTCAGCACCCGCACGGCGGCCGGGGTGAAGCTGGCCCAGACCGGCTCGTCCCAGCTTATCGGGTCAACATCGCGCGTCAGGTTCGATTGCGTCACGCGCAGCATCTGCCCGCCGGCCAGCCGCACCCGGTAGCTGGACATGTGCCCGCGATAGGCCACCTCTTCAACAACCCCCGGCACGGCATTGGCGGCATCGGCGGGTTTTTCGCGGCTCAGCCCGATACGCTCGGGCCGAATCGCCACCCACACGGTCTGCCCCTGCGTCAGCCCCGGGCGGGGGCGGGCGTTGACCGGGCCAAGCACCTCGGTGTCGATGCGCATCATGTCGGGCGCGGCCATGCCGGCGCGGCCCTCGAACAGGTTCACCGAGCCGATGAAATCGGCCACGAAGCGCGAATTGGGTTCTTCATAGATCTCGCGCGGTTCGCCCACCTGGACGATGGCGCCCTCATTCATCACCCCGATGCGGGTGGCCAGCGTCATCGCCTCGTCCTGATCATGGGTAACGACGATGAAGGTCACGCCCAGGGTTTCCTGAATGCGGATCAGCTCGAACTGGGTTTCCTCGCGCAGCTTCTTGTCGAGCGCGCCCAGCGGCTCGTCGAGCAGCAGCAGCTTGGGCTGCTTGACCAGCGCGCGCGCAAGCGCCACGCGCTGGCGCTGGCCGCCGGAAAGCTGATGCGGCTTGCGCCGGGCAAGGCTTTCCAGCTTCACCAGCTTCAGCATCTCGCCCGCGCGCGCATGGGCCTCGGCACGGCTTTTCCCTTCGCGAAGAAGGCCATAGGCGACGTTCTTTTCCACGCTCATATGCGGAAACAGCGCATAGGACTGGAACATCATGTTGGTGGGGCGCCTGTCAGGCGGCACGCGCGCCATGTCCTGCCCGTCGATCAGGATTTGCCCGGCGCTGGGTGTCTCGAAACCGGCAAGCATGCGCAGAAGCGTGGATTTGCCGCAGCCCGAGCCGCCGAGCAGGCAAAACAACTCGCCGCGATAGATATCGAGGCTGACATCATCGACGGCGGTGAAATCGTCGAAGCGCTTGGTGATGTTGCGAATGCCGATGAAAGGTTCCGCGCCCGGGTCGCGCCAGGGCTTGGTGTCGGCGGCGATGGCGTCGGGCGCAGCGGTCCGGTTCATGCGGGCGGCCTGAATGGAGAATTGCCCCGCCGGTCAGGCCGGCGGGGCTGGATCGGGGTTACTGGCCGGTGCGCACGCGCGTCCACAGCCTTGTGACCAGCCGGTCGGTGCGGCTGTCATAGGTGACGCCGGTGAACAGCGTCTCGGTCACCTCGGGCGTGGGGTAGATGGCCGGGTCGGTGCGGATTTCCTCGTCAACCAGCTCGAACGCAGCGGCATTGGCGTTGGGGAACCACACATAATTGGTGATCTCCGCGCTGATCTCGGGCTTCATGATGAAGTTGATGAAGGCATGCGCGTTTTCGGGGTTCGGCGCGTCGGCCGGAATGGCCAGCATGTCGAACCACTGCATCGCCCCCTCGGACGGGATCGCATACCAGACATTCACGCCGCGATCGGCCTCTTCGGCGCGCTCGGCGGCCTGCAGCACATCGCCCGACCAGCCGACGGCGACGCAGATCTCGCCATTGGCCAGGTCAGAGATGTATTGCGACGAATGGAAATAGCGCACCGTGTCGCGCACCGATTGCAGCAGTTCGGCCGCCGCCTCGAAGTCAGCCGCCTCGGTCGATTGCGGGTCAAGCCCCAGATAGGCCATCGCGGCGGGGAACATGTCGGTGGGCGAATCGAGCCAGGAGATGCCGCAATCGGCCAGTTGCCCGGCCACTTCCGGGTCGAAGACCATGTCCCAGGTATCGACCTCGAAATCCTCGCCCAGCCGCTCGGCGACCATGTCGATATTGTAGCCGATGCCGGTGGTGCCCCACATGTAGATGACGCCATGCTCATTGCCCGGATCATGGGTGGCGGCGGCGTTCATCAGCGCCTCGTCCATATTGGCGATGTTGGGCAGCAGGTCGCGGTTGAGCAGCTGATAGACCCCGGCCGCTATCTGGCGCTGCATGAAGGTGGCGGTGGGCACCACCACATCGAAACCCGACGCCCCGGCCAGCAGACGCGCTTCCAGCGTGTCGTTGCTGTCATAAACGTCATAGACCACCTGGATGCCGGTCTCTTCGGTGAACTGCTCCAGCACCTCGGGGGTGATGTAATCCGACCAGTTGAAGACATTGACCACGCCCTGCGCCGAGGCCGGCAGGGCCAGCGCCATCGCCAGCGCCGAGACCCCGGCGGCGGGCAAGTTGAATGGCAGACGGTATTTCATCGCTCTGTTCTCCCTGTTGGCTGTTTGCGCCGGGCGGCTTTCAGGCCCCGGCGGGGTGTCACCGGTCAGACCAAAACGCTGACGATATTTGATCAAAACTTCAAGCCCCCTGTAATCGCCGCACCGCAAATCTGCGACGCGCGACACCGATCGCCGCAAGATTAGGCAGCCCCCGCAAACCCCGCAAGCATTTCACACGAAACCCGCACTTCCCAAGCCACCGAAGTGCCCATGAGTTGTTGCTGGGTAGCTGGGTCCGAAAACTGATAGATCACACTTTTTCTACAAAATATCCCGCTTGCCCCGCCATTAACGCGAGAGAAACAGTATTTTTCAAATATAAACTGGAAGACTCAGGCGCCTGCATGACCGCATTCGCGCAGGAATTCGGCCAGCTCGGCCGCATAGGCCGCCGGCTGATCGACGCAGGGAAGATGCCCCGCCCCGCGGATCAGCGCCACCCGGCTGCCCGGAATCAGCGCCACAGTCTCGCGCACCAGATCGGGCGGGGTTGCACCATCCTCGCTGCCGGCAATGCCCAGCACCGGCAGGCGCAGCCCCGATGTGGGCGTCATCAGATCGGTGCCCGCAATCGCGGCGCAGCAGCCGGCATAACCCTGCGCCGGGGTCCGGCACAGCATGTGCCGCCAGCCCGCGCATTCCGCCGTCTCGCGAAACCCCGGCGGGAACCAGCGCGCCATCACCGCATCGGCCAGCGCCTCGATCCCGCCCTTTTCCACGGCGGCAATGCGCTCTTGCCACATCTCGGCGGTGCCGATCTTAGCGGCGGTGTTCGACAGCACCATCGCGCGCACCAGATCGGGGCGCTTCACCGCCAGCCCCTGCGCGATCATGCCGCCGATCGACAGGCCCACCACAACCGCCTCGCGCACGCCCAGATGATCGAGCAACCGCTCCAGATCGCGCACCAGCGTGCCCATCGCATAGGGCGCGGGCGGCGCATCCGACAGCCCGTGCCCGCGCTTGTCGAAGCGGATCAATCGCAACCCCGGCGGCATGAGCGCCAGCACCTTGTCCCATAGGCGCAGATCCGTGCCCAGCGAATTGACGAAAACCACCGGCGCCCCGTCCGGCGCGCCCTCGTCGCGATAATGCAGGCGGATATCGCCCAGATCGGCCATCAGCATGCGCGCCTCCCCTTGCTGCCCAGCCCGGAATCTGCGTCGAAAGCGACACGCATGCAAGCGCAACACCCTCTTCATCTTGCCCTAAAAATACGCCGGGGGAAGTCCGCGAAATCGGAAGGGGGGCAGCGCCCCCCCCTTTGGCGGGCGAAACCCTCATCGGGGCTCACATGCTTCTTGAGCCGCCAACCACGGCGCGCGCGCCCTTGCCACCGCCCCGCCCCGGTGTCATTTCATCGGCCAAAAGGAAGGCATCATGAACAAGGCAACCACCGATACCGCGCCGCCTGCACGGCAAGAGACGCTCGATTTCCTGCTCACCCGCCGCTCGCGCCCGGCGCGGCTTCTGCGCGCGCCGGCGCCGGAGCGCGCCACGCTGATGCGTCTGCTCACCGCCGCCGCGCGCGTGCCCGATCACGGCAAACTCGAACCCTGGCGCTTCATCGTGCTGGAAGGTGACGCGCTCGCCCGGCTGGCCGCCCTGGCCGAGACGCGCGGCGCCGAGGCCGGCATCGAGCCCGAGCGCAACGCCAAGACCATCGCCGGTTTTCGCGCTTCGCCGCTTGTCGTGGCCGTGATCGCCATCGAGAAGCCCTCGCCCGTCATCCCGCCCTATGAGCAGCTGCTTTCTGCCGGCGCTGTCTGCCTGAGCCTGGTCAATGCCGCGCTGGCGGCCGGTTACGGCGCCTGCTGGCTGACCGGCTGGCCGGCCTTCGACCGGCCTTTTCATGAAAGCGGGCTGGGGTTGGCGAGCAATGAGCGCGTCGCGGGTTTCATCCATCTGGGCAGCTGCGACGCCACCCCGCCCGAACGCCCCCGCCCCGATATCGAGGCGATCACCAGCTGGCTCTGAGCCCCGGAAAGCGCCGCCATCAGGGGGCCTCAGCCCTCCATGGCGCGGCGCAGAAAATCCAGATCCTCGATCGCCACCACGCCCGAGATGATGATGCCGGCGATGGGCACCCACAGCACGATGCTGACAATTGTCGCAATCGCCAGGCGCCGGCGCATCTGCGGGTTGGCCGGCGCCGATTCGGGCGTGCCGTCCACCACATGCCCGGCCTCGCCCTGCGTGGTCAGCCGCAGGGGCAGCACCACGAACAGCGACAGGAACCACAGCATGGCGTAGAGAACGACGCCGTTGAATATCGTCATCAGACCTGCTCCAGTTCGACAAGGCAGCCGTTGAAATCCTTCGGGTGCAGAAACAGCACCGGCTTGCCATGAGCGCCGATCTTCGGCTCGCCCGAGCCCAGCACCCGCGCGCCCTGCGCCTTCAGCCGGTCGCGCGCGGCGATGATGTCATCGACCTCGTAGCATATGTGATGGATGCCCCCCGCAGGGTTCTTTTCCAGAAAGCCCTTGATGGGGCTGTCCTCGCCCAGCGGATAAAGCAGCTCGACCTTGGTGTTGGGCAGGGTGATGAAAACCACGGTGACGCCGTGATCGGGCTCGTCCTGGGGCGCGCCGACATCGGCGCCGAGCAAATCGCGATACTGCGCCGCCGCCGCCTGCAGGTCGGGCACGGCGATGGCGACATGGTTAAGGCGTCCGATCATGGCAGGCTCCGTTATGGCGTTGCCCGAAGTCATAGGCCCCCGGCGCGGAAATGCAAGCCGTCGGGGGCGCGGCGCAAACGGGGGCTTAACCGGCCATTAGCGCTTTGCCGCCATGCTGGGGTGATCCGGCAACCCGCCGATGGCGACAGGAGAACCCGCCATGCCCGCCCACTCACCGGCAATCGCCGCCAGGCAGCCGCCGCGCCTTGCCGCCCCTGCCATGCCCGCCATCTGGCCACTGCAGCCGGCGCTGGCGCAAACCATGCTTCTGGTCGAGGACAGCCGAATCGCAGCCGAAGCGGTGCGCCTGATCTGCCGGCGGCTGGGCGTGCGGCTGCGCCGTGCCGACTGCCTGGAACTGGCGCAAGCCCATCTGCGCGTCTACCGGCCCGATCTGGTGCTGGTCGATCCGGGCCTGCCCGATGGCTCTGGACTGTCGCTGATCGCGGCGCTGGACCGGGCGCGCTGGCGCCCGGCGCGCATCGTCGGCTTCTCGGGCGATCCGGCGATGGACGCGCCCTGCCGCCACTCCGGCGCCGATGCCTTCATCGCCAAGCCGCTGCAGCCGGCGCAGCACCTGCCGGTGCTTTTCGGAAAGCAGGCGGCGGATGCCGCGCTGCCCGCGGCGCATTCGTGGCAATCGGCAATGCCATGCGAGAAGGCGCCGCTCCACGGCGCGCTGCCGGCCGGCGGCGGGCAAACAGCGCGGGTTTGGGACGGGGCCGCTCTTCCGGGCCATGCGGGAACCACCGGCGCCGCGCCAGATGATGCCACGCGCTGCCGCAACCAGGGCACCGACCCGCTGGCACTGCAAGATGATCTGCGCCGCGCCCGGGCGATGCTTTGCGACGCACGCTCGCCCGGGCGCATCGGCTTTGCGGCACGTTTTCTGGGCGGGATCGCGCGCTGCGCGGGCGATGCCGGGCTCATGCGCGCCGCCGAGCGGGCGCTGGCCAGCGGCAACGCCGCGCCGCTTCTGGCCGCTCTCGACGGGCGCATGCGCGACAATCTCGACTGTATCTGAACGCCGCCGCGTGATGCGATGGCGCCCCGGCGCAACTGCCGGCGCTGGCAGAGCGGGTCGCAACCACACGCGGGGACGAGACGGGGCCGAGACGACGCCGAGCGCCTTTACTTCCACGCATTTGTCGAGCCGCAACCACATGCAGGCGGCAACCGATCGGCCATGGCGTGTGGCGCAATAGCGGGAACCGGTTCTTTCGCGCCTCGGTCAGGCGACGATGACAGGCCATAGGCGGCAAATGGGGCGCACTGCCCCCCGGGGGGGGTGGGGGGCGCCCCCCGGGGGGTTTTTTGGGCGCTGGGGGGGGGGGGGGGGGGGGGGGGGGGG
>JAFIEG010000067.1 GCA_020832665.1 Pararhodobacter sp. | reverse complement strand
AAAGCCGCGTAGGTTTTGAACAAAGAAGCCTCTCGGAAACCCGGGGCGGTTCAGATCGCCCGCGAGCTCGATGCCATCGAAGCTGCAAAACGAGAATATGACCGGGGTAGATAGCCTGACCCCGGCAGATTACTCGGAGCGGGCGTTCTATGGGCGCATGCGAAGGGCTGCTAAGTCCGCATAGCTGACATTCCGCACCTTGCTCTGATAGCCCCGTACAGTCGGCGCAGGGCATGGCCACGGATCAACGAGATCCTGGTGAAGGCCCCGGCCCGGCACCAGGTTCTTTCCAGGGCTCGAATGCGGGCCGAACCTCGGGAACACCTCGTTCTGTGTGGCGACCGCCTGCGCTTACATGGAATTTCCGCGTCACGCGCCCAGGATGACAGGCACCGTTCCTGCCAACGCAACCGACGCCGCGCGGATGGCCGATCACCCTTGGGGCGTTGATTTTGGAATGCTCGCGGGTTGCCTGAGGCTCTGTGGTGATCTTCTCCCGCCTGGGCGGTTTGCCAATGTAGGGCGATCTGCTCGCCGCCCGCGGTTCGAAAAGACTCGTCGAAATACAGATCAAAGTGTCTGCCGGGGCAGGTGGTGGCAACGCCCCGAGGGTGCGCATTCCGCTGCAAGAATGGTGGGTCCGCTGGGCGTCAGGCTGTCGCCTTCGGATGATGCGCCAAGTCGACACCTGGCATACGCGATTGCGCATCCGTGACGAGCTTGCCCCGCAATACTTCCTTCCATTCCTGAGAAAGGATTGCACCTTCAGGCTGCAGGGTCAGAAACCCGAGGTCTTCTCAAACGTCAATTGACTCCGGATCATCATCGAACTCGAATTCCTGGCGATCCTTCTTGAGTATATTCTGATAGGCTTGACGCAGAACGCGAAGGCAAAGATCGCGATCAGAATCCGGGATTCCCTTCATGGCGGCGACATTGGCATCTATCGCCGCCTGAAGCGCAGGCACCTCCAGTGCTCGCCCGCGCTCGGTCAGCGAGATGACGTATTTCCGCCGATCCTTTGGGTCCACTTTTCGTGAAACCAGGCCCATTGAAATAAGCGACCTTATCGCGCTGACCATGGCGGGGCCCGCGATCCCTGAACGTTGCGCAACCTCGATCTGCGTGATGCCGTCGGCAACCCAAAGTGTACGCAGCGCATACCATTGCCCCAACGTGATGCCGAGGGGAGCGATCCGTTCCCCCAGATCGCGTTGGATCAGTCGATTGACGTGACGAACCACATTCCCGAAGCTTCTGCCCAAAGGCAGGAGCTTGCTGTCGTTCTCACCGGTCGTCCGAATGTCGAAATCCATCACACCTCTGATTTCCTGCGCGGCCTCGCACCGCAGTGTCTCCTAACCGGACCGTCTCATCTGCGCAACTGAAGCCGTCTGTGGTGACACGTCCCGAAACGCACATGGCAAAGCCATGTTAATAATCTTGCGAATCTCTGCCCGCTACGATACGATGAAACCGTTCGTAAATAAACGAATGACTTGGCCGGGGCGAAGATCCACCTCTCCGTCGGGACCGAATACTTCCCGGAAAGCGTGCGTTGACTTTCACATGCCGGCCAAAACAGGGGGAAGGACGCCATGCTCAGAAGACAACTGCTCGTGACTACCGCATTGGCCACATTCGTAGCGACAGGGGCTGCTTCAGCCGACGACACCGTCAAGGTCGGGTTTGTCATGTCCTACAGTGGCTGGTTTCAACCCATCGACGCCAGCACGATACGCGGGGCGATGCTTGCAATCGACGATATCAATGCCGCCGGTGGTGTGCTGGGGCGCCAGGTCGAGGTGGTCAGCTTCGACAACCGCTCGGAGCCCGCTCTTGGTGCCGATGGCGCGATTGAAGTGATCGACCAGGGCGCAGTCGCCGTGCTGTTTCCCAGCGACTTCGACTTTGGCGCTCCTGGCGCATTCATAGCACAAGAGGCGGGAGTGATCTCGTTGTCCGGTGCATCCGACCCGAACTTCGGTGTGCAGGGTATCGGGTCGTTCGCATATTCGATCTCGAACGCGGCCCAGTCACAGGGCGCGATCCTCGCGGAATGGGCCTATAACGAGATGGGCTGGCGGACAGCCTATACGCTCCTCGACACGACGATCGCCTTTACCAACTCGCTTTGCGGGGCCTTTGACCGCCGCTGGAGCGAACTGGCAGGTGATGACGCGCTTCTGGGGTCGGATACATTCCGCAACGACGACCCGACCATTGCTTCCCAGGTCACGCGTATCAACAGCCTTGAGCAAGCGCCCGATGTGATCATGCTTTGCTCATACGCTCCGGGTGGGCCCAGCGCCATTCGCCAGCTTCGCGCAGAGGGGCTCGATCAGCCTGTCATGACCGGCGAGTCGCTGGATGGGGACTACTGGATTGGCGCTGTGCCCGGGTTGAGCAATTTCTACGTCGTCAACTACGGCTCCTTTGTCGGTGACGACCCAAACCCGGACGTCAACGCCTTCTTCGCTCGTTACGCGGAAACCTATGACCGTCAGCCCGACGTTTCCTATGGCATTCGTGGTTACTCGCTCTTCCAGGCATGGGCACGCGCCGCAGAACGCGCCGGCTCGTTCGATGCTGAAGCAGTCGCTGCCGAGCTTGACCAGTTCGACAACGAACCGCTGGCAATCGGACCGACGACCTTCACCCCGGATCTGCATATCGCGACAACAAGAGCGATGACCATCATGCAGGCACAAGATGGTGAATTCAGCGCACTCGGAACATATGCACCGGAAACCGTGCATCTGGACTGAAGCAGATCTGAAGGGCTGCAGCGATATGGAACTTGAGGCTTCAGGGGTAACGGTCCGGTTTGGCGGGATTCGTGCCGTGGAGAACGTATCGCTGCGCTTTGGTATTCACGAGATAGTGGGTTTGATCGGGCCGAACGGCGCCGGCAAGACTACCCTCGTGAATGCCCTGAGCGGGTTTCAGAAACCGCGTAGTGGGCGAATCTGCCTGGCTGGAAAGGACGTGACGGGCTGGAGATCTGACGCTTTGGCCCGTCACGGCGTCGCAAGGACATTTCAGGCGGTGCGCCTGTTCCGTGGCCTTACCGTTGCCGAGAATATCGAGACCGCACTGCTGTCAACCGGTCTGGCGCGATCTGCAGCGCGTGCTCGCGCGCGGGATATTCTCGGATATCTGCACCTCTCGAATCGCGCCGATACGCTTGCCAGCGGGCTGAACTATGGGGATGAGCGCCGTGTCGGCATTGCGCGCGCGCTCGCGATGGAGCCGAAGTTCCTGCTTCTTGATGAACCAGCCGCCGGGTTGAACATCGGTGAGGCCGAGGAGCTTGGACAGACGATCGCCAGCATACGGGATGATTTCGGCTGCGGAATTCTGGTGATCGAGCACAACATGGCCCTGGTCATGAAACTCTGCGAGCGTTTGCATGTGCTTGCAACAGGCATGACCCTCGCCACGGGCACGCCGACCGAGGTCATGGCCGATCCTGCTTTCAAGGACGCCTATCTCGGAGCCGAGACATGAGCGCCTTGCTGAAAGTTCGCGACCTCAGGGTTAGATATGGCCGTATCACCGCGCTTTACGATGTTGACCTTGACGTCAGTGCCGGCGAGATCGTCGCGATAATTGGTCCGAATGGGGCAGGCAAGACCTCATTTCTAAGCGCCATCGCCGGTGTCGTGCCCGCCGATGGAGGAACAATCGAATTCAGGGGCGAAGACATCTTGCGCCTGCCCATGGAGGAGTCCGTGCGCAGGGGCATCGCGCTTGTGCCTGAAGGGCGCCACGTGCTGCCCGGCTTGACCGTTATGGAGAATCTGAGGCTTGGCGCCACCATTCGCACCGACGCCGACGCGGTCAGAAGCGATCTGGAAAGGTTCCTGGATGCCTTTCCGATCCTGCGCGAGCGGCGGAACGAGCCGGCGGGCCGGCTGTCAGGGGGCGAGCAGCAGATGCTGGTCATCGCCAGAGCGCTGATGTCACGACCGGCGATGCTGATGCTGGACGAGCCTTCGCTGGGCCTTGGGCCGCGCATCGTCGAACAGGTCTATGACATGATAATGGACGCACGCAAACAGGGCGTCACGATACTCGTCGTGGAGCAGAATGCCCGCAGGGCGCTCGCCGTCGCCGACCGGACGCATGTGCTCAATGGCGGTATCATTCGGCTGTCCGGAACAGCCGACACGCTGGCAGGAGATCCGCAGTTCGAAGCGGCATATTTCGGATTGCGGACGGCAAAAGATGGGGTGGTTCCTTGATCGCTGTGCTGGTCGATGCCTTCAGCGTGGGAGGGCTTTATGCGCTCACGGCTCTCGGTATCGGGTTGATCTTTTCGGTGATGCGCCTTGCGAATTTCGCGCATGCGGAATTCGTGACAGTGCCGGCCTATGCATTGTTTGTATTGTCCGGCCACCCGGTAATCATGGCGATTGCCTCATCGGTTCTTATTGCCGTGATGCTCGCCCTGGCGACCGAGCGCATCGCATTTCGTCCGCTGCGCGGGATTGATCCGGCGACCATGCTAATTGCATCCTTCGCTGTCAGCATGTTCTTGCAGCGACTTCTGGTTTTCGCTTTTGACAGCCGGATCAAGCCGGTCGATCCGCTCGCAGTCCTTGCCGGTTCGGTTCGGTTGTTCGGTGCGCAAATCAACCTTCTGAAGCTGACGACCATGGTTACCTGTCTGGTTCTGCTGGTGGCGCTGACCGTGTTTCTGAAATACACCCGCTTCGGCTTGGAAATGCGCGCTGCCGCAGAAGATTTCACCATGTCGCGCCTGCTGGGCGTGCGCGCCAATCGCGTGATTGCCACGGCTTTCGTGCTGTCCGCGCTGCTCGCGGCGGTCGTTGCCGTGCTTTTCTCGGCGCAAACCGGTTTTGTTCATCCTCGCTTCGGCTTGCAGATCGTCATTATCGCCTTCGTGGCGACTGTGATCGGAGGGCTCGGCAATCTTGTCGGCGCTGCTGTGGGGGGGTTCCTGGTGGGCGTTGTCTCTACCCTGCTGCAATCATTCCTGCCGCCTGACCTGCGCCCCTTCCGCGAAGCCTTCCTGTTTTTCATCGTCATCCTTGTACTTCTGTTCCGGCCGCAAGGGCTGTTCCCGGCGCGTGGGCTGAAGGAGCGGATATGACAAGGCAAGATACCAGCGCCAATGAAACAACCTGGCAGTTGATGTCGTGGGAACGACTGGAACGCCTCGTGCCACTCCTTATCCTTGTGGCGGTGGTCGCGGGCATCATGTTGCTTGCCAGCCAGTTCGGTATTGTTCAGCAGCGCCGCGTGACACTTGGCTTCATCAGCCTGATCTCGGTGGTGGGCCTGTATGTCTTCATGGGCAATTCCGGTGTGCTCAACTTTTCCTCCGTCGGTTTCATGGCAATCGGAGCCTATGTCTCGGCGCTGCTCACCATGCGACCTCAGGTCAAGGCAACCTTTCTGCGCGATCTGCCGGACTGGCTGGCCGCCGCCCAGTTCGACCCGATAACAGGGGCACTGGCCGGCGGTGCCGCGGCGGCGCTGGTCGCCCTGGTGGTGGGCCTGCCAATCATGCGGCTCTCGGGTATTGGTGCGGGCATTGCCACGCTCTCGATCCTGATCATTTTCTATATCGTTCTGGGAAACTGGACGGGGGTTACCGGTGGGCAGCGCTCGCTGATGGGCCTGCCGACCTATGTCACGATCTGGAATGCCGGGCTGGCGGCCATAGGCGCGATCGTGCTGGCCTTTGTGTATCAGGAGTCCCGCTCATGCCTTGCGCTGCGCGCCTCGCGCGAAGACGAAGTGGCCGCGCGCTCGGCCGGGGTGCGTGTCGTGCGGGAAAGGCTGACAGCGTTCGTGCTGGGCGCGTTCATATGCGGAATTGCCGGGGTGTTCTATGGCCATTTTCTGGGCACACTCCGGGTTGAGAACTTCTACCTCGATCCGACATTTCTGTACATTACCATGCTTGTCGTGGGCGGCATGCGCAGCCTGACGGGAGCGGTGGTCGGCGTCATCGTGATATCGACGCTGGCTGAACTTCTCCGCCTGCTGGAAATCGGCGGGCGCCTTCCCGCGCTCGACGTGACGCTGAAGGCCCCGGCAGGATTGGGCGACGTGGTTCTCGCCGCATTGATGCTTGGGATCATCCTGTTTCGCCCGCAAGGCATCACCGGCGGGCGCGAAATCACCCTGCGCGGGATGCGTGGCTGAGAACCGAAAAAAACTGTCAGGAGATAGAGATGACCGAGACCAACCCCGCCCCCATCGTCGACACGGCAACCCGCCGCGAGATCGCGCCAGGTGTGATCGTCATCCCCGATCACCGAATTCCCCTTGTGCCCAATATCGGCATCGTGCTCGGCGACCATTCCGCCCTTGTCGTCGATACCGGAATGGGACCTCGCAACGGCAACGCGGTTCTGCGTGCGGTTAAGGAGGTCGCTGGCGACCGGAAACTAATTCTGACGCTTACCCATTTTCATCCGGAACACGGATTCGGCGCCGCACCGTTCAAGGGCAAGGCAAACATCCTCTACAATCGCGCTCAGGGCCAGGACCTCGCCGCCAAGGGGCCCGGTTATCTGGAAATGTTTCGTGGCATGGGGCCAGAGATCGCCGAAGCGCTCGAGGGCACCGAACTTGTCGAGGCGGATGAGTTCTACGATGGTGCTGAACACGAGATAGATTTGGGTGGTCGAAAGGTCGTGCTGCGCAACTGGGGAATGGCACACACCCGTGGAGACCAGATCGTTTGGGTGCCCGATGCCGGCGTCCTGTTTACTGGCGATCTTGCCGAGGAGAAGACCTTTCCGATCTTTCCGTGGTTTCCACCAGATGACACTGACATCGACGGGGAAAACTGGATCAAGGCGTTGAAAGACTGCGCTGCGCACAGGCCGAAAGTCGTTGTTCCGGGGCATGGCGAGATCGGCGGGGTCGAGATCATTGAAGACGTGCGGAAATACATCGAGGATGTCTCTGCAAAGGTTGCAGCGGCCAAGGTCTCGGGCAAGGATGGCGAAGCAATCGTCGCCGAGCTGGAACCCGCCATTCGCGCCGCTCACCCTGACTGGCATTTCCCCGAATGGATCGGATTTGCCCTGCGCTATCATATTGACACGCTGAAATGAGAACAGCCGTTCTCGCCCTTCATTACCAGAATGAAGTGCTTCATCCCGAAGGGCGCATCGCGCTTGGTGTTTCTCGTGACGGGGATGCTTCCGCAAGAATCATCAATTCGGCACGCACACTTCTTGCCGGGGCGAGGGCCACAGGGATCCCGGTGATTTCGGTGCGCATTGCGTTTCGCAGCGATTATGCCGATGTGATCCGCAATGCGCCGATCTTCCGAAATGTCGTCGCTGGCGGTGCGATGGTTGAAGGGACATGGGGGACGAATTTCGTCGAAGGGCTGGAGCCGGAAACAGGGGAGTTTGTGATCCATCATACGCGGATTGGAGCCTTTACCGGCTCACCCCTTGCCGAGACGTTGCGCGCGCTGGGCGTGGACCACCTGGTTATCGCAGGGGTCGCAACCAATTCGGTTGTCGCAACCACTGCGGCGCAGGCGGTGGATATGGGCTGGGAGATAACGATTGCAGCCGACGCATGCTCGTGCCGTGACCCGCGCCTGCAACAGGCAACGCTCGAGAACCTCGCGCTGATCGGCGACGTGCGCTCGGTTGAAGAAATCGTCGCCGGATTTGGGCCCGCCAGAAATACTGACTGATCCCCACGCGATACCTTGGCGCATTTGCCCCGCCCCGCCGATCACAAGGACCGGTTTGCCTTTGACCGACAGCGCATGCCTATACGAGCAGGGGCAGATAGGCGATCAGCACCAGCACCACGATCAGCACCGCCAGATAGGGCAGCACCGCCCGCGCTATCCGTTCCAGCCCCAGCCCCGTGACCGAGGACGCCACATAGAGATTGATCGCCACCGGTGGCGTGATCATCCCGATCGCCAGCCCCACCACGATGATGATGCCGAAATGCACCGGGTCGATACCCAGTTGCACCGCCAGCGGCAACAGGATCGGTGTCAGGATGATCAGCGCCGAGGCCGTTTCGATGAAGATGCCGGTCAGCAGGATCAACAACAGGATCAGCGCAAGCAGAATCCATGTGTTGCTCGACAGCCCCAGCACGCTTCCCGCGATCGCGGCGGGCACCTGCCAGCTCGACAGTGCCCAGCTCAGCGCCGCCGAGGCCGAGATCACGATCATGATCACCGCCGTGGTCACCGCGGCGCGGATCAGCACATGATAGAGATCGCGCAGCGTCATGTCGCGATAGATGAAGAGCGCGACCAGAATCGCATAATTGACCGCGATCACGGCCGCCTCTGAGGGCGTGAAATAGCCTGAAAATATGCCGCCGAGGATGATCACGGGCGTCATCAGCCCCCAGAAGGCGGCGCGGAAGCTGCGCCAGATGGTGAGCAGCGAAAACGCGCTGCCGCGCGGGTAAGCTCGGCGATAGCCCTGCACCAGCGCCACCGCCATCAGCCCCAAGCCCATGGCGATGCCCGGTATTATCCCGGCCAGGAACAGCCGCGCCACCGATTCCTGCGCGATGACCGCATAGATGATCATCGGCACCGAGGGCGGAATAACCACGCCGATGGTGCCGCTGGCGGCGATCAGGCTTGCGGCCGATGCCGGGTCGTAGCCCTTGCGTTTGAGTTCCGGAATCAGGGTGGAGCTGACCGCCGCCGTCGTGGCCGCCCCCGAGCCCGAGATCGCGGCGAAAAACATCCCCGCGAGCACCGAAACGATCGACAGCCCGCCACGCAGAAAGCCCAGCAGTGCCTCGGCCAGCGCCACAAGCCGCTTGCTCACCTGGCCCTTCGACATGATGTCGCCGGCGAGGATGAACATGGGTATGGCGACGAGGGCGAAGGAATTGATGCCCTGAAACATCTGCTGGGGCACGACCAGAAGCGGCGTCCCGGACCTTTCGATCGCGATCATCGTGCCGGCGCCGATGGCAACGGCGATGGGCACGCCCATGGCGACGAACAGGATGAAAAGGGCGAACAGCAGCAGGCTCACTGCCCCGTTCCCCCTTGTGCCGCGACTTCCTTTCCGGCGAGAAGGCGCAGCAGATCGGAAAACGCGAACCAGGCCATCAGCCCTGCGCTCAGCGGAATAACGACATATATCCTTGCCATCGACAGGCGCAGCGATGCCGATCGCTGCCGCCATTGCGTGTCCAGGTAGTCAAGCCCAACCTTGACCAGTGCCGCCATGAAGGCGATGACCACGATACAGGCCGCAATGCGCACCAGACGCCCGAACGCTGCGGGCAGGGCATCGACGAGAACCCCCACGGCGATATGGCGATGCTGCTGCCAGGCAAGCGCGGCACCTAGAAAGGTGATCCAGATCACCAGAAAGCGCGAGACCTCTTCCGTCCAGCCCAGCGCGCGAAAGAAAAGCCGCGATCCCACCTGCAGCGAGATCGCGACAATCAGCGCCGCCATGGCCAGAAAGAGAACGGGGCGCAAGACCGCCCCGATCCCCCTGTCAATGAGATCAAGCGCGCGCAGCACTTACTCGAGCGCCGAAAGGATCCGACCGAGGTAATCGCCATAGGCTTCGCCATAGCGCTCATATACGGGCTGGATGGCGGCCTGGAAGGCGGCGAGATCGGCATCATCAATGATCTCCATGCCGCGCTCGCGCAACTCGGCCAGCTGGCCCTCTTCCATCTCGGCATTGACGGCGCGGACATGGGCCGATGCCTCGCGCGCGGCTTCGACAAGCACTTCCTGCGCGGCTTCGGGCAGCCCGTCCCAGACGCTCTGGCCCATGACGAAGATTGCCGGCGAATAGGTGTGGCGCGACAGCGTCATGTAGCGTTGCGTCTCATTGAGGTTGAAGGAATGGATCACCCCAACCGGGTTTTCCTGCCCGTCGATGGTGCCCTGCTGCATGGCTGTCAGCGCCTCGGTCCAGGCCATCGGTTCGGCATTGGCGCCCAACTCGCGGAAGGTGTCCACATATACCGGGTTTTCCATCACCCGGATGCGCATTCCCTGCATGTCGCCGGGCTCGCGGACCGGTCGCTGGCTGTTGGTGAGGTTGCGAAACCCTCGCTCGGCATAGGCCAGGCCCTTGAGGCTCACCTCACTGAGATTGTCCAGCAGCTCCTGCCCGATCTCGCCATCGAGGATGCTGTATGCCTCTTCGCGGGTGGCGAACAGGAAGGGCAGCTCGAACACCGCGATCTCTTCAAGAAAGTTCGCGACAGGGCCATTGGTGATCACGCCCATGTCCACCGTGCCGATCTGCATCCCTTCAAGCAGGGTGCGCTCGTCGCCAAGTTCGGCGTTGGGATAGATCTGCACGGTGATGACGCCGTCGGTGCGCTCTGCCACCAGCTCCTGGAAGCGCGCGGCGGCAATGTGAAAGGCGTCCTGCTCGTTCACCACATGGGCCAGACGCAGGGTCGTGGGTTCCATCCCGGCAAAGTCGGCCGCTGCCCAGCCCGCCGTTGTCATCGCCAGCACCGCGCCAAGAGCCGTCGCTTTCATCGATGTCTTCATTGTCATCTCCGCTTCCTCCCAGATTGCCGATATTCCAGATGTGGGGGATCATCCTTGAAGCCTGGAGCAAGGTCAACCGCGGGCGGCAGGGCGCGACACCATGTCGGTGTCAGCGTGCCGGTTTGAAGGCCATAGGCATAAGGCCATCAATGCGGTCGCATTGCGCTTGAATGCGTCCGTGGACTTGCTGCTAAAAGTAACCAGGCTAGGCGTCTGCAATTCCAGGGGCTTTTCAGTGCACCCCTTACTCTTCATGGCGATCCTTGCCGAAGCGATCGCGCTCGTATCGTCTTGCAAGCGGAAATGGCGGTAACCAGGCTTCGCGGCGGATTGTCCAGAGCTCATAGGTCGGCATTAGTTGGTCCGGGGCATCCAGAGCGCCGAGATTCACCTCGATCCCGTCAGCGCTGCGCCCGAAAACCGGCGATCCGCAGCGAGGGCAGAAGAACCGCCCGGCATAGTCGCGCGCCTCGCCCTCGACCGTCACCGCATCCCGGGGAAATATGGCAGAGGCGTGAAACAGGGCGCCATGATGCTTTCGGCACTCAAGACAGTGGCAAAGGCCAACCCGATAGGGCCGACCCGTCGCCACGATACGAAGGTTTCCGCACAGGCATCCGCCGGTGAACCGATCCATGTCCTTCTCCCGTCAGGCAGTTTGGATGCCCTTTGGCGCATTCCAGCCGCGGCACGCGCTCGCAGCGCAGCTCCCTGGCAGGTTTCGGTCGACGGGTGCGGCTGGAACGTCCCAGCGTGCAACCCGGGGGATGTCGGGTCAAGGCCGATTGGCTGGGTGGCACGAGGCACTGCCGGCGGTTCCTGACATGACCGAGAAGGCAAGCCATAAACGAGCCGGCATCCGGCCGGCTTTCAGTTCCTGCCCTGCAGAAACGGGACGAGCTGTGCCGCCACCTGTTCCGGGGCGGTAATATCCGCGATATGTTCCTGCCCTTCCAGCACGCCAATGCGCGCATCGGGCATGGCGGCGGCAACCGGATCGGCCGAGGGCCGCCAGACCGGGCTTTCGGAACCGACAAGCAGCAAGGCCGGAACGGTGATCTTCTGCACGATCGACGGATCGTGCCGGGTTGCCAGAAAGGCCGCCTCTTCGCGCATGATGGTATGGGCGGCGGCGACGCGGGCGGGCCATGACGGTTGCTTGCGCAGCGCGGCGATATCGTCGTCGCTGACGCCCACGACATCACGGAACACGGCCTCGATCACGGCCTCGTTGCCACCTTCATCCAGCAGCTTCTGCGCGCGTTCCAGAAACCCTGCCGGCGGGCCGAGAAGGTCAGGTTCCGGCACCGGCCAGCCTTCGTTCGAGGCAAGCCGGTCGAGGGCCGGCGTCAGCGCTGCGGCGCCGAAAGCACAAAGCCCGCCAAAGGAATTGGCATAGACATTGACCCTTTCGCCCGAACGCTCGGCGATGTTGTCGATCACCGCCGCGACATCCTCGTATTCGCGCGCCAGCGCATAGGCGGGGCTGTCGCCGCTTGCCCCGCGCCCGCGACGATCCATGGCGTGGACGGTGAAATGGGGCTCCAGATACGGCAGTAGGTGGCCCCAACGGCTGTGATCGGCCAGCGCGCCGTGGACCAGCAGCAATGGCGGGCCGGTGCCGCTGGTGAACCATGCGATCTCGGTGCCGTCGCGCGATGTGATGGTGCTGGCGGTTCCGGTCATGGGGCGGGCCTTTCGGCTGGCGGCTTGGTCCGGTACCTGCCCAGAATAGCACAGGCCGAACGCGATGGAAAACATGGCCTTGAAAAAAAGGCCTGCAACATTTCGATTACTCGTTGAAACGCATGAAGGCTGTAATCCCGGCTGTGCGCATGAAGAGGGGAACATGGGGCGGGGGGCGCGCAGAGCCAGTTTTATGCGTGGCGGGTTGCTTGTCTGAGCCGCATAAGGTTCGAGAAGAGAAGAGCCCCGGCCAGGTCAAAACAGGGACCCGATCTGCCCAAGGCGAATGGCGCACTCCAACCCTTGTGGCGGCAACTGTCCATGATTGAGCCCCGTTTGAGCTTGACTTGAAGACTTGATGCGACTTTCCCTTCCGTTTGTCGCCTGCTCAGTTCTTCGCCTGATCGGGAAAGGCGCAGATCGCCCGAGGCATTGCCCGCAATGCAAGCACGGGCCAGAAATCTACCGGAGAGAACGATGTGCAGGGCGCATGACTACACCATTCACGGCGCACATTATCACTATGGCTGGGATAACGGGATCCCGCCGGTCGAGCGGGTCGCGCCGGGGTCAACCATCCTGTTCAACTGCCGCGACAGTTCCGGTGGGCAGCTTGGCCCCGATTCGACAGCGACCGATGTGGCCGGGCTTGACTTCGGCCGGGTCAATCCGGTTTCCGGTCCGATCCATGTCAGCGGCGCAGAACCGGGCGATGCGCTGAAGATCACGATCGAAAGTTTCACGCCGCAGCCGCAACGGGGCGCCGGTTTCGGGTGGACGGCAAACATTCCCGGTTTCGGACTGCTCGCCGATCAGTTCCCCGATCCGGCGCTGCATGTCTGGCGTTTCGATCACGACACCATGGCGCCGGCGATGTTCGGGCCCGAGGCGCGTGTGCCGCTTCGCCCCTTCGCCGGAACCATGGGCAACGCGCTGGCCGAGCCGGGCCGGCACTCGGTGGTTCCGCCCAGGCGTGTGGGCGGCAACATGGACATCCGCGACCTGGCGGCGGGCACGACGCTCTATCTGCCGGTCGAGGTGCCGGGCGCGATGTTCAGTGTCGGCGATACCCATGCCGCCCAGGGCGATGGCGAGGTCTGCGGCACGGCCATCGAAAGTCCGATGGATGTGGTTCTGACCATCGACGTGATCAGGGATGCGCGGCTCAAATTTCCCCGTTTCACCACGCCCGGCCCGGTCACCCGCCACCTGGACGCCAAGGGCTATGAGGTCACGACTGGTATCGGGCCCGACATGATGGCCGCGGCGCGCGATGCGGTGTCCGGCATGATCGACCATCTTTGCGCGACGCGGCAAATGGCGGCGGTCGATGCCTACATGCTGGTGTCAACCTGCGGTGATCTCAGGATTTCGGAAATTGTCGATCAGCCCAACTGGGTGGTCTCGTTCTATTTCCCACGCTGCGTTTTCGAGTGAGCCGCCAAGCGGCGCCGAAGCCTTCCGCCTGGCCTGCGCGCGGTGCCGTCAGACCGCGAGCGAGTTCAGGGCGTTGTGCAGAAGGCGCGCATTGTCTGGCCCCAGACGTTCGAGCAGCGCGGCCTCCTGTTCCTGCACGAATTGGCGGACGCGGTCGCGCTTGCGTTCCCCGAGCGCAGAGAGAACCAGATGCACCTGGCGGTGATCTTCCTGCGAGATCTGGCGCTGCACCAGGCCGTCCGCCACCATGCGATCCACCATCTTGGTCAGCGTCGGCGGGGCGAGGAGCACGGTTTCGGCCAGCCGGCCCATGGTCATGGTGCTTTCCTCGCCAATCGCTTCCATGAGGCGCCAGGCTTCGACCTGAACGCCCTCGTCCTTCAGCTTGCGACTGAGTTCAAGATGCACATTCCGGTGCGCTGCTGCCAGCGCATATGAAAGATAACCGGTTATCGCCGCGCGCTCGTCACTCATGTTGCCGTTTCCTTCAGACATGCAGATAGATAGCAGCCTGCTCATGAAATTAGTTGACTGGGAAAAGAATTTCAATTGCACTGAGCGACAAGACCGGGGAAATCGTTGATGTCTGCTCTTTGTCCCATTGGTGGCCGTGGATACGGGGCGTTGCCCGAGACGGTGGCAAGTCCTTATGACGACCTGCTTCTCGCGCCAAAATCGGCCTTTCGAGTGGCGCTGGCGATTCCGTTATGCGGGGCAGCCGGGATATGGGCGCCGTCGTGTATCGCGTCGGCCCAGCTTGCGGTGGCCGAACTCAACCGCGGCAGCGGTATCGGCGGGCGTCCGGTGGAACTTGTCATGATCGACAGTGCGGTCGAGGCGACGACGCCCGTCGATGCGCTGATCGATTCGCTGATCGATCTCGGGACCGTCGATGCCATTGTCGGCATGCATATCAGCGCCATTCGCCAGCGATTGAGCAAGATCGTTCAGACCCGCATTCCCTATATCTACACGCCGCTCTACGAGGGCGGGGAGCGAACCCCGGGCATATTTGCCATTGGCGAAACGCCGTCCGAGCAGGTCGGCCCGGCGATGGCGCGCCTGCAAACCATCTATCGGCCGCGGCGCTGGGCGATGATCGGAAATGACTATGTCTGGCCGCGAACCTCGCACAGCTATGCCAAGCAGCATCTGCAGCGGTTCGGCGCAACGCTGGTGTATGAGCGCTATCTGCCTTTCGGTCTTGGCGACATGTCCGGCGAAATCGAGGCACTTGCTGAAAGCGGCGCCGACGCGCTGCTCTTGTCGATGGTCGGGCAGGATGCGGTCGAGTTCAACCGTGCTTTCGGACAGGCAGGGCTTGACCGGCAGATGTTCCGGTTGTGCTGCGCCGTTGAAGAGAACGGATTGCTCGCCATCGGGCCCGACAACCTAAAGCGCCTGTTCTCCGCGGCGTCCTATTTCGGGGCGCTTGCGACCGATGCGAATGCCTGCTTTCGTGAATCATATCACGGGTTTCACGGTGATCGCGCCCCCATGCTCAACGCGCTGGGGCAATCGACTTATGAGGGGCTGCATTTCCTGCGCGCGCTGCTTGAGCTTGACCCGGAAGGCTGGCGCGACGCGACCGGGCCGATGGCCGGGCGCTTGCGGCACGCTTCGGCGCGTTGGCAGGATGGCGGCGATCGGGGCGCTGAACGTCCGATCTACCTGGCCCGGGCCGACGGGATGCTTTTCAGCATCGGCGACAAGCTTTCATGACCCCTTGAGCAGGGGTTTGTTGAAACGGAAAATAAAATACTTGAAACGGAAAATGATTCCTGTCTAGACTGCCGTCATGATCGGGGCAGGCCCCCGCGCATGGGCAGGAGGGCGTCTTGATCTGGTTTCTCGCAATTGTCATCGCAATTCCGCTGGTGCTGTTCGGCTTGTGGCTTCTGCAGCGTTTCTACGCGAAAGCGACAAGGGAAACGGCGCTGGTGCGCACCGGCCTTGGCGGGCAGCGGGTTGTGCTTGATGGCGGCTGCATGGCGCTGCCGATCCTGCATCAAATCCAGCGCGTGAACATGTCGGCGCTGTCTTTCCGGGCGCGTTGCGCGGGGACCGAGGCGCTGTTGACCGGCGATCGGCTGCGCGCCGATATCGAGATGGAATTCGAGTTGCGTGTGCAGTCCAGCCGCGAGGGGGTGGCGACGGCCGCGCAGGCGTTGGGCGCGCGGATCGCGCGCGGTGGCGAGGCGGTGGAAGAGCTGTTTTCCGGCACGCTGGTCGGCGCGATGCAAAATGCCGCCGCGGCCCGGACGCTCGACCAGATCCACCTCGACCGCGCCGCTTTCGCCGCGCAGGTGTCCGGCGAAGTTGCCGCCTATGCCGAGAAGCTGGGCATGACGCTCATTTCCACCGCGCTGGTCAGCGTTGATCAGGCCGATTTCGGCAGGCTGAACGAGAACAATGCCTTCAACGCCGAGGGGATGCGCAAGCTCGCCGCGCTGGTGGCCGAGCAGCGCAAGGAGAGGGTGCGCATCGAGGCCGAGGCCGACCTTGTCGTGCGCGAGACGCAGCTGGCGCAAACCCAGCGCCGGCTGGATATAACCCGGGCCGAGCGCGAGGCCGAGATCGCGCAGCGTGAGCACCTGCGCCGGCTGGAGGCAGAAGCAGAAAGCACCTCGCGCATTCAGGCAGCCAGCGCCGAACGCGCCGCCGAAGAGGCCCGGATATACAACGAGCAGGAGCTGAAATCGGCGCGCATCGCCAGCGACGAGGCGCTGCGAGGCCGCGAGATGGCGGCAATCCAGGCGCTGGAGGAAGCCAAGCTGGCGCAGGAAGCGGCGCTGGCCCGGCGCCGAGCCGAGACCGCCGAGGCCAAGGCAGCCGAAGAATCCGCGCGTGCGCAGGTTCTGTTGGCTGCCGAGTCCGTGCAGACCCAGAAAGAGCGCGCGGCGGCGGAACGCGAGCGCGAGATCGCGCTGATGCGCCAGAAGCGCGAACAGGAACTGCTGGCCGCGCGCACCGAATCCGAAACCGCCGATCAGCGCGCCCGCGCCAAGGCCGAGGCCGAGATATCCGAGGCCCGCGCCGCCACCGACAAGATGCGCATGCTTGCCGAGGCCGAGGGGCGTTCTGCCCTGATCGCGGCCGAGAACGGCCTCGACCCGGCGGTGATTGCCATGCGGCTGGAAGAGCGCCGGCTCGACCGGCTGCCCGAGATCATGACCCAGATGATGAAGCCGGTCGAGAAGATCGACTCGATCCGCATCAACCATCTGGGCGGTTTCGGCCATGGCGGTGGCGGCGATGCGGGCGGCGGCGCCGACGGCGCCTTTGGCTCGGCCATGGAACAGATCCTCGGAATGGCGGTGCGTCTGCCGGCCATGAAGCAGATGGGTGCCGATATCGGTATCGATTTCGACGCCAATCTTGCCGGAAGAACAGCCGATTATGCCAACCGTATCAAGGGCAAGGCCGATACGCCTGCGCAACAGCGCGACCAGGACCCTGTCGAGCGTGACCGGGCCGATGACGACAAGTGACCAACCGTGCCGCAGTGCGGCCGATGAAACACCAGGGAACCAGGGAGAGACGATCGTGACACTGAACAGACGCAGCTTTCTCGCTTCGACCGCCGCTGCATCCGGCGCGCTGATGATGCCCGCCATCGCCCGGGCGCAGGACGCCATTCGCATCGGCACCGTGCTCGATGTTTCGGGCATTTTTGATGCCTATGGCACACCGATGGACATGGCCCAGCGGCTGGCCGTGGCGGAAATCAACGATGCCGGCGGGCTGCTTGGCCGCCCGGTGGAGCTCATCTCCTACGATACGCAATCCGACATGGCGCTGTATACCCAGTATGCCCAGCGGCTGGTGCGCCAGGACAATGTCGATGTGGTGCATGGCGGGGTTCTCTCGGCCTCGCGCGAGGCGATCCGCCAGACCCTGCGTCGCGCCAACACGCTGTATTTCTACAATGTCCAGTATGAGGGCGGGGTCTGCGACCGCAACATCTTCATCAACGGCGTGACCCCGGCACAGCAGGCCGAAGTGCTGGTGCCCTGGGCGATGAGCCGGTCTGGCCCGCGCGTCTATATTCTGGCGGCAGATTACAACTATGGCCAGATCACCGCCCGCTGGCTGCAAAAATACATCGACGATAACGGCGGTGAAGCGGTTGGCACGGATTTCTTCCCGCTGGACGTGTCGGACTTCGGCTCGACCATCGCACGGATTCAGACAGTTGCTCCCGATCTGGTGATCGCGCCGCTGGTCGGCGGGGCGCATCTGTCGTTCTTCCGGCAATGGGCGGCGGCGGGGATGAATGAGCGTATTCCGCTGGCCTCGACGACGATGGGCGTGGGCAACGAGCACAAGGTGCTGACGCCCGCGGAAGGCAACGGCATGATGGTTGCCTATAACTACTCGCAGGAGCTTGATACGCCGCTGAACAATGCCTTCAAGGAGCGCTGGGTCGAAGCCTATGGCAGCACCGATGCGATCCATGAAATCGCGGTGTCGCATTACATGGGCATCCATCTCTGGGCCGAGGGTGTGCGCCGCGCCGGCAGCGCCGAGCGCATGGCGGTGACCGAGGCGCTGGAAGACGGGTTGTCGGTCGACGGGCCGAGCGGGGTCATGACCATCGACCCGCAAACCCATCACGCCATCCTCGATGTGCATCTGATGGAGGTGCGCGATCAGAAGATGGAAGTGGTTGAATCGCTGTCCCAGCGCCCGCCGGTCGACACGCAGGCCGTGTGCAACCTGATCGAGAACCCCGACGACAACACGCAGTACGAAATCGAATTCTGAGCGTTGTTCAGCCGGACTGACCGTGCCCCGGTGCTGCCGGGGCATGGTGCGCTGTTGCCTGAAAAGAAGCGAAACGCATGGATCTTGCCGCCGTTATCCTGGTCGAAGTGCTGTATGCCATTGCCTCGCTGGCGCTGATCAGCGCCGGGCTGGCGGTGGTTTTCGGCATGATGAAGGTCATCAACCTGGCACATGGCGAGTTCATGGTGCTGGGCGGCTACGCCACCATCACCGCCGTGGGCCTGGGCGTGAACATCTTCATTGCCATGCTGATCGTCGCGCCGCTGGTTGTCGGGTTGTTCGGCCTGATCGTCGAGCGGCTGATCTTTCGCCATCTCTACGGGCGGATGATCGACACGATGCTGGCCTCGTGGGGCCTCAGCCTGATGATGATCGGCGCGTTCAAGATGATCTTCGGCAACACCACGACCGGGGTTTCCGGGCCGATACCGGGCTTCAGCATCGGCAATTACCAGATCAACGGGTATAATTTCTTCATCATCATTGTTTCGGTGCTGCTGCTGGTGGCAATGCTGGCCGTCCTGCGCGGCACCCGCGCGGGGCTGGTGGCGCGCGGCGCCATGCAGCGCGCCGACATGGCCTCGGCCATGGGCCACAGCCCCGACCGGATATACATGCTGACCTTCGCGGTGGGCTCGGCGCTGTCGGGGCTGGCGGGCGCGGTTCTGGCGCCGTTGGTGGGGCTGGTACCCACGGCCGGGGCTGCCTTCATCGCCAAGGCGTTCATCACCGTAATCGCGGGCGGGCCGTCGCTGGTGGCGGGGCTGGCCTCGGCTTCCGGGTTCTTCGGGCTGGTCAACCAGTTCTTCTCGTTCCTCGTCTCGCCGGTGGTGGGTGACGTTGCGCTGCTGGTCGCGGCGGTGATCCTTCTGCGCCTGCTGCCGCGCGGGATCACCTCGCGCTTTTTCCGGGGGAAGCTCTGATGCGGGGCGATGCGCGCAGGGATACGGCCTTCATTCTGATCGCCGGGGTGGTGCTGATCTTCTTCATGCCGCTTCTGATCGATACGCATGTTCTGACGCTGCTCATCGCCTATGGGATGCTGGCACTCAGCCTGGGGCTGATCTGGGGTTTCGGAGGGGTGCTTTGCTTCGGGCAGGCGGCCTTCTTCGGGCTGGGCGCCTATACCTTTGCCGTCGCCGGGATCAATCTCGGCGAAAGCACATTGCCGGTCATCCTTGCCGTCCTTGTTCCCGCGGTCTTTGCCCTCGCGCTGGGTGCGATGATGTTCTACGGGCGGCTGGGCGATGTCTATCTTGCCGTCATCACGCTGGTGGTGACGCTGATCCTGTTTCGCTGGATCAATTCGACCGCCGGGCCGGAATACACGATCGGGGTGGCGCGGCTTGGGGGCTTCAACGGCATTCCGGGGTTTCCGATCCTCAACGTGCCGGGCCGGCCCGAGCTGATGATCTGGGGCGAGACGCTTTACTATGTGGCCGCGGTGAGCCTGCTTGTCGTGTTTCTTCTGGTGACATGGCTGCTGCGTTCAAGCTTCGGGCGCATCGCGGTGGGCATCCGCGAGAACGAGGAACGGGTTTCGCTGCTGGGCTTCGACATCCGCGCTCGCAAGACCATCCTGTTTGCAATCGGTGCGGCCATCGCGGGGCTGGCCGGGGCGCTTTATGCCACCTGGGCCGAGGTGGTGACGCCCACGCTTTTCAGCCTGCAGCAATCGGCCGAGATCATCATCTGGTGTATCGTCGGCGGGCTTGGCACGCGGTTCGGGCCGATCCTGGGGGCGGCGGCGCTGGCCTATCTGAAATTCGCTCTGGGCCAGCAAGCCATCATCGACAACATGTTCGTGCTTGGCCTCGTGCTGGTGCTGTTCGTGCTGTTCCTGCCGCGCGGGCTGGCCCCGGAACTGGCGCGCGGATGGCACTGGCTTGCCGGATCGCGCCGCAGACCCGCACGCCGCCGGCGTGCCCCTCGTGCCGAGGTATCCGATGGCTGAAACCGTGCTTGAAACCGAGGGGCTGACGATGCGCTTTGGCGGTGTCGTCGCGGTGGACAACGTCTCGCTGAAGCTCAAGGCGCGCGAGCTGCGCTGCCTGATAGGCCCGAATGGCGCGGGCAAGAGCACCTGTTTCAAATGCCTTTGCGGGTTGCTGACCCCGACCGATGGCCGCGTCTTCCTGCGCGGCGAGGAAACCACGGGCTGGGAGCCGCACCAGATCGCCGCGCTGGGGGTCGGCATCAAGATGCAGGTGTCATCGGTGATGGACGGGCTGAGCGTGCATGAAAATATCTGGATGGCCGCGCGCCGGTTCAACGATACCCAGGCAGCCCGGCGCAAGGCCGATGAGGTGATCGAGCGCCTGGCGCTGGGGCCGATCGCGCGCACCGAGCTTGGCCGGCTGGCGCATGGTGAGCGGCAGAGGGTTGAGCTGGGCATCGTAATGGCCGCCGACCCGTGGCTGGTGCTACTGGATGAACCGGCGGCCGGAATGACCGCCGACGAGGTGGCGCGCATGGGCGAGGTCATCCGCGAGATGACGCGCTCTGCTGCCGTGGTCATTGTCGAGCACGACATGCAGTTCATCCGCTCGCTGGCCTCGACGGTGACGGTGTTTCATCGCGGAAGGGTGCTCATGGAAGATCATGTCGATCGGGTCATGTCCGACCCTGTGGTGCGCGATGTCTATCTTGGGAAACGGGCGTGATGGTGGCGAGGGACGCGGAGATCTGGCTGGAGGTGTCAACGCTGGTGGGCGGCTATGGGCGCGTGCCGGTCGTGCATGGCATCGATCTGACGGTCGCCGCCGGCGAGGTGGTGGGCATCCTTGGCCATAACGGCATGGGCAAATCGACCCTGCTGAAACTTGTCATGGGAATGCTGCCTGCAAAATCGGGCCGGGTGCGGTTTCGCGGTGCCGATGTCACGGGCGATCCGCCGCACCGGCGCGCGATGCTGGGAATGGGCTATGTGCCGCAGGGCCGGGGGATCCTTCCGCAGCTCTCGGTGCGCGACAATTTGCGTTTTGCCTGGCTGGACCACGCCGCCGCCGGGGGCGAAGAGGCGGCGCTGGAGCGGGTGTTGGCAGATTTTCCCCGCCTGGTGGCGCTGATCGATCGCGAAGGCGGTACATTGTCGGGCGGCGAACAGCAGTTGCTGGCGCTCGCGCGGTGCCTGATGGGATCGCCGGACCTGCTGTTGCTGGATGAGCCGACCGAGGGCATCCAGCCCTCGATCATCGAGGAAATCGCCGAAACGCTGGGTCGCTTGCGGCATGCGCAGGGTCTGTCGATCCTGCTGGTCGAGCAGAATTTCGACTTCATCGCCGATCTTTCCGACCGCGTGCTGGTGCTCGAGCGCGGGCAGATCACCGGCTCCCTTTCGCGCGCCGATCTTGCGGATGCCGCGAAGGTTGACGAATTTCTGGGCTTTGGTGCCGCGCGCAGCACGCGCGGGCGTTCGTCGCCAGCACCTTCGGCGCCGCTTTCCGGGGCCGCGCCGCTGTCGGCGGGTCTCGCGGCCGTCTTGCCCCGCCGCCCCGCGCCG